>NZ_DASSRP010000233.1:0-20744 GCF_035701725.1 Bradyrhizobium sp.
CGCGTCAAGTCGGTGATCGGCCGCTTCCTCGAACATGGGCGAATCTATTGCTTCGGCATGGGACAAGGCCTGCCGAGCACGAAAGCGGCTGTGTATATCTCGTCAGCCGACATGATGCCGCGCAACCTCGACCGCCGCGTCGAGATCCTCTGTCCGTTACAAAATCCAACGGTGCATCAGCAGGTTCTCGAGCAGATCATGGTGGCTAACCTCAAGGATACCGAGCAGAGCTGGCAGTTATTGCCGGACGGTTCTTCAACGCGTATGAAGGCCGCGAAGGGCGAAGAATCCTTCAATCTGCATAACTATTTCATGACGAATCCGAGTCTGTCTGGCCGTGGAAAGTCGCTTCAGGAATCATCGCCGCGTCGCCTCACCCGGCGTCAGCCAGCTTCGTCATGATGGGAGCTGGCTGTGAAGCGGGCGCGCAAGCGCGCGTCAAGCGTCGCAGTCATCGATATCGGCTCGAACTCGGTGCGTCTCGTGGTCTACGAGGCGATGGCACGCAGTCTGATCACGATCTTCAACGAAAAGGCGCTGTGCGGCCTCGGCCGCGAGGTGCAGTCGACAGGGCTGCTGGCGCCTGACGCCGTCACCAAGGCGCTGACGGCCCTGCGGCGCTTTCGCGCGCTCTGCAAGGTCATGCAGGTCGGGCGCGTCTACGCGATCGCAACCGCCGCTTGTCGCGACGCCAGCAATGGGCCTGACTTCATTGCCAAGGCCGAGCGCCTTTGCGGCGCCAAAATCGAAATCCTGTCGGGCCCGCGCGAGGCGAAACTATCTGCGCTCGGCGTCGTTTCCGGCGTGCACCGGCCCGACGGCATCGTCGGCGATCTCGGCGGCGGGTCGCTGGAACTGATCGACGTGCACGGCGGTCGTGTCCGCGGCGGACTGACGCTGCCGCTCGGCAGCCTGGCGCTTCAGGATCTGTCGCACAAATCGCTGAAGCGCGCCGAACGCATCGTCAAGGCGGCGCTCGGCGATGTCGCGCAAATCAGAGGCGGCCGCGGCCGGACGTTCTATGCGGTCGGCGGCACCTGGCGCGCCCTGGCGCGTATTCACATCATTCAGAGCGAATACCCTCTCGGGGTGATGCACGGCTATTCGATACCGGCGCAAGATGCACTCGATTTTGTCCGGCGGTTACGCCGCCTGGTCGCAACCAATATGCTGGCCAATATCGAAGCCATCGCAGACGCGCGGCGACCGCTGCTTGCTTATGCCGCGCTCGTGCTCGAATACATCATTCGTGTGGTTCAGCCGAAGACGATCGTCTTCTCCACTTTCGGCGTGCGCGAAGGACTGCTCTACGAAATGCTCCCCGAAGGCGAGCGCGCCAAGGATGGCTTTCTCTGCGCCGCACAGAAGCTCAACGAGCTCCTGTCTCGCTCAGCGCGGCACGCCGAAGAATTGATCGAGTGGTCTGATCGCTTCGTGCGGGTCGTGAAACTGCGCGAGACCGAGGAAGATCGCCGGCTGCGCCATGCGGCGTGTCTGTTGTCGGATATCGGATGGCGCGTGCATCCCGATCATCGCGGCGAGGAGACGCTCAATCTCATCACCAACGGAAACTTCGGTTCGATCAGCCATCAGGGCCGAGCCTTTGTGGCGCTGTCGGTTTTCTACCGCTATGCGGGCCTGAGCGAACAGAACGAGCCGCCGGCAACGATGCAGGAGTTGATACCGCCGGCAATGCTGGAACGTGCCCGCATGCTCGGCGCAGCCTTCCGTGTCGCCCATCTGATCTCGGCGGCACGGCCCGGCGTGCTGCCTGCGACCCACTTCCGCAGCAATGGCCGCAAGCTGACGCTCGTATTCGAGCACAAGCTCGTCGATCTGGTCGCCGACCGCGTCGGCAGCCGCTTCAAGCAGCTTGCGCGTCTCGTTGGCCGCTCCGGATCGATCGTGCGGCGTTAGTTGCCGGGAAGATCAGTCCTCTCAGGCTGCCTCCACCGGTTCCTCGAGCTGCCGCAGCTTTCGGCTCCGCCAGACCGACCCGACCACCAGCACCACGATCGCGCCGAGAATCGAAGCCAGATAGCCGTCGAGTTCTCCTTCCAGATCGAAATGCGGCGCCATGCCGAAAACAACTGACTTCGCATCCAGGTGAAGCGAAATCGTGCCGTCCAGCAACTGGTGCAGCCAGGGCTGAACGGCCGGATCGCTTTCAATGACATCGCCTGCGATCCAACCCAGCAGCAGTGCGCCGAGCCAGACCAGGATCGGAAAGCGATCCAGAACCATCATGATCAGGGCTGCGCCCGCGATGATCATGGGAATGCTAACCGCCAGCCCTAGGATCAGGAGCGGGAGCTGACCGTTTGCGGCGGCGGCGACCGCAATCACGTTGTCGAGGCTCATGATGATATCGGCGATGACCACGATGCGGATTGCCTGCCAGAGCGTGGCGCCCGCAGCGATTTCGTTGTCCTCGTCTTCCGGCACCAGCAACTTCGCCGCGATCACAAGCAGCGCGAGACCGCCGACGAGCTTGAGATAAGGCAGCGCCATCAGCGTGGCGACGATTCCCGTGAAGGCAATCAGCAGCACCACCGCAATGCCGGCACCGATGATCATGCCCCATAGCCGATGCCGCCCATGCAGGCCGCGGCAGGCCATCGCGATCACGAGCGCATTGTCCCCGGACAACAGCACGTTGATCCAGATGATCTTGCCGACCGCAATCCAGAATGCGGTCGTGTGCATGTCAGTTTGGATCTGGGCGAAGAATGCGCCGATATTGGCGGGATCGATCGCTTGCAACAGCGAGCTCACGGCCTGCCCCCTTTAAGCCGCGGACCGCTGACGTCCGCGGCTACCGTTCAGACAGCGTGTCGACGCTGTTCAATCAGCCAACAATCTCATTTCCCGAAAAGAACTGTGCGATCTCGATGGCCGCGGTTTCCGGAGCATCCGACCCGTGCACCGAATTCTCGCCGATCGACTTTGCGTGAATCTTACGGATCGTGCCGTCGGCGGCCTTTGACGGATCGGTCGCGCCCATCACATCGCGGTATTTGAGAACGGCACCTTCGCCCTCGAGCACCTGAACGACAACGGGACCGGAGGTCATGAAATCCACCAGTTCGCCGAAAAAGGGACGCGCCTTGTGCACGGCATAAAAGGTCTCGGCCTGCTCGCGCGTCATGCGAATGCGCTTCTGGGCGACGATACGAAGACCCGCTTTCTCGATCAGCGCGTTGACTGCGCCCGTCAGATTACGAGCCGTCGCGTCCGGCTTGATGATAGAGAAGGTGCGTTCGATCGCCATGATATTTCACCCTTGAAAAGCGCCGATGGAAGTTTGCGGGCTTATATCGGTGCGGCCGGTACACGGCAAGCGAGGCGATGCCCCGAAAATGGGCCGGTCAGGTCCATCACGAGAATTAAGGATTACGACGATTTCACCCAAATGAACCCTTTCTGAAGCGATCGGCCCGCTTTTGTTCAGGCGCTCAGGCTTAGGTTTTTCATCGTCCGAACCGGTGGCGCATCTAGCGCCCAAGCTTGAGGAGACAACGATGTTTCGTAAACTTTCGCTTGGCTTGATTGCCGCAGTTTCGCTGAGCGCCGCAGCGCTCGCCCCCACCTCTGCCTCGGCCTGGGGCTGGCACGGCGGATGGTATGGCGGTTGGCACCACGGCTGGGGCGGTCCGCGCTTCTTTGTCGGCGGCCCGGTCTATTATGGCCCCGGCTACTTCGACGGTTATGGCGGCTGCTATGTACGGCGCCTCGTGCCGACCCCGTTTGGGCCCCGCTGGCGCCTGATCAACCGCTGCTACTGAACCTGCCTCGCAAAGCAGCGCCGGCGGCCCCGATCTCCGCAGGTCGGGGCCGCCGGTTGTTTCCTGGCGAAGCCCCTCTTTTTTCATCGAAAATTTGCGAAAGCGACCCGTAATCAACAGCATCGCGGAAACTAATTTATCCCAAACGACTTGGTATGCCGTCGCCTGACCCAACAAATGTCAGGACACGGAACCGGTCATGAAAAACCCACCCACCGATGACACCGAGCCGCTCGATCACAGGTCCAGTCGATCGATCTGCGATGCCGTGGGTGAGCGTCTCCAGCAGGTCCTCCGTCCTGACGCTGCGGGCACCTCCGCCCGTCTGGATCACCTGCTCGATGAGCTGCGCCGACGTGACGAGGCCGATAGGCTAAAGTCGCATTAGCGGCCGGGCGCAACAGGCGCCGGTGACTTTCAAAGCGGCCCGACCAACATACGGGTTGCGTTTTGGAGCGGCCCGCGCTGAAAAGCGCGCATGCTCTCCCTGTCGGATATTTCGGTCCGGATTGCCGGACGCCTTCTGATCGACCACAGCTCGGTGCAGATTACGCCTGGCGCCCGCGTCGGCTTTGTCGGCCGCAACGGCGTCGGCAAATCGACGCTGTTTCACGCCATTCGCGGCGACCTGCCGACCGAAACCGGCACCATCTCGCTCCCGCCGCGCTGGCAAATCGGCAGCCTGGCGCAGGAGGCGCCGAACGGACCGGAAAAGCTGGTCGATGTCGTCCTGAAAGCCGATCGCGAGCGCGAGGCATTAATTCGCGAGGCGGAGGTTGCGGCCGACCCCATCCGCATTGCCGAAATCCAGACCCGGCTGGTCGACATTGAGGCGCACTCCGCGCCCGCACGTGCGGCGGCCATTCTCAGTGGCCTCGGATTCACCGCCGAAGACCAGAACCGCCCGTGCTCGGAATTCTCCGGTGGCTGGCGAATGCGCGTGGCGCTTGCAGCGACGTTGTTTGCGGCACCAGATCTATTGCTGCTCGACGAGCCGACAAACTATCTCGATCTCGAAGGCACTCTCTGGCTGGAAGACCACCTCGCCAACTATCCACGGACTGTCATCGTGATCAGCCATGACCGCGATCTGCTCGAGACATCAGTCGATCAGATCCTACATCTCGATCGCGGCAAGCTCACGCTCTACAAGGGCAGCTATTCCTCGTTCGAGGAGCAACGCGCCACGCGCGAACTACTCGATGCCAAACACGCCAAGCGGCAGGCCGAGGAACGCAAGCGCCTGCAAGCCTTCGTCGATCGCTTCAAGGCCAAGGCCTCGAAAGCCCGCCAGGCCCAGTCGCGTGTCAAGATGCTGGAGCGAATGAAGCCGGTAACCGCGCTGGTCACCCAGGACGTCCACGAGATCAGCTTTCCGCGGCCGGAAAAGATGCTGTCGCCTCCGATTATCGCCGTCGACGATGTATCGGTCGGATACGATCCGAAACAGCCGGTGCTTACCCGTGTGACGCTGCGGGTCGATACCGACGATCGCATCGCGTTGCTTGGTGCCAATGGCAACGGCAAGTCGACGCTGGTCAAGCTGCTGGCGGGACGGCTTTCGCCGTTTTCCGGAAAGCTCACGCGGGCCGACAAGCTTTCAGTCGGATACTTTGCCCAGCATCAGGTCGATGAGCTCAACGTCGATGCTTCGCCTTATGATCATGTCCGCAGACTGATGGCAGATGCCCCCGAGAGCAAGGTGCGCGGCCGCACCGGCGCGATCGGCTTTTCGGGCAAGGCCGGCGACACGCTGGTGAAAAATCTCTCCGGCGGCGAGAAAGCCCGCCTGCTGCTCGGACTTGCGACGTTTTTCGGCCCCAACATGATCATTCTGGACGAACCGACCAACCATCTGGACATCGACAGCCGCGCAGCACTGGCCGAGGCCATCAACGACTTCCCCGGCGCTGTCATCATGGTCTCGCATGACCGCTACCTGATCGAAGCCTGCGCGGATCGGCTGTGGGTCGTCGCGAACGGTACCGTGACGAACTATGACGGCGATCTCGATGACTACCGGCGCACCGTGTTGTCGTCGCGCGGCAGCAAGATCGCTCCGCGCGAGCGTGAGGCGGAACGCAACACCTCTCCCGATGCCGAAGTCCGCCGGCCGAAGGAACGGCGCATCCCGCTCAAACAACGGATCTCGCAGGCCGAGGCGGAGATGGCGAGAATAGGCGGCATCATCGAGAAGATCGACGCGGCACTCGCGTTGCCGGATCTATTCACGCGCGATCCGAAGCAGGCGGCCCAACTCAGCAAGGCGCGCGCAAGCGCCGCCGATGCTCTCGCACAGGTCGAGGAGGAATGGCTGGCAGCGAGTTCGGAGCTGGATGAGGCGGTTCGCCCGGCGTAACGCGACGGAGGCCGGTCAGGTCGGCGCCTGCGCCGACTTTTTCTTCTTCGGCTTGACGGCTTTCGGCTCCGCGACGGGCTCGGCCCCGCGTTCGATCGAGGTCAGCCGGCCTGCGGTAAAGGTGTAGATTCCGGCGCGCGCGCCTTGCGAGAAGTTAATGACCGTGAGGCGCTCGCCACGCTCGCTGTTGGAGATGTTGACGCTGGTCGGCGCCCCGATGCCGCGGACGACGTCGCATTCGGTATGGCCAAGTGCCACCGTGCCGTTGCTCACAGGTACCGGCGCCGGTGCGCCGTCCGTCATCGCATTGGCATTTGCCGGAACATTCGTGGCCGTCATGCCCGGGCAGGCGCCGTCGGAGCTGACAAGGTCTGCCGGCGTGACCGGCTTATCGGGCGTCAGCGGCGGCGTCTCGATCGAGACGTTCTTGATGAAGATACGGTTGCCGCGCGAAAACCATTCGGCATCTTTCGATAACATGTCTGGCGCGAAAATATCGGACGCTGTCGCTCCGCAACCGGCCAGTACGGGAGCGGCAAGCAGCAGCGCCAGAATCGACTTCCGATGAAAGTATTGGTTGCGCACGACGAACTAAATCTCACCCCGGCCTTAAATGATTGTCCGACCATCACTTTGCGGCATGACGATGGCCTTACACAAGACCGCCCTTCAATACCACAGATTATCATTAATCATGGAACTGTTAATCGCGCCTTTGCCAACGGCCTCGTTCGTCGGCCTGCCAATAGGTTACGTCGAATCCGCGCGCCTTGCAGTCGGTCCAGGCCTGACGCGCTGCGGTAAGCGCATCCGCATCATCGCCATTGAACAGTAAAACTACGCGGTCGTAGACGTCGGCATTTGCCGGCAAGGGCGCGTTGTCGACCAGAAATCTCACATTGGCCCGATTCGGATTGCCGTCCTCGACAACGAGGATGATCGGATGATCCTCAACGTCGCTGACGCGCGAGGTCGCATGCGGCAAAAACGAATCTTCACGATAGGTCCACAGGTGCGCGTCCAGCACCTCGGTACGTTCCTCCGACGTCGACTGCACGACCACCCGCCAGCCCCGCTCGAGAGATTTTTCAAGCAGCGGCGGCAGCACGTTCTCCAGCGAGACATCTTGCAGATGATAGAACAGGACTTCCGTCATCGCTTGGCTTCGTAGTGCTCCGCGACCAGGCGGTCGAGCAGGCGAACGCCGAACCCGGACCCCCAGCTCTGGTTGATTTCGTTCTTCGGCGCTCCCATTGCGGTCCCCGCAATATCGAGATGGGCCCATGGCGTATTGTCGACAAAACGTTGCAGGAATTGCGCGGCCGTAATCGAGCCACCGTTGCGCGTTCCCGTGTTTTTCATATCGGCAAATTGCGAATCGATCTGCTTGTCGTATTCGGGGCCGAGCGGCATGCGCCAGACGCGCTCGCCGGTCTCACGTCCCACCTTGATGAGGCGCTCGGCCAGTTCGTCATTGTTGGAGAACAGGCCGGCATATTCGGTTCCGAGCGCCACCATGATGGCGCCGGTCAGGGTGGCGAGATCGACCATGAATTTCGGCTTGAACTTCTTGGCTACGTACCAAAGCACGTCCGCCAGCACCAACCGTCCCTCAGCGTCGGTGTTAATGATTTCGATCGTCTGGCCAGACATCGAAGTCACGATATCGCCGGGGCGCTGCGCGTTGCCGTCGGGCATGTTCTCGACGAGGCCGATGGCGCCGACCACATTGGCTTTGGCCTTGCGCGCCGCCAATGCCTGCATCAGCCCGACGACGCAGGCCGCCCCGCCCATATCGCCCTTCATGTCTTCCATGCTGCCGGCCGGCTTGATCGAAATGCCGCCGGTGTCGAAGCAGACGCCCTTGCCGACGAAGGCCACCGGTTGATCGCCGCGCTTGCCGCCGTTCCAGCGCATGATCACGGTGCGACCGGGCTGCGAGGAACCTTGGGCCACGCCAAGCAGCGCGCCCATCCCGAGCCTTTTCATGGCATTGACGTCGAGCACGTCAACGACAACCCCCAGCTTGCGCAACTGACCAGCACGGCGGGCGAACTCGGCCGGAAACAGCACGTTCGGCGGCTCGTTCACGAGGTCGCGGGCGGTGATGACGCCGTCCACAACGTGCCCGTTCGGCGCAAACGCCTTGCGCGCTGCGGCGACATCGCCGACCGCGATCGAGACATCGGCCCGCAACTTGGTCTCCTCGCCGTCCTTCTTTTTGGTCTTGTAGCGATCGAAGGTATAGGCGCGCAGCCGAACGCCCGAGGCGATCGCCGCAGCCTGCTCGGCATTCAAGGGACCTTTCGGAAGTTCGGCGATGATGCCGACGGTCTCGCGTCCCGCTTTCAGCTTGCCGGCCACCGCGCCGCCGAGCTTGAGAAAGTCATGGTCCTTGAGGTCGGAAGTCTTGCCCGCCCCCACGACGATCAGGCGTTTTGCCTTGAGCCCCTGTGGTGCCAAAATATCGAGAACCGAGCCGTTCTTGCCTTTGAATCGGTTGGTTTCGGCCGCTTGCTTGATCAAGCCGGCCGCAGCCCCCAGCACCTTTCGGGTTGCGGGACCAAATCCGAGCGCGTCATCGCAGAAGACCGCCAAAACTCCGCTTGGGGCGGCAGAAAATGAAACAAAGCCGACCTTGACGGCGTCGGTCATAAGGTGATCCTCCAAGAATTCAGTGGCAGTCGCTGGTGATAAGGCGGCCCGCCGGCCCAGCCTGTCGGCGAAAAGGCTCCTCCCGGCTGCATCAGCCAGCCATCAAGAGCGTGCTTTGGCCACTATGGCCCGTCGGACGCCGCGCTGCCAAGCGTCAGCGCCGCCGATCAACAATTCCTGCACCGCAGCCAAGGACGCGAGATGCCGCTGGCGGCCTGATTCTGATACCTGCGCATGCTGCCGCACCACCCTCCTTGCGGTCATTGTGGTCATAGCACCATCCAAAATTGCTGGAATTTAATGGCCTATGGGATTGACTTTCGGGAGCGTGAATGCCGCGACCTCGCGGGAGACCCGAATCCCGCGAATGACCGTGGCGGCCACGCCACATAAGGCAAATTATTAACCGTATCCCAAGCCCGCCATGGCCAAGCCATTTTGTTGACGGATCAAAGGGATGGTAGTGAGAGAATAATGCCTGCCTGAACAACGGCGGACCGGCCAATGAGGACCCCATTCGGGGTTGGTCGAACCCGCTTCAAGGCGCGCCAAGGTGGGATCGTGCGATAACGATGGGGTCGATCGACAGGTATATCTTTCGCACGACGCTGGCGTCGTTTGCGGTGGTTCTGATCAGCCTCACGGGGGTGATCTGGATTACGCAAGCGTTGCGCGGCATCGACCTCATGACCAGTCAGGGGCAGACCATCCTGACCTTCCTGGGCATCACCAGTCTCGTCATTCCATCGCTGGTTCTGGTTATCTCGCCGATCGCCTTGATGATCGCGGTCTCGCACACACTCAATAAGCTCGCGACCGATTCGGAAATCATCGTGATGAACGCAGCCGGCTTCTCCCCGGCCCGCCTGTTTCGTCCGTTCGTCTACGCCACCTGCATGGTGGCGTTGCTGGTTGCCTTTATCGGCGCGTATCTGGCGCCCGACGGCTTGCGGCGAATCAAGCAATGGGACGCGGAGATCACCGCTGACGTGCTGACCAATGTCCTGCAGCCCGGCCGCTTCGCCCAGCTCGATCAGAACTTGACCATCCGAATCCGTGAACGGCAGCCCGGCGGCCTGCTCAAGGGCATCTTCATCGATGACCGCCGTGATCCGAAGGAACGTGTCAGCATCGTCGCCGACCACGGCACGGTCGTAAAGAACCAAGACGGCTCGTTCCTGATTCTCGAGGACGGCAATTTGGAGCGCTTCGAAGCCGGCAAACGCGATCCCGCGCTGGTCGCGTTCGGACGCTATGGCTTCGACATGTCGAAATTCAACAAGGGCCACGACGTCACGCTCGGCATTCGCGAGCGCTATCTCTGGGAATTGCTCGCCCCCGAAGAGGCCGACCCGACTTATCAGCAGTTGCAGGGGCAATTCCGTGCCGAACTGCATGATCGCTTCATGTCGCCGATCTATCCGTTCGCGTTCGCAGCGCTCACCTTTGCTTTCCTTGGCGCGCCGCGAACGACGCGCCAGAGCCGAAACTTCTCGATCGGCGGCGCTGCTCTTGCGGCGCTTGGGGTACGGATTGCGGGATTTGCCTGCTCGGTTCTGACGGTGAAATCGCCAGCTGCCGCCGTCGTTCAATATCTGATGCTGTTTGCCGCAATCGGCGGCAGCCTCTGGATCATCATTGCCGGCGTCGTGATCGAACCGCCGGCCGGCCTGATCGAAGCCATCAATCGGTCGAACGAACGCATCCTGCGGCTCTTCAGGCGGCCTGCCATCGCATGAGTATGGTCACCAATACGCTTGGACGCTATTTCGCCGGCCGCTTCGTGGTCTCGGCGCTCGGGGTTTTTGCCGCGATTTTCGTGCTGCTGGTGCTGTTCGATTATATCGAAATGGTACGGAAAACCTCCGGGCTTCCCGACGTATCGGCGATCGCAGTTGCCGAAACCTCGCTATTCCGCGTCCCCCAGCTGCTTGAAAAGTTGATGCCGTTTTGCATCCTGATCGGCGCGATGACGTGCTACCTCGCGCTCTCGCGACGATTGGAGCTCGTGGTCGCACGCGCAGCCGGTGTGTCAGCCTGGCAATTCATCGCGCCGGCCTTGGCCGGCGCGCTGGTGCTCGGCGTTCTCGCCACCACCGCCTACAATCCGATGTCGGCCTATCTTCGCGAGCTTTCAAAGCGAATGGAGGCGCAACTGTTCGGCAATGCGCCGGGCGGTGGCGTGCAGGATGCTGCCGGCTTCTGGATCAACCAGGTCAACAGCGACGGACAGGCTATCATCAATGCCGCCCGCAGCGAGCAACAGGGCGTTCGGCTGACGGGTTTGACCGTGTTCCGTTTCGACAGCAGCGACCAGTTCAAGGAGCGAATCGAGGCGCAACAGGCCACGCTTGAGGAAGGGCACTGGCTGTTCAAGTCGGTTCGCCGCTACACCCTGGATGGGCCGCCCGTCGACCAGGACAGCTTCACGCTCGCGACGACCCTCACGCCGGCCCAGGTCCGGAACAGTTTCTCCACCCCGGAAACTGTGTCTTTTTGGCAACTACCCGGCTACATCCGCTCTTCCGAGAGCTCCGGATTCGCCACGGCCGGCTACAGGCTGCAGTACCACAAGTTGATTGCACAGCCTTTTTTGCTGGCTGCCATGGTTATGCTCGCCGCCAGCGTCAGCTTGCGCTTCTTCCGAATGGGCGGTGTCCAGAAGATGGTTTTGAGTGGCGTGGGCGCGGGCTTTCTGCTCTACGTTTTGCAGAAAGTAACTGAGGATTTGAGCAAGGCTGAGTTGATGCATCCGATCGCTTCGGCGTGGCTGCCCGTATGCGTTGGCGGCCTCACCGGATTTTTGGCCTTGTTGTACCAGGAGGACGGATAGTGGCTGTGGTTGCCGCCCTCCACAAAACGCTGCTTGCGGTGCGGCAGGGTGCTGACGCGCGCCGTAATGTCGTGCGCCTCGGCGCCGTGGCGTTATGCCTGCTGCTGTCCGGGCTCATCGGACTTGCCGCCTCCCCCAGCGCCTTCGCGCAGGGCTTCACCTACAATGCACGGCCGCCGAAGCCGGTGACGCAGCGCCCCGCCAATGACGGGCAGATGCTCGTGCAGGCCACCGAGGTGGATTACGACTACAACAATTCGCGGGTGTCGGCGGTCGGCAACGTGCAGTTGTTCTACAACGGAACGAGCGTCGAGGCGGACAAGGTCATCTACGATCAGAAGACCAAGCGGTTGCATGCCGAGGGCAACATCCGCATGACCGACGTGGATGGCAAGATCACCTATGCCAACGTCCTCGACCTCAGCGACGACTATCGCGACGGCTTCGTCGATTCGCTCCACGTCGATACGGCCGACGCCACGCACATGGCAGCAACCCGAGCCGACCGGTCCAGCGGCAACTACACGGTTTTCGAAAACGGTGTCTACACGGCGTGCGCACCCTGTAAGGACGATCCAAGCAAGCCACCGCTGTGGCAGGTCAAGGGCGTGCGGATCATCCACGACCAGATCGACAAGATGCTCTACTTCGAGAATGCGCAGTTGGAATTCTTTGGCGTTCCGCTGGCCTATATCCCCTATTTCTCGACACCTGATCCAACAGTGAAGCGCAAGAGCGGCTTCCTGATGCCGACCTACACGACGAACGCGACCTACGGATTTGGTCTCGAGACGCCGTATTATTTCGCGCTGGCACCGGACTATGACGCCACCTTCAACCCGCGCTTTATGACGGAACAGGGCGTGCTGCTCCAAGGCGAATTCCGTCAGCGCCTGATGGACGGCGCCTATCAAATTCGCGCCTACGGTATCGACCAACTCGATCCGGGCGCCTTCGCCGGTCAGCCGGGCGACCGCCAGTTCCGCGGCGGCATCGAGACCAAGGGTGAATTCGCCCTGAACGACAAATGGGTCTGGGGCTGGGAAGGCGTTGCGCTCTCCGACTACATGTTCCTCTCGGACTACCGTCTCTCGGTTTACCGAGACCCGTACAACTCGTTCCTCGCTCTGCCGACGGAAGCGCCGTCGCAGCTTTTCCTGACCGGCGTCGGCAATCGCAGCTACTTCGACGCACGCACGATCTATTACCTCAGCCTTTCGGGTAATCAGTCGCAGGTGCCGGTGGTCTGGCCGGTGATCGACTATTCGAACACGATCAATCACTCGGTGCTGGGCGGCGAAGTCAGCTACAAGACGAACTTCACCAATCTGACCCGCGACAGCGGCGTGTTCGACGCCATCAATCCGGCGGCGGCCGCGACAGGGGCATGCCTGAATCCCACCGCCGATACCGCCCAGAACATTACGCGCCAGAACTGTCTGCTTCGGGGCATGCCCGGGACCTACACGCGCCTGTCGGCTGAAGTCGATTGGCGGCGCTCGTTCACCGACTCGGTCGGCGAAATCTGGACGCCGTTTGCCAGCCTGCGCGCCGATGCCATCAACGCCGACATTTCGAATCAACCCGGCGTCTCGAGCTTCCTGCCGACCGGCAACACGCAGGCGTTGCGTGTAATGCCGACCGTCGGCCTCGAATATCGCTACCCCTTCATCAACGTTCAGTCATGGGGATCGACCACCATCGAGCCGATCGCGCAGGTCATTATCCGACCGAACGAAACCTATGCGGGCAAGCTGCCCAACGAAGACTCGCAGAGCATGACCTTCGACACTTCGAACCTGTTTAGTGTCGACAAGTTCTCCGGATATGACCGGGTCGAAGGCGGCGGGCGGGCCAATGCCGGTGTTCAGGCAACCACCCAGTTCGATCGTGGCGGATCGGTTACCGCAGTATTCGGTCAGTCCTATCAGCTGTTCGGAATGAACTCCTTTGCGGTGCAGGACGTGACCAATACCGCGGTCGATTCAGGCCTGCAGACCCCGAAATCAGACTACGTCGCGAGCTTGAGCTATTCGCCAAACCGCACCTATACGGTTGCGACGCGTGCGCGCTTCGACCAGGCGACCGGCGACGTCGAGCGCTTCGAAGCCGAGGCCAGGGCCAACTTCGACCGTTGGTCGGTCAGCGTGCTGTATGGCGACTACGCCGCACAGCCCGATATCGGATATCTGACGCGCCGTGAGGGCGTTCTGCTTTCCGGTTCGGTCAAGCTTGCAACCAACTGGGTTGCGACGGGCGCTGCGCGCTGGGATCTGGTCGCCAATCAGATCAACCAATACGTCGTCGGCGCGGGATATGTGGACGATTGCTTCGTCCTCGCCGCCAACTACGTCACCTCGTACTCCTATGCGACGGCAGCCTCGCCGCCCATCCTGGGCCACGCCTTCATGTTTTCGTTCGGGCTGCGGACCATCGCCAACTCGGGCGTGACGGGCAACTAGCGGGCCGCACCGGGGACCTCACGGACGATATTGCCGATGCGGTATGATCCGAGCGAAAAGCTTTTGCCCGATTTCCGACAAAGGTCTTCTTGACTGGGATCGAGGACCATCGGCAATTATATGATTCCAGTGTGGTTTCGGGTTCTCCCTGGGAGCGAAATACGTCAAACCTGCTTCACCGAATTCGGACTAACATAGCCAAAATGACCATGACCGTTGCCCTCCTTAACCGGCTTTCAACGCTCATTCTGGGCTGCAGCGTGGCCCTCGCACTCACCGTGGGATCGTCGTCGCCGGTCCACGCGCAGGTCGCAGTGATGGTGAACGGCGAGCCGATCACGAATTACGACATCGAGCAGCGATCCAAGCTGCTCATGCTCAGCACCCACAAGATGCCGGACCGCAAGGACGTCATCAACGAGTTGATCGACGAGAAGGTCAAGCTCCGGGAAGGAAAGAAGTTCAGCATCGATCCTTCCGCGACGGAGGTCGACCAGTCTTACTCAGCCATGGCCGGACGCATGCGTATCACCCCCGATGCGCTGACCAAGTCGCTGGAGAGCCAGGGTATCCGCCCCGATACCCTCAAGGCCCGGATCAAGACCGACATGGTCTGGAGTAATCTGGTCCGCGGCCGGTACAAGGAAAGCCTTCAGGTCGGCGAGAAAGACGTGGAGAATGCCGCCAAGGAACAGGGCGACGAGCAGAAGCCGGACGCGGCGCAAGGCATGGAATACAAGATGCAGCCGATCGTGCTGATCGTGCCACGCGGCTCAGCGCCGGAAGTTACGGAAAACCGCAAGAAGGAAGCTGAAGCTCTGCGCGCGCGTATTCAGTCGTGCACCGAGGCCAACGCCTTCTTCAAGGCGATGCCGAACGCGGCGATCCGCGAGTCCGTCACCAAGACTTCGGCGGACATCCCGGCCCCGCTTCGCGAGGTCCTCGACGGCATGCAAATCGGCCACCTGACCCCGCCCGAGGTGACCAAGCAGGGCGTCGAGATGGTCGCGCTATGTTCGCGGGAACCGACCAAGGTCGACACGCCGAAAAAGAGGGAAATCCGGGAGAAGATGTTCGCCGCGAAATACGAGGCAAAGTCGAAGTCGTATTTGCGGGAGGTGCGCGCTGCCGCGATGATCGAATACCCGAAGACCCAATAACAGAATATTTTGACAGATGACAAAGCCGATCGCGCTGACATCGGGCGAACCCGCCGGGATCGGCCCCGACATCACGCTCAAGGCTTGGCTTCGCCGCGCCGATCTCAACCTGCCCGCCTTCTACTGGCTCGGCGATGCGACCGCGCTCGATCGCCGCGCAAGGGCCTTGGGATTGACGGTAAAGATCGCGGAAGTCGGCCCTGAAGATGTCAATAACGCCTTCTCCCAAGCCTTGCCGGTGGTTCCTACCGGGCACGTTGTCACCGCCCGGCCCGGCCAGCCCGACGACAGCAGCGCCGGCGCCGCTCTCGCCTCGATCCGCAAGGCGGTCAAGGACGTCGTAGCCGGCCGGGCGAGCGCCGTCGTGACCAACCCGATCGCCAAGAACGTGCTCTATCGCGCCGGCTTCCGTCACCCCGGCCACACCGAATATCTCGCGGAGCTCGCGACAACGAAAGATTCCGCACCGCAGCCGGTCATGATGTTGTGGTCCCCTGCGCTTGCCGTCGTGCCTGTCACGATCCACGTCTCGCTTCGCGAAGCGCTGGCGCAGCTTTCGAGCGAATTGATCGCCTCGACCGCACGCATCGTGGCGGCCGACCTGAAATCCCGCTTCGGAATCGCGCGGCCGCGGCTCGTCGTCTCCGGCCTCAACCCGCACGCAGGCGAGGATGGCTCACTGGGGACCGAAGAGAAGACGATCGTCGCGCCGACCGTCGAGTTGTTGCGCAGCGAGGGTCTGGACATCCGCGGTCCGCTGCCGGCAGATACCATGTTTCACGATGCGGCGCGGCGCAGTTATGACTGCGCCATCTGCATGTATCACGACCAGGCGCTGATCCCGATCAAGACGCTGGCGTTCGAAGACGCCGTCAATGTCACGCTCGGACTGCCGTTCATTCGCACTTCGCCCGACCACGGCACGGCGTTCGACATCGCCGGGACCGATAAGCCGAACCCCTCCAGTCTGATCGCAGCGCTCCGTCTGGCTGCCCGCATGGCGGCAGCAAAACGCGCATGAGCGCGATCGACGACCTTCCGCCGCTTCGCGAGGTCATTCGCCGGCATTCGCTCTCCGCCCGCAAATCGCTCGGGCAGAACTTCCTGCTCGACCTCAATCTCACGGCGAGAATTGCGCGGGCCGCGGGCCCGCTTGAGGATGCCACCGTCATCGAGATCGGGCCCGGCCCCGGCGGATTGACGCGCGCGCTGCTCGCCATGGGCGCGCGCCACGTGATCGCGGTCGAGCGCGATGAACGCGCCCTTCCCGCTTTGCAAGAAATCGCGCAGCGATATCCGGGACGGCTGGAGTTCGTCTGCGCCGATGCCCAGCATTTCGACCCGCGCGCCTGGCTCGGCTCGACGCGCGCAAAGATCGTCGCCAACCTGCCCTACAATATCGCGACCGCGCTGCTGATAGACTGGCTTTCGATCGAACCCTGGCCACCCTGGTACGACATGATGGTGCTGATGTTTCAGCGCGAAGTCGCCGAACGTATCGTGGCGCATGAGAACGATGAGGCCTATGGGCGACTCGGCGTGCTCGCCAATTGGCGCGCCGAGACGAAGATTCTGTTCGACATTTCACCTGCAGCTTTCGTGCCTCAGCCCAAGGTGACGTCCTCGGTCGTGAGGCTGATACCCCGTATGGCCCCGGAAGCCTGCGATCGCCGGTCGCTTGAACAGGTTGCGGCGGCTGCTTTCGGCCAGCGCCGCAAGATGCTGCGGCAGAGTCTGAAATCCCTGGGCGTCGATCCTGCAGCGCTGGTCGCGGCAGCCGCCATCGATGAGACACGGCGTCCCGAAACCATTCCCGTGAGCGGCTTCGTTGCGATGGCGCGGGAATTGACCCATATGCGCAACACCGGCGCCGAGGCTCGCAAATGATTGCCTCTGACGCCGACTTCGGAATTCACGGCAGTTTCAACGATTCATGGATGCGGTGCGGCTTCGAATTTGAAGTTCCTGGACGAACGTGCCGCGATAACATAGGAACTTCGAATTCGCCGCACTAGCTGACCATCCTCTCGGAGAGATTTCATGCCGCTCATGCGCCGCCAATCCCTCGTCAAGTTCGATGCGCCGCTGTGCGAAACCGTCGTCGAGGCGCCGAAACCTTCGGGACGGGAAGTTCTGGTCCGGATCGAATGCTGCGGGCTTTGTCATTCCGATCTTCATATCCAGGACGGTTATGCCGATCTCGGCGGCGGCAAGAAGCTCGACACCACGCGCGGCATGACGCTGCCCTTCACGCTTGGACATGAGATCGCGGGCGTGGTCGAGGAAGTCGGGCAGGACCTGCCGAAGGATCTGATTGGCAAAAAGCGCGCGGTCTTTCCCTGGATCGGCTGCGGACAATGTCGCGAATGCCAGGCGGGTGATGAAAATCTCTGCGCCAAGCAGCGGTTCCTCGGCGTCACCATCGACGGCGGTTTTGCCAGCCACGTATTGGTTCCGGATGCAAAGTATCTGCTGGAATACGATCCGCTGCCCGTCACTCAGGCCGCAACGTTGATGTGTTCAGGCGTCACCGCGTATGGCGCCTTGAAACGGCTCGCCGACCGCCCGCGGCAGCGCAATCTCCTGCTTATCGGTCTCGGCGGCGTCGGGATGATGGGGCTTTCATTCGCACAGGCCATGTTCAAGCAGCCGATCACCGTGGCGGACTTGAGCGCGGCGGCTCGCGAGACGGCGCTCAAGAACGGTGCGGCTTTCGCCTATGATCCGTCCGAGCCGGAGATCAGCCGGCGTATCCTCAAGGAAACCGAAGGCGGGTTTGACGAGATCGTCGATTTTGCCGGCAGCGAAAAATCGATGGCGTTCGCGGTTTCGGTGCTGGCGCGCGGCGGCAAGGTCGTGGTCTCCGGGTTGATGGGCGGCAATTTCAGCCTGCCCATGGTGCAATGGGTTTACAAGCGGATGACGATCGAAGGTTTCATGGTCGGCACGCTCGCCGAGGCGCATCAACTCATGGCGCTGGCACGAGCCGGCAAGATCAAGCCGACCCCGATGCGGGAAGAACCAATGGCCGATGTCCAGAAATGGATTGATGCCTTGCGCGCCGGACAAGTCGTCGGGCGCGTTATGCTGAAAAACTAGCTCTCAAACGGAAAAAACAAGGCCTCAAAATCTTCGTCCGCAGCGTGTCTTGAAGGCCGCGGGACGCAGCCCGAATTAAGCCCAATGCTGTCCGGATTTGCGGCGCATTGCGACCCCATTTTTTGGCGAGTTTCGCAGGTGAAACGTGTTGCGTTCACCGGAGTTGCGTATGCCAAGACGAGCCGCAAGAATTGCGTCCGCCATTTTCGTCAACATTCTTGCGGGTATCCCACTTGTCATGTTGGCGCAGGCCGAGCCGGTAACATCGGACAATTGTCTAACCAGCCCGAAGGGCGACACGCCTGCGGGCAGCCATTGGCGCTACCGCATCGATCACGCCAACAAGCGCAATTGCTGGTATCTGCGGCGCGAAGACGGTTCGATCGCTCAGGCCGTTCCCGAACCGAACCCGCGGGCGCCGCAGCCGGCCACAAAGCCATCGCTTGCCGATGCGCGCGCTGAACTGCGGCCGCGCGCTGCAGCCCGCGAGGATGCTCCAACAGCCAATTTACCTGTGACTGGCGGCAATCCGGCAGACCCCGCCGTTAGCCAGGCCGCAGCACCGAACAACTCGGTCTGGAATGCCCCACCCGTGGCCACGCGCTGGCCGGAATTACCGCCGGCAAGTCCAATTCCGAAAACGGCAGTTGCGGCGGCGGATACGGCCACCAACACCGCTCAACCGGAGACCGTCGCCCCGGCGGCAGCTTCAGCGGCCGAGTCGGTCCCCGGTATGCCGGGGCCGATACGGCCGGCAATGATCCCGGCTCTGATCGTCGCAACGCTGGGTGCGCTGGGGTTCGTTGGCGCTGCGGCCATCGTCGCGCGGCGCTACCGCAAGCGCGTACGCCGCCGCAAGGCGACGTCTGCGCGTGGACCGATCTGGGAGACAACCGATGACGATCGCATTGTGTTGTCGGATCCGATCGAAGATCATCGCGATTACCGGCCGCGATTTGCCCGCGGCGTTGCCAGCGCAACAGTCTCGCGCCGTCCCGCGCCAGAACTCGCCCAACGTGGCCCCCGACGCGCGCGGCGCTAGGGCTACTTCTCCAGCTGTCGCTGCAATTCGCGCACGAACGTCGTCAGGCCGATGCGGCGCTCCCGCTTGAGTCGCTCCGCCTTGAGGATCGATTGAACTTCGGCGAAGGCGTCATCGATGTCATGGTTGATGACGATGTAGTCGTATTCCGCCCAATGGCTCAGCTCGTGACTGGCGCGTGCCATGCGCGATCGGATCACCGAGTCGCTGTCCTGGGCGCGGCTATGCAGCCGCTTTTCCAGATCCGCAGCCGACGGCGGTAGGATGAACACGCTGACCACGTCGGCCCGCGCCTTCTCGCGCAGTTGTTGCGTGCCCTGCCAGTCGATGTCGAATAGCACGTCCTGCCCTCCCGACAGCGCCGTCTCGACCGGCGCCCGCGGCGTGCCGTAGCTGTTGTCGAAGACGGTCGCCCATTCCAGAAGTTCGTTGCGCTGAACCATTTCCTTGAAACGCGGCTGATCGACGAACAGATAGTCGCGCCCATCGACTTCACCCGGCCGCATCTGTCGGGTCGTCGCCGAGACCGACATCTCGAGGCCGGGTGTTCGCTCGATCAAAAGCCGGGACAACGTGGTCTTGCCGGCACCTGACGGCGAAGACAACACGAACATCAATCCGCGCCGTTCAACCGACATCGCATCGCCCTCCGTCCGCCATGCATCATTCCAGATTCTGGACCTGCTCGCGGAATTGCTCCACCACGTTCTTCATTTCAAGGCCGGTATTGGTCAACTCGATATCGTTGGACTTGGAACAGCAGGTGTTGACCTCGCGGTTGAACTCCTGCGCGAGGAAGTCAAGCCGTCGTCCGATCGCGCCGCCCTTGGCAATCATGTCGCGTGTCTGCGCGATGTGAGAGGCGATACGGTCGAGTTCTTCGCGAATGTCGGCTTTGGCCGCGATCAGGAGCGCTTCCTGGCTGAGACGATCGGGATCGAAGCGATCGGACGTCTCCATCAGCATGGCGATCTGCTCGGCAAGCCGCGCCTTGATTGCTTCCGGCTTGCGTCCCGGCGCGCTCTCAGCCTTGCTCGCCAACCGCTCGATCTCGTCCATCCGCTGCAACAGGATCTGCCCGAGCGCAGTTCCCTCTCGCCGGCGCATCTCGACAAGGTTGGTAAGCGCCTGATCGAAGGCCGCCGCTGCGGCATCCTTCGCAGCCTTGTCTTCGGCCTCGTCAGCCTCAGGCTCGACCACCTCGATCACACCCTTAATGCCCAGAAGGCCGTCGATGCTGGGAGCCACCGCGTCGATCTTGCTGGCGAGAGTACCTGCGACGCGCAGCACCGAGGCCAGAACGTCTTCGTTCACGCGAACGGTCGATTGCGCGTTGGTGCGCTTGACGG
>NZ_DASSRP010000234.1:0-15880 GCF_035701725.1 Bradyrhizobium sp.
CAGAGGTGGTTCCGGACCGAAGCCGTTTCCATGTTCCGCCTGAACTTGATGCGGTTCATGCCAAAAGCGAGCGAATGGTGCCTGGCCACATCCTGACGGGCCCGGTGGCGATCGCCGGTGCTGTCCCCGGCGACGTGCTCGAGGTCGACATCCTCGACATCCAGCTGCGCCAGGACTGGGGCTACAATCTGATCCGGCCGCTGGCCGGCACCTTGCCGGACGATTTTCACGAGCCGCGGCTGATGAACATTCCGCTGGACCGAACCCGGATGGTGGGGCGGATGCCCTGGGGACTTGAATTGCCGCTTTCGCCGTTCTTCGGCGTGATGGGGGTGGCGCCGCCGCCAGCCTGGGGCCGCATCAGCTCACTTGTTCCGCGTGCGATGGGTGGCAATCTCGACAACAAGGAACTGACGCCGGGCGCCAAACTCTATCTGCCGGTCTTCGTACCGGGCGCGTTGTTTTCCTGCGGCGATGGCCACGGCGTTCAGGGCGACGGTGAAGTCTGCGTCACGGCGATCGAAACCGCCTTGCAGGGCCGTTTCAAGCTGACCCTGCGAAAAGACCTGAAACTCGATTATCCGCGCGCCGAAACGCCGACCCATTATATGACGATGGCCATGGATCCCGATCTCGACCAGTGCGTGGTCAGGGCTTTGCGCGACATGATCGTGCTGATCGGCGAGAAACGGAACCTGTCGCGCGAAGACGCCTACACACTATGCAGCCTGGCGGCGGACCTGCGGGTCACGCAAACGGTCAACGGTTCCAAGGGCATTCATTGCATGATCGCCAAGGCCATTGTTCACGGCTAATCACCCGCACGGGTGATCACCGCGTCCACACTTTAGGTCATTGGATTCGCTTCCATAACCGCTTACCTTGATGTACGTCGAACGGGCATTGACGGACCACAGGAGACAAGTTGAGGATGGAGAGACGCCTGGCCGCCATCGTCTGCGCTGATGTCGCCGGCTACTCGCGCATGATGGGCACCGACGAGGAAGGCACTCACGCAACGTTCAAGGCGCATCGCAGCGCGATCTATCCCATCATCCTCAACCACGGTGGCCGCCTGGTGAAGAATACCGGCGACGGATTCCTGCTTGAATATCCCAGCGTGGTCGGCGCGCTGCAATCATCGATCGAAATCCAGACCCTGATGGCCGAACGCAACAGTCAGTTGCCGGCAGACCGGCTGATGCAGTTTCGTCTCGGCGTTCACATGGGCGACGTGATGGCCGATGAAGACGAGGTGTTCGGCGACGGGGTCAATATCGCCGTACGCCTGGAATCCGTTGCCACGCCAGGCGGGGTCGCTGTTTCCGGCAAAGCCTATCAGGAGGCGAACAAGCACATTCGCGTTCCCCTGGTCGATGCCGGCACCCGCCGCTTCAAGAACATCGAGGAAGCGATCAGCGTATGGACCTGGGACCCGGCCGGATCGGAAGCCCCGGGCAGCGACCTTCACCACAAGTCGCACCTGCCGGCCCAGTACCGGACCGCGATCGTCGGCGTGCTGCCCTTTGTCAACCTCAGCGACCAGGCGGAAGAGTATTTCTCTGATGGCTTGACCGAAGACCTTATCCACGCGCTGTCGCTGCAGTCGTTTTTCCGGGTCCTCAGCCGAAACGCGACATTCTCGTTCAAAGGCAAAGATCTTTCGACGCGCCTGATCGCGCGCGAAATCGACGCGACTTATTTGATCCAGGGCTCGGTGCGGCGGGCCGGCAACAAGATCCGGGTAACGGCGCAGCTGATTGCGCCCGAAAGCGGCGAGCAATTATGGGCCAACCGATATGACAGCGATATCGGTGACCTCTTTGCCATGCAGGACGAGCTCACCACAAATCTGTCGGCGGCGATCGCACCTGAAATTTTC
This sequence comes from Bradyrhizobium sp., assembly GCF_035701725.1. GTDB lineage: Bacteria > Pseudomonadota > Alphaproteobacteria > Rhizobiales > Xanthobacteraceae > Bradyrhizobium. The sequence continues at coordinate 1,883 of NZ_DASSRP010000234.1, forward strand.
CGCGCCGAAGCGTCGGCGCCAGGCCGCCCGTCAGCCGATCCAACGGCGTGGGACCGGTTCCTGAAGGGGCTTTCGCACTATTACAGACACACGAAAGCGGATTTCGAACAATCGATCGATCTGTTCAGACAGGCCATCGATCTCGATCCCTCGCTGGCGATTGCGCGCGCCTATCTCGCCACGATCATGGTGCAAGGCGTGCAATATGGGTGGATCAAGAGCACCCGGGCGCTATGGAGCGAGGCGATGTGCCTTGCCGAAAGCAGCGTGCAATTGGACCCCCGCTCCTCCTTCGCCTTCGGCCTCTTGTCCTATATGCATGCGATGGAGGGAAATCACGACGCCGCCATGGATGCGGCCAAGAGGTCGGTCCGCTTGAATCCCTACGATATGGGTGCGCGCGGCGTTCTCGGCATCTGCCATTTCTCTCGCGGTGAACATGAACAAGCCATTGAACTGTTCTCCACCGCCGTGCAGCGCGGCAACAGTGACCCACGCTACAAATGGACGGCGCTGCTCGCGTTCAGCCATTATCTGTTGAAGCAATATGACGCGTGTCTGTCGTGGGCGCGCGAGGCCATGTACCTCAATCCCAATCATCTCCAGGTGCTCTCGGTCAGGACCGCCGCACTTGCGCAATCCGGTCGACGCGAAGAGGCCGCAAAAGCCACCGCGGTGCTCTTGAACTGCTTCCCGTCAATGACAGTTGAACGACATTTGCGGAATTTCCGCTGGAAAAACCCCGCCGACATTGCTCATTACCGCGAAGGGCTTTTGAAAGCCGGCGTCCCTTCAAACTAGATCCAGTCTCGCCTGTTCGGAGGAGACCGGCCGCTCGCATATGTGAGCTGGCAAATTGCGCCGCGCGATCTGGCTGCGTAGAATTGACGACAATTCGATTCCAACTCTACAACTAAAAGTAGAATGTCTGCTTTGATTTCGGCCGAGCTTCGCTTCGAAATGAAAGCTCGGACCAGCTCTTTTTGCAACGCCGCATCTTTAAGGACCGAAGGCTATGTCAGATACGCACGCCAATGCGCCTGCCGGCAGCGGCCAATCAATTCCCGTCTCGCCCAACAATCCCTGCCCGTTTTTGCGCGGCCTCGTCGCAGGCGGCTATGTCGACGGGCACACCGTGCCGCTGCCGAAACTGACCGGGACAATTGAAGCTGCGACCGGCGAGAAAGGCCTGAGAGAGCGGATTGCAGGAATGCAAATCTATTTCGTCGCGCTCTTCGCCAACGGGCTTAACCCGCTGCGCGCCCTCAAGAGCTGGTGGTCAGGAGCCGATCTCGACGAGCTGCGCAACGGCCCCCTCGACAAGCACGGCGTCGGCTCGCGCATTCTCACCGTTGACGGTCAGGTGGACGAATCCGAGATCGCGCGCCTTGCGACCTTCGGCAAGGACTACGCCGACCCGAATGATGGCAGCACCGAACGCGGGCTCAACGCCAGACAGATCACCGCCTTCATGGACGCAAATTTCGCCCGCGGCAAAGGACATCGGCGGCGGATCGACCGTTTCATGATGAATGCCGAATTTCCCGTGCTGCTCAAAATCATGGGCAAGGGCGAAGGCGACGATCGTTATCTCAGCGTCGCGGAAGTCCGCACGCTGTTCGTGGAACGGAAATTTCCCGCACGCATCACAGCACGGCTGGCCGCTGGACCCGTGCCGCCAAGCCGTCTTGTCAAACTTGCCAAAGGCGTTGCCGGCACTGCTATCGCGTTGGTGCTGCTGCTCGGACTTGCCATCACCCAGTTTCCGGATTCGCTTCGGGCCTTCCTGGCGGCCATGCCCGGGCCCATCGCGCAGCTCTCGCAGCTATTACCTCCTCCGTTACCGGACCTGCCCGCGGTCAAGACCGCGCGCTGGCTCGATCAGAACTGGTCGCTGGAGGATCGCCATTGGTTTCATCATGTCAGCCAGGGCACCAAGACTTTTCCGGTGCCCTATGCCTGGTTCGTGGCTTTGGAGCAGCCGCGTCTCTACCTGTTCTCGCGGCCCGGTTTGCTGAGCGACAGCGATTATCTCGAACGCTTCGGCTTTATCCCAAGTCCAAAGACCGTCCATACCGATCAAGCGACGCTGCAACACTATGGCTATGCCGAGCCAGCCCGTGCGTCGGCATCGACAAAATCAGCGACCGGCAAGTGGCCGGTCGAGAATACCGACGGCCTTCCAGTCGGCTTTGCGCGTCTGACCGGGGCCAGCCATCCCGTGACGGGCGTTCCTCAACCGGACCTGATCGGACTGACCTGCGCGGCCTGCCACTCCGGCAGCATCCGCTACAAGGGCACCAGCATCCGCTTCGACGGCGGCCCGGCGATGGTGAACCTGCTCAACCTCGAAAAGGCGACCGGTCTCTCCATTGCCTATACGTTGATTTTCCCGAGCCGCTTCAATCGTTTTGCTACGCGCGTGCTCGGTCCGAACGCCGGCGAGGCGGACCGTGCGCAACTGAAGAGAGGACTCACGGACGCAGGGGCCTTCGTCAAGGCGCAGGCAACCACGTTGACGAACTTGTACGACCGCGTGCACCAGCAGGATACCGAAGAGGGTTACGGCCGGCTCGACGCGCTGAACCGGATCGGCAATCAGGTCTTCTATACCGATCTGGTCGCAAGCGGCGTTTCCGCGCCCGAGGCAAACCTGCACGTTCGCGATGCGCCGGTCAGCTTTCCGCCGATCTGGACCGTCCCGTGGTTCTGGTGGGCGCAGTATGATGCCTCGATCGAGCAGCCGCTCATTCGTAATGCCGGCGAGGCGCTCGGCGTCTCCGCGCTGATCAACCTCTCGCCTGACAACGCACCTGGAGCTCTTTTCCGGTCCTCGGTCGACATCGAGAATCTGGCAAGCATCGAAGCGATGTTGCGGGGGCCAGATCCTTTCAAGCAAAGCCCACCGGAATTCGGCGGATTGAAATCGCCGAAATGGCCGGCCGATGTTTTCGCAGACGACCCAGCCTGGAAGATCGACGCGACGCGGGTCGCCAAAGGCCGCACGATCTATGCCGAGATCTGCGCCGAGTGTCATCTCGGCCCGGTCAACGACCCGCTATTCGACAAACAATTTCCGGACAAGAGTTTTTGGACCTCGCCTCAGTTGAAAAAAGACGGAGACGGTCCGGTGCTGGATGAGGTTCAGAAAGGCGTCGGCGGAATGGGCACCGACCCGGGCCAGGCTCACGTCCTGATGTTGCGAACAGTCGAGTTGCCAGGTTTCCTCGACATCGACCCGGCCCGTGATCTCGGAAAGTCCTGGGGATGTACCGGCATTCCGACGTTCTCCACCGGCGTGCCGTTTGCGCTCGCCTTGATGGACGTCGTCGACAAGGCCGCCCAGAAATGGATGGAAGACAAACATTTGTCGGATCAGCAGAAGCAGGAGCTGTGGCGCTCGCGAAGGAATTGCCCCAATCCCGGCAATGCCAGGGAAACCCACTATCGCGCCCGTCCGCTGAACGGGGTGTGGGCCACGGCGCCATATCTGCACAACGGATCGGTACCCTCGCTCTATTGGATGCTCAAACCCGCCGCCGAGCGGCCGAAACAATTCTGCATGGGCCTGCGCGACTTCGACCCGCAGCAAGTCGGCTTTCGGGTTGAGGCCGGCGAGAAGCCGGCGTGCCGTCATGGCGAGACGCTGTTCTCTGCCACCAACTCGGATGGAACGCCGATGCCGGGCAACAGCAACCTCGGCCATTCGCTGGAAGGCACACCCGGGCCCGGCAAGCCCGGCGTCATCGGTCGCCTGCTCAGCGACGATGAACGTTATGAGCTGATCGAATACCTGAAGACGCTGTAACCGCGCAAAGGAATCGAACGGGCGACCAAACCTCTCGATTCGGCCGCCCGAACTTCACGCAGCCCGATGACGCGAACACGACATTGGCAACTACCTGATCGCAAGGTCGGAACTGACCACTGGCGACGAGGTGCGAATGCGAGGATCGGGCCGCTAGTTCGATTTGCGCTTGGTGGACGTCGTCGTGGTAGCGCTGCTCGATCCATCGACCGCTCGCGCCCCACCCCACGGATCGGCCGGGGGTTTATCCGGAATATTGCCGAGCGAATTTCTGTACGCCCGGTCCGTCGATTTTTCCTGCTCAATCTGCCCCGGTGACTTCGGTGGATCCTGCGGCGCTGCCGGCGCAGCGGGCGGTGCCGCATAAACGGGCCCAGCAAGTAGCAATGCCAACAGACCCACAGCTCCAAGAACTCTCATCCCAAAAGCTCCCTTTCGATTCCCTTCTTATCACTACGCTCGAAGCGTCGCCAAGCGCACGCGTGCCCGAACTCTCCGGCAAATTTTTGATCCGCACTGAAGCGATTTGCCACACCCGATAAGGCGACTTCCGGTCGCGTTTAGAGGTATCATTGTAGGGATCGGGCCATTCGAAGTATCAAATTTTAAACAAGTCTCGATACGGTATTCGGATTTTCAGGAGGGTATTAAATGACGACCAGGTTTGGGGGCCTGTTCGCCCGTCTGCGATTGAACCTCGGCCCGAAGGCAGCTCTTAGCGCGACGTTACTGATCACAATCAATGCCGCTCTCCTCGTCGGAGCCGGCTACTGGTCGCTGACGCGCGACTTCAACGCCCGCGCCGTGCACGATATCGATCTCAGCCTGCGGACCCTCACGCTGGCCTTCGGCGAGGCCTATCCAGAAACCAAGATCAGCATTCGCGACGGCGTCGTCGAACGCGTCGAGGTGCCGCGGATGCCCGAATTCACCGATCATCGTATCGTCGATCGCGCGACCTCTTACGTCGGCGGCAACGCCACGCTGTTCGTCTACGATAACGCGACGAGCCAGTTCGTCCGGCGGACAACCAACGTCAAGAAAGAAAACGGCGATCGTGCGGTCGGGACCCAACTCGCGCCCGACCATCCCGGCCAAGCAATGCTTCGCCGCGGCGAAGCCTACAAGGGACCCGCGATATTGTTCGGCCGTCGCTTCTACACCGCCTATCATCCGGTGTTCGATCCCGCCGGAAAAGTCGTCGGCATTATCTATGTCGGTATCTCGATGGACGAGCTCGACGGCATGCTGTGGCAGGCGATTGATGCGATGGCGATCGCCGCCGGCATCGCCGCCCTCCTCGCTCTCAGCGTCACCGCACTCATGGTCCGCCGCGTCACCAAGCCGCTCAAGGCGGTCGCCGCAAGCCTCACGGTGCTGGCAGAGGGAAGGACCGACGTCGAAGTTCAGTACGCCGATCGCCATGACGAGATTGGCGTTATTGCGCGAACCATCGACGTCTTCAAAACCAACCGGCTCGAACGGCGTCAGATCGAGGCCGATCGGCTCAATGCGGAGAAGTCGGCCAGCGAACGGCGCAAGGCTGAACTCAATCAATTCGTCGAGGATTTCCGCACCAGGATCGGCGGCATCATCGAGCAGGTGATGGATTCGTCCGGACGCTTCGAGAAGGACGCCGAGCAGCTTTCGTTGACGGCGCGCACGACCGCCGAAATGTCGGACCAATCGGCCGACGCTTCCAAGCAGGCCTCCGAGCACGTGCGCAGTGCCGCAACTGCGTCCAACGAACTGTCGCAGTCCATCGTCGAGATCAGCCGGCGGGTGCAGGACTCCAATAGCGTTGCTTCGGAGGCGGTCAAGCAGGCTTCCGCCACCGACGAGCGGATGGCCGAATTGTCGGCTGCGGGCGACCGGATCGGCGATGTGGTCAAACTCATCACCTCGATTGCCGAGCAGACCAACCTGCTCGCCCTCAATGCGACGATCGAGGCGGCGCGGGCCGGCGAGGCCGGCCGGGGTTTTGCCGTCGTCGCGCAGGAGGTCAAGAATCTGGCCGGACAAACCGCGAAAGCCACCGGCGAAATCAGCTCGCACATTGTCAATATGCAGCGCGCGACGGAAGAATCCGTGGAAGCCATCAAGGCGATCGGACAGACCATCGAGCGCATTAGCGAAATCACCGGCGCAATTTCGGCCGCGGTCGAGGAGCAAGGTGCGGCGACCCAGAACATCGCTCACGGCGTCCAGGCGGCAGCCGGGGGCACGCTCGATGTCGCCGAAAACATCGAGCGCGTTGCGCGCGGCGCCAACGAGACCGAAACCACTTCGGGCCAGATGCTGAAGTCAGCCAAGGCACTTTCGGATGTGAGCGTTCATCTCCGGGACGAGGTCGAAAAATTCCTCGACAGCGTCCGCGCCGCCTGACGCCCAAAGGCCATCCCAACCGGACACTTTCGCTCGCGATTTTTCTCGACGCTCGTCACTGTCGGTCTGGTGGTTTTTTTAGCTGGTGCAAAGACGCCGGAATGAGATGCGCGAGGCGGACTGAGTTCAATCAGTGCGTCCCGCTCGCCTCCGCCCTGTCCTCGGCGGCGCGTTTGCTGCCAGATGTCTGCTTCGGCCGTGCGCCGGGCGTTTTGGACGCCTCGCCCGGCGCCTCCGCCGGATCGTTCATCGCCGCGACCATCTCGTCCAGAATGGCTTTGTAGGCTCCGGAGGTTTCGGTGGGGCTGGTTTGAGATTGCTCGCTCGACGCTTCCGGTGAAGGTGCCGCAATCAGCGCGCCAGGATCGAAACGCGCCCGCTCCAATTTGGTGCCGACAAACCATGCACACAAAATTCCGGTGACCTTGTCGTCATCGAAGATGTCGGTGTTGACCGCGTCGACGGTCATGACCGGACCGCCGGATTTCAGAACAACGAGATCACCGGGCCTCAAAGCGATCATTCGTTCAAACCAATCCTCCGCGTGAAGGAATCGTGTGGCAGCTTTGCAACGACGATATCATGATCGCCGCAACATCATCGTCATCGCATCGGATGGTGACGAGTAAGCCCGTATTATAACGGAGTTCGCCCGAAATCGATGCAGGAATGCCGCAGTTACGAACCAACACGGACAACTTGCAAATAAACAGTCGCTCGCCCGTCTCAAAATCTTAACATGGAATATCGCGACCGCTGATTCGCGGCACGAACATTGCTTCGAACGAACTGGCTGGAAGAACTCAGGAGTGCGGCATGAAACGCCTCGTCCTTTGTGCAGCGTTCGGTTTGTTGATGAGCGTAGCGAGTGCCCGTGATTTTGGGCAGTGGGAAGGAACAGACCCGGAAATCCGGCAATGGTACCAGGCATTGATGCAGCCGGATAATCCCGCTGTCTCGTGCTGTGGCGAAGCGGATGCGTATTGGGCAGACTCGTTCGAAGTTGACGGCGACAAATATGTCGCCATTGTCACTGACTCCAGACCTGATGGGCCGTTGCGTCGCAAGCACGTCGATATCGGAACCAAGATTGTCGTTCCGAATCATAAACTGAAATATGATCAGTCCAACCCGACCGGGCACGGTGTCATTTTTTTGAGCCGTGGTGATTACGTTTATTGCTACGTGGCGCCCGGCGGCGTCTGAGCCCTTGTCATACGGCCGACCGTTCGTCGCGTAACGCGCGAACGCGGCCAAACGAATCCGACTTCGACCCGACGAGTTTGGGCTGCGCTGCTCGAAACGGAAGGGAGAAAGCGAGAAACAACGAGCCGAGAGAGACAACGGGCGAGACTCTAAATGCGGCCCGACCGCCGCATGAATCAATCAATCATTGCAGCCCGGCTCCATGCCGAGCGCGCAAAGATTTTCAAAGCCCTCAAGCGCGAGCTTGTAAAAATGGTCGGAGCGAGAGGATTTGAACCTCCGACCCCTAGTCTCCCAGACTAGTGCGCTAACCGGGCTGCGCCACGCTCCGATGCCGTTCCCTTAGCTGCGATCAGGCTGGCGCGCAAGGCGGCCGATCGATCCGTGCCGCATTTGCCGGACGGTCGAGGGACCGGGAACCGTGGTCCTAAAATTGGGCCATTGGTTGGTTAAGGGCAGTTTCCGGCACGCGCGCCGTCACCCGTCCTTGAGCGCGGCGTCGAGCATTCGCCGACAGGCGATCAGATCCTCCAGGACGCCCTTGAGCCGCCCGACGTCGAGTATCGGAGCGATATCCGCAACGCCCGCGATGGCTTCCTCGTCCTCAAAACTGTCGACGTCCCGCCGGCTGCGGCGCTCGGCCATCCTGGGCACACCGCTTTCCTCGGAGCTGTCGTAGTCGTCGTCATCGAGGTCGATCGGCGGCGCAGCATCGTCGTCTTCCAGGATGCTCTGACCGACCACCTCTTCGATCGCACCAAAGGAAGCGACCGCGGATGCATCGGCGAGCCGTTGCACCGAGGCGATGCCGTGCTCCTTCAAGATGCGCTGCACGCCGCGGATCGTATAACCCTCGCCGTAGAGCAGACGGCGAATTCCCCGCAGCAGGTCGACGTCATCCGGCCGGTAATATCTGCGGCCGCCGCTTCGTTTCATCGGCTTGATCTGGGAGAACCGCGTTTCCCAGAACCGCAAAACGTGTTGCGGAATGTCGAGGTCCTCAGCGACCTCGCTGATGGTTCGGAAGGCATCCGGCGCCTTGTCCAAATGCTCGCTCCTCTATCCCTCGCCCGGGTGAAAGAAACCGCTAGTCTATGCGGGCTTGGCGCCGTTGCTGCCGGCGCCGTGGCCGTTGATACGCTGTTTCAGGATAGCCGATGGCTTGAACACCATCACGCGACGAGGCGAAATCGGCACCTCGGTTCCGGTCTTCGGATTACGTCCGATCCGCTGACCCTTCTTGCGCACCATGAACGAGCCAAAGGAAGAGAGTTTCACCGTCTCGCCCTTTTCGAGGCAGTCGGTGATCTCTTTCAAGACCAGTTCTACAAACGCGGACGATTCCGTGCGCGACAGCCCTACCTTCTGGTAGACGGCCTCGCACAAATCGACGCGCGTGACAGTTTTTCCGGTTCCGGTCATCGCCTGCCCCATCTGGCGAACAATTCGCTTCTGAAATTAGGAGCTTAACCCCTGACGGTCAACAGCCGTTCAACGTTGATAGATGAAAGAAAACAGCAAAATATCGGGATTAATTTACCCGTTCCTCACCAACGGATCAGTGCCGATCCCCAGGTGAAACCGCCGCCCATGGCCTCGAGCAGGACCAGATCGCCCTGTTTGATGCGCCCATCCGCGACGGCAACCGCCAGCGCCAGCGGAATTGAGGCTGCGGACGTGTTGCCGTGCCGGTCGACCGTCAGCACCACTTTCTGCGGCGCAATATGCAGTTTGTGGGCGGAAGCATCGATGATTCGCTTGTTGGCCTGGTGCGGAACGAACCAGTTGATGTCATCGGCATTCAGGCCGGTCGCTTCGAAGGCATCCACGATCACGTCGGTGATCATGCCGACCGCGTGCTTGAAGACCTCGCGCCCCTCCATCCTCAGATGCCCGACCGTCTGGGTCGAAGACGGTCCGCCGTCGACGTAAAGTTTCGACTTGTGCCGACCGTCCGACCGCAGATGGGTCGTCAGAATCCCTCGATCGGAGGACGTGCCCGGCTGCCGCTGGGCTTCGAGCACGACCGCGCCGGCGCCATCGCCGAACAGCACGCAGGTGCCGCGGTCGTTCCAGTCGAGAATTCGCGAGAAGGTTTCGGCGCCAATCACCAGCGCCCGCTTGAACGCGCCGCTGCGCAGGAAGTTATCGGCTGTGGCGAGCGCAAATACGAATCCTGAGCAAACAGCCTGCAAATCGAAAGCCGCACCGTGATGGATGCCGAGGCCATTTTGAACCGCAACCGCCGTCGCCGGGAAGGTGTTGTCAGGCGTCGAGGTCGCAAGCACGATCAGGTCAATCGATTGCGCGTCAACTCCTGCATGGGCGAGCGCTGCGCGCGCGGCATTGATCGCAAGATGCGAGGTGAACTCGCCCTCGGCCGCGATATGGCGCTGACGGATACCCGTGCGTTGCACGATCCATTCGTCCGAAGTGTCGATCTTCATCGCCAATTCGGCATTGGTCAAAACCCGCTCCGGCAGATAGGAGCCGCAGCCGAGCACGACCGAGCGTAGTGCAGTCACGAAACAGCCTCCTGCGTGGCGGGCGCCTGAACCAACGTTCCACCGTCGCGTTTGAGCATTTGATTGATCTTGTTGAGGAGATCGTATTTGGCCATCTCATAGCCAACATCGACCGCATAGGCAAAGCCATCGGCGTCGGTTCCACCGTGGCTCTTGACCACGATGCCGTTGAGACCGAGCAGCACCCCGCCATTGGACTTGTTCGGGTCAAGCTTGTCCCGTAGCGCCCTGAACGCAGGTCTCGCCAGCAGATATCCGAGCTTCGACAGCCAGCTGCCCGACAGCGCAGCGCGCAGGAATTCGTTGATCTGGCGCGCGGTGCCTTCAGCGGCTTTCAAGGCAATATTGCCACTGAAGCCTTCTGCGACGATCACGTCAGCGGCGCCGCGGCCGATGCCGTCGCCTTCGACAAAGCCGATATATTCGAGCTGGGGCAGGTTCATCGCGCGCAGGAGTTCCGCCGCCTCGCGAACTTCCTCACGGCCCTTGATCTCCTCGACCCCGATATTGAGGAGACCGACGGTTGGCCTCGTCAAATCGAACAACACGCTTGCCATGGCGCTGCCGAGCACCGCCAGCGTGACGAGGTGCTGTGCGTCACCGCCGATCGTGGCACCCAAGTCGAGAACCACGGAATCGCCGCGCATCGTCGGCCACATCGCCGCAATGGCGGGACTGTCGACGCCGGGTAACGTGCGCAGGCAAAACCGCGCCATTGCCATCAACGCGCCGGTATTGCCTGCAGACACCGCAACATCCGCGTCGCCCTTCTTCACGGCATCGATCGCAAGCCACATCGACGAGGTCTTGCGTCCGCGCCGCAACGCCTGGCTTGGCTTGTCGTGCATGCTGACCGCAACATCGGTGTGGACGATCGACGAGACCGCCTTCAATGCCGGAAATTTGGCGAGCTGCGCTTCGATGACGCCGCGATTGCCGAACAAGACAAACTCGGTATCGGGATGACGGGTCAACGAGATCGCAGCGCCGGGAATAACGACTGACGCGCCGACGTCGCCCCCCATGGCGTCAAGCGCTATTCGAACCTTTTGAGGCATGAATGTCCCGGAAACCCGACCTCTCTTCGCTAAATGCCAGCCGCCGCAATCACAGGGATCGACCAAGCGGCTCGCCGCGCCAGACTGGGCCGCGACAATAGCGTTTCCCTATACCGACACAACCTCTTGACCGCTGCGTTTTGCGGTTCGAGCGCTTCTGTATCAGAATCGTAACAGGAAAATAGTACGAATTATTTCAGCGATTTAGATGGCAAATTCGAGAATTTGGCCAAGCACGGGGCTTCCGTACGTGATCTCAGGGATCCCGATCGTTCCCTGACGTCTTCGTAGCCTTCCCTGCTTGTGCCGTCTTGTCGCCTGATTGCAGGGTCTTGAGCGCCGCAAACGGGTGATCGGCGGGATCCTTCACTTCCGCAGGTGGCTCAAACCGCGCGTCGGGCCGACGCGGATACGGATCGATCGCGAGGAACAACGCGTCGGTGGCAAGGCGGCCAAGGTCGATCACCCCATTGACGATCGGCTCCGGCGGATCGGGAACTTCGTCGTCCTCGCTCTGGGCGGCCTCATCGACCAGAGCGGCGAGACTTCGGATTTGCTCCGGCGGCGCAAACATCAAATCGATCACCTCGTCGATATCGTTCTCAATCGGGTCGAGCGTCACGACGCAGGTCTGTCCGACACGGGCATGCACCTCGCCAGTGACATGCACACGCCCGTCGCGCTTGAGATTGAGATCGAACGATGCGCGCGCCGACATGATTTCACGCAGGCCCGCAACATCGGCCATCGCTGCGCGGATTGCGTCGCTGGCCTCAAACGCGCGGTGCAGTCCGCCCTCCGGAATTTGCGCCACGACGACCGGGACGCGCCAGGGATCAGCAGTGTTCATCGGTTATCACTTTTGCAAAGGCTGCACCGATGCTTCGGTCGGAGCGGGAAAAGTCCATCTGGCGGCCTGAAACAAGCTATCGTCAAGGCCATCTAGATAAGCGATCACGATCTGCGCATAGGTGGCAAGCCGGCGCGCATTTTCCAGGCCCTCTCCGTTCAGGATGTTCTTGCAGACGGCCAGGGCCGGCGCCTCGCCGCCCGCGGTAAAGGCAAGGTCGTAGGCCGCAGCGCGGCCGTAAAAGGCCTCGCCAAACGCCTGCATCCGTTTGGGAACGGTGAGATCGCCAACGCCCATCTCGCGCAGATTGGCATCCATATCGTCGCAGAATCGGTCAAAAAGGGCTTGCGACAGGTTCCGAGCTTCGACCGATGACCGCAGCCGGCGCAAGACCAGCCACAAGTGCAACACCAGAAGGTCGAAACGGCCATTAACTGTGTCAGATACCCCGAGATCCCGGTAGAATGACGGTTCTCGCGTCTGCGTCACGATCATGCCATAGATGGCCTCAATGGTGCCGCGGTGGGGCGCCTGGGGCTTACTGAAGTGATTGAATGGCCAAAGCATTGTGGGTTCTGCCCGCGAGCTCTTTGTTGCAATCAAGCGCCCTGCCGGGTACGTCAAGGCCTCGCGCGATGCAAGGGGATGGGACGCTTTCCCAAATGATCAAGTCTGGATTGACAGGTTTTGCGCGCAGCTTCGGCTGGCGTGGTCTGCGAAGTGCGGCCGCCGCGGCCCTGCTGTGCGCCGTCGTCAGCGGCTGCGGCGAGCAGTTCCAGAAGGGCTACATTCTTCCGCCGGGCGCACTTGAGCAAATTCCGATCGGCGCGAGCCAGGACCAGGTCCTGATCGTGATGGGAACCCCCTCCACGGTCGCCACGCTCAACGGTGAAGTCTTCTACTACATCTCCCAGCGCACCGAACGTCCAATCATGTTCATGAACGACAAGATCGTCGATCAGCGCGTGATCGCGATCTATTTCGACCGCAATCGTCAGGTGCGACGCCTTGCCAACTACGGACTGAAGGACGGCAGGATCTTCGACTTCATCAGCCGCACCACGCCCACGTCGGGTCAGGAAATCAATTACGTCGCCCCGCTGTTCAAGGCGCTCAATATCGGACAGGGCAACTAGAGCTGATCGGCCGGCGGTCGAAGCCGCTCATTTCTCTCGGAATCAAAACCCCGCGGGTATGCGCCCGCGGGGTTTTCAGATTCCAGGCTGATGCGTCAGTGCGCCAGGATCGCCAACAGCAGCAGCGCCACGATGTTCGTGATCTTGATCATCGGGTTCACCGCCGGGCCCGCCGTATCCTTGTAGGGATCTCCGACGGTGTCGCCGGTCACCGCCGACTTGTGGGCATCCGACCCCTTCCCGCCGTAGTGACCGTCTTCGATGTACTTCTTGGCGTTATCCCAGGCGCCGCCGCCCGAGGTCATCGAGATCGCGACGAACAGACCGGTCACGATCACACCCAGCAACATCGCACCCACAGCCGAGAACGCCGCCGACTTGCCGGCCGTGCCGCCGCCCGCGATCGCATAGATCAGGAAGTAGACGACGATCGGCGACAGCACCGGCAACAGCGAGGGGATGAACATCTCCTTGATCGCCGCTTTCGTCAGGAGGTCGACGGCCTTGCCGTAGTCCGGCTTCTCGGTGCCCTGCATGATGCCGGGCTTCTCGCGGAACTGGCGGCGCACTTCCTCGACGATCGCGCCGGCGGCCCGGCCCACCGCGGTCATGCCGAGCGCACCGAAGAGATAAGGCAGCAGTCCGCCGAACAGCAGACCCACCACGACATACGGATTCGTAAGCGAGAAGTCGGGGTTGACGCCCTTGAAGTAAGCGTTCGCGCCGCCCTCTCCAATGAAGAACTTGAGATCCTGGTTGTAGGCCGCGAACAGCACGAGCGCACCCAGCCCAGCCGAACCGATCGCATAGCCCTTGGTCACCGCCTTGGTGGTGTTGCCGACCGCATCGAGCGCATCGGTAATCTCGCGAACATCCTTGGGCAGTCCGGCCATTTCGGCGATACCGCCGGCGTTGTCGGTCACCGGGCCGTAGGCGTCGAGTGCCACCACGATGCCAGCCAGGGCCAGCATGGTCGTCGCCGATATGGCGATGCCAAATAGGCCGCACTGCATATAGGCAAATATGATGC
>NZ_DASSRP010000235.1:0-5400 GCF_035701725.1 Bradyrhizobium sp.
CTTGAGCTGGCCTATCTCGCCGGCGGCGCGCGGCGTGTCGGCGATGCCATGCTCGTCAACCTGATGTCGGCGGACGGCGCGATGATCGCACCTGGCGACTACAAGATCACGGTGACCAACCAGGCCTCGCTGGCAGGCCTGATGGACCGGCCGCCGCTGCTTTCGCTGCCGCCATTGATGACGCGGACGCAGTTTCAGAAGGCGGTCAAGCCGTTGGTGGAACGCCTTCAGGAGCGACTGCAGCAGCTCGGCTACTATCCAAGCGACGAGCAGATGGCATCGTTCCGCAAGGAGACCGTGCCTTTCGTGCTGCTGTTGCTGGCGTTCGGAATCACCAAGGCATTCATCGGCGCCGGGCGCGGCCATCCGGTCGGCATTCTGGTCATCCTTCTTGTCGTCACCGCCGTGGCCGGGATCGCGCTGGCGACCCGACCGAACCGCACCCAGGCCGGGGCCGAGGTTCTCAAGAGTTATCAGGACGGCAATGCGCGGGCCTCGCGCGCGCCGCTCGATCACGAATTGCTGCTTGCGGTCGCGCTGTCCGGCGCCGTCGTGCTGTCCGGCACCGCCTATGCCTCGGTCTATGCCGCCTCGCAGACGATGAACAACGGGAGTGGTTGCGGCGGCGGCGGTAGCGGCTGCGGCGGGGGTGGCGGCGGCTGCGGCGGGTGCAGCTGATATTGCTCGCGCCTATCAGCCTGCGGCCGCCACGCGTTTCTCTATGATAGAGGCAACGCGCACCGGCGTTTCCAGCATCGAATAGTGGCCCGCATCGTCGATCGTCTCGAACGTCGCCTGCGGGTAGGCCGCGGCAAAGGCGTTGTGCGAGGCCTCGCCGCGATAGAAGGGAATGTCTAGCGCTCCATTCACGACATGCATCGGCGCGGCAAGACGGTGCGGATCATCGGTGATGGCGGAGCTCGTGAACATCTTGAGATAGCCGCGCATCGCGTCCGTCGTTGCGGCCTCGCGCGCGATCCTCAGCTTGCGCTGGAGCCAGCCTGCGCTGTAGCGATTGCTGGTACGAGCGGTGATGGCCCGCGCCGCCGCCTCGTCCTCATCAATCACCGCGTTCAGCGCTTTGAGCGCCGCCTCGTCGGCGTGAAAGCCGGTGGGCGGCACCGGCGAGAACAAGGTCACACTTTGGATCCGGGCGGCTGCGGAAAGTGCAATCGCCTGCCCGACCAGGCCGGACATCGAATGTCCAACCAGATGAAAGCGGGGGATCGCGAGGCTATCGGCCGTGCGCAACACGTCGCCGACGGCTTCCTGGAGCGTGTAGGTGCCGGTCGAGGCGCGCGACCAGCCGTAGCCGCGCAGGTCCATGAAAATCAGCGTGTGACGGCCGAGGTCGAAATAAGGCAGTGTCGGCTCCCAGTTGACGTGATCGCCGAGCCACTCGTGCAACACCACGCAGACCGCGGGGCCATTGCCGATCCGGCAGTGGCCGAGCCTCTCCGCGCTCGCCAATTGCGGTCCCGGCCAGGACAAGGAAAGCGCAGCTGCGGTCGACGGCGCTGGCTTTGCCGGTTGCGCGGCGGCACGCGCACTGACGACCGCCGCGGTGGCGCCAAGCCCGAAGCCTTTCAAGAGGTGACGACGCTTCATGTGGATTCTCGAACGCAGTTTCGACAGCTGTCTCCGTCGCTCATCCCGTTCATAGGACGTGAACAAGGATGCGGCGGACCCGATAAATAACTTGCGGCCTTGCAGTTGGGAAAATTGATTTCTCTCATTCCCTGATTGATAAATCTCATTTCGACCGCTTCGCTGCTGGTCTCATCCCCGTGACGGGGAATGCGCTCTGGAGTTTCACCCATGCCGACGACCCTCGACATCGACACGCTCCGATCCCTGATTACCGTCGTCGATATGATGAGCTTCTCGCGCGCCGCCGAGCGGCTTGGCCGCTCGCAATCCGCCATCAGTCTCCAGATTGCCCGACTCGAAGGCCTGGTCGGGCATTCTCTGCTCAAGCGAGCGCGGGGGCGGGTGATCGGCCCGACCGCGCGGGGCGCAAGGCTGGTCGCGCACGCGCGAAAGATCGTCGAGCTCAACGAGCGCGCGGTCGCGGAAATGCGGCAGCCGGCTTCGGGACACCGGATCAGGCTCGGGCTCCCTGCGGATTTCCTGGAGCGCGATTTTTCCTCCACCCTCGAGGAGATCCGGGCGCACTGCCCCGAAGCACGGCTCTCGTTGCGCACCGACCTGTCAGCGCGGCTCGCCGAGGATGTCGACCACGGCAGGCTCGATGTCGCGCTTTTCAAACGCGCATCGTCGAACGAAGCCGGGGCTGCGATCGCATTGGAGCCCCTGGCGTGGTTTGGCGAGGTTGACAGGGCGTTCGTGCGGGACGGCGAACCGGTCCCGCTGGTGGCGTTCGCAGAAGGATGCGCCTATCGCGACGAGGCGTTGCGAAGTTTACGCCTGGCGCAACGCGCCTGGACCATCGCTTGCGAGGCGCGCAGCCTCTCGGCGCTGGCTGCCGCGGTCGAATCCGGGCTCGGCTATGCCGCCCTGCCAACAAGGCTCGGCGAGCGCAAGTCGCTGATCCCGGCCCGTCGGCTGAAGGAGCAGTTGCCGGCCCTCAATCCCGTGGAGCTCGCGCTCGGCATCGCCGAGGCTCGCGAGGTCCCTTTCGCACGCACCATCGGCGCGATCATCGCGCAACGCTGCACGCTGGCGTAACGACAGGACGCCCGGCGCGCCCACCTGCCGTCACGCCTGTTCCTTGCGATGCGGGCTCACGTCGAAAACTGGCGCGCAAAGGCCGATGAAGTTGGGTGCTATCGCTTCGCCGTTGCGCCCCAACGAGCGAAATGCCGCGGGCGTTCGATTACCGTATGGCCACGAGCCCGGCAGGTGGCCGTATAGAATTCGTTAACACGGCAGCCCTAGTCCTTATGCAGATGGGCAAAATCCCGAAACGCTGCCGGATCATCCATGAGCGATGAACCAGACCATGCAGTCACGGCTCTGCCGGACGAGGTTCGGGTACGCCTCTATGACCAGGCCGTGAATGCCGCTCGCTTCGGCGCCTGGGAATGTGAACTCGCGACCGAGCGCCTGACCTGGACGCCCGGCGTCTACGACATCTTCGGCTATCCGATGGGCAATCCGCTGCGCCGATCGAGCATCGTCGACCTCTATATCGACGAGTCGCGACGCAACATGGAACTCGCCCGTGCGGAGGTGATCCGGAGTGGGCATCCGGTAACGCTCGATGCCGAGATCAGAACCTGGCGCGGTGAAAGGCGCTGGATGCGCCTCTCGATCGATTCGGTCAGAGAGGCCGGACGGCCAGCGCGGATCTTCGGCTCCAAGCAGGACATCACCGCAGACCGGCAAACAATCGAGCGCCTGCGGCGGCAAGCCGAAACCGATCCTCTCACCGGGCTCGCCAATCGTCTGGTTTTCCAGGCCCGTTATCGCGAGGTCATCGGTGACAGTCTGAATTATGGTTTCGCGTCAGCCCTCGTTCTGATTGATCTCGATCGTTTCAAGGAGCTCAACGACACGTTCGGCCATTCGGCCGGAGATGCATGTCTGTGCGAGGTTGCCGGGCGCCTGCGGCGGGCATTTCATGATGCCGGCCTGGTAGGCCGGCTCGGCGGCGACGAATTCGCAATCATCCTGCGTGCTCCGACCAACCCCGCCCAAATCGCACGCGTGCTGCAGCAGACCATCGTGATGTTGAGCCGGCCGCTGTTCTGGAACGGTCTTCGCATCGGGGTCGGCGCTTCGATCGGAGCGGCTCTCGTCGGTCGCCCGCATCGCCGGCGGATCACCGAATTGTTCGCGGAAGCCGACATCGCGCTCTATGATGCGAAGGCTGCCGGCCGCAACAAGGTTCATTTGTTCGGCGATGAGGGGCGCAGCCGGGCCGCGTAGCGAAAGTTCTTGACCCGCCCCATGCACCCGAAACGATCGTGTTAGAAGGCTCGGCGCTTTGTCGGGGATGGTGCCGAAATGGCGCGCCACGGCCGATGAAGATGGGCAATACTCTTTCGCCGTGGCACTATGATGCCGTAGCCCGCGATGCGCTCCAATTCGCAACAATGCGACGGCTTTCGATCCAGCACTGCGCTTTCTAACTAGATCCCGTATTGCGGGGCGGTCCGGTTGCCACTCAATAGCGGTAATCCCGAACAGCCTCCCAGACCGACGAGAAGGGCCATTAGCAGACATCAAGATATCTACACGACTAATGGCGATCGATGCTCTGATCGGGCCACAGGTAGTCTGCAACTATGGATTCGGTAATCGCGGCACGAATTGATTTGTCGATATCGATCACGTGATCAATCGGTTCTGAACTCTTGTTGAGATAGGGCAAAAGCCTATAGCTAAGCCCGAGGTTCGGCTTGACCTCATAAGCGACGTCACATTGGCCAATAGAGCTGGAGTACAGAAGGGGGCCGCAATTCACCACGAACGGACGGCCCATAGGTGTGGCATAGAGGTCTGGCCTCGCTTTATACGTCGCGGCCCAATCCTCCTGGCGTGCGTTCGGGGGATTGATCGGCTTGATGCGACAGGCCGACATTCCGTTCGGCAACTCCTCATGGAGCGTTGCTCGGTTACAAGCCGACGCGGCAAGGTCCCGTTGCAATGTCTCGCCCATCCAAATTCTGTCCGCTCCTGGCTCGGCCTTACCTCTATCAAGCCGGTATAGCGTTATCAGTGCAATCGCCCGGCCGATCGACGCCAACTGACCGCCTCTTGCCAAAATTCTCGGTGTGAAGAATGCATGGCTCAACGACTGAAGTGGGTTTCCAAAACACCCTTTTTGATCGGTTGGGTCGGGCACCTTCAAGGCGAGATTGCCGTCACGTTCAGCAAGTGGATCGTAGACAACCATTTGTTGCTTGGCGTACGCCATCGGAAAAACGTAGCGGCCAAGGGATATGAAAATCTGGTCGTGAACTACTTTTTTGCAGCGTTCTGGGTCATAGACCTCTTCCGGTCTATCAGCTGCGCGTGTTGGCTCGGGTCGGAGCAGCTGGGGCGGATGGACGAAAGGAACTAAGACCACAATCGCAGCGAACACGGCGAGACTCGACCACGCTAGCAGCGCTCCTGCATTTTTCATTGTTTGAGCATCCGTCTACTCGCACGAAGCGCATTGAGGTCGATTGGTTGCATAAATCCAACATATCAACCATTTTTACGGCTAAATGCTCAATTTTTAACGAAGTCGCGCGAACTTCGGGTCAATCACGTCGCTTTTGCGGCGTCTGCTTTAGCGTCCGCTATCCGCAAACCGGACATTCTCACGTACCCCTGGGACAGGTCCGCTTGTCGCCTTTCTGTGCCTAAATTGCAGATGACCGGCGTAACGGCGGCGGCTCTGGATGATCGCCTCAATCGCTTCGGGGGGCGCGTATCGTCAGCGCATCG
>NZ_DASSRP010000236.1:0-13108 GCF_035701725.1 Bradyrhizobium sp.
CGGCTGGCGTCGATGAATTTTTGCGGCTGCATGTTGATTGGCGTGCAGGGCGGATCGGCGCATTCGAGCGGCTGCACCTGAAACTCGCCTTGCGCTGTGAGGCTCTCGCGCAGGAGTTCGGCAAACCGCGCCATCCGCGCCTGATGCGCCGCGCGCTGATCCCTGACTTCGCCCGAGGTGTCGATGTAATCAAAATCGGCAACGGCAATCGTGAGCGGCGCCGCGGCCTGCGCAGGCCCGACCGCAAACGCATGCGGAAGCGACAGCGCGGCTGCGAAGCCGATCGTCGCGATCGCAGCTTTGGTGCCTGCCCGTCTCATTGCCTGATCTCCGATATCCCTTCCTGTTCGGCATCATAGCCGATCTCGCTGCGCAAGCCACCGATCACGCGCTTGCTACTGGCGCGAGCCATTCTTTTGCCGCAGGACACAGCCGTCAGCGCCGTCATTTGCGTGGGCCGTCACGGGCCACCCTGGGGCGCCTGGGGATCATCAATTCACCACTGAAGGAGAAACTTTCATGCGTCGCATCACCGCTCTTTGCGCCGTCGCCGGCATCCTCGCTTCGAGCGCCGCGTTTGCCCGGCCCATGCCGCAGACCGGCTATTATGTCATCCGCTGGGACAACACCGGGGTCTGCCAGATCTGGAATACGGAGTTGAAGGAACAGCCGGTGCACTTCATGTCCGACTACAAGGTCGTCAGCAAGCCGGTGCCGACGTTCACGGAAGCGGCCAGCGTCCAGGACAAGCTGCGCTTCGCGCATCGCTGCACGCTGTAAACCGCCAGCCGGTTTTGCCAGCGCTCCCGTGAAATGGTATCGCCGGCGCACGGGAGCGCATCATGGACGGCGAATTTCACCTGCACGATTATCTGAAGCGGATCGGCTATAGCGGCACGCCCGCGGCCGATCTCGCGACGTTGAAGACGCTGCAAGCGGCGCATCTTGCCGCGATCCCGTTCGAGGCGATCGATCCTTATCTGCGTCGTCCGGTGCAGCTTGATCCCGCCGCTATCCAGGCCAAGCTGGTGCGTGGAAACCGCGGCGGCTATTGCTTCGAGCAGAACCTGTTGTTCAAGGCGGCGCTGGAAGCGCTCGGCTTTGCGATCACGGGGCTGGCCGGGCGGGTGCGCTGGATGGCGCCGCCGGAGAGTCCGCTGGGGCCGAAGACGCACATGCTGCTCAAGGCCGAACTGCCGGAGGGCAGCTACATCGTCGATGTCGGGTTCGGCGCCTGCCTGCTCGACGCGCCGCTGCAATTTGCGACCGACATCGAACAGCAGACCGCGCTGGGCACCTATCGCCTCAGCCGGTCAGGCGAGTTGTTCGCGCTCAGCGCCAAACGGCAGGGCGCGTGGCGGACGATGTACGTGTTCGACACCCAGCCGCAGCTTCAATCCGATTACGAGCTCGGCAACTGGTTCACCTCGACCAATCCGTCGATTCCACTGACCACCCGGCTGATCGCCGAGCGCGTCGTCGACGGGCGGCGCTACCGCCTGATCGACCGGCTGGTCTCGACCGAGAGGCGCGACGGCGAAGTGGCCGCCGAGCGCACGCTGCAAAATGCGAACGAACTGGACGAGGTGCTGCGCGATACCTTCGGGATCACGCCGCCGGTGCCGGCTGATGAGATTTTCAGGCGGACCGGCGGTTAAAGCAAAGTCTCAGTGCAGCGTGATCGCGAGCCCGCTGAGATCCGCATTCGCCATCAGGCCGACCTGGGTGCCTGACAGTTCGAGCACCACGCCGCGCGCGTTGGTGAGCAGGATGCCGCGCACGCCGGCGCCGACCACGATGCCTGCGCCGCCCGCCGCATAGGCGCCGGCAATGTCGGATGGCCGATAGATATTGTGGACGCGGCCGCGCAGCACGGCGCGCGATCCGCCGAACACGAGGCCATAGTCGATGCCGCCAACCCCGAGCGAATAGCGCCGGCCATGGAAATCCAGCACGCCGCCGCCGCCATTGCCGCCGATGATCCAGCCGCCCTTGTAGATCGTGAGCTGGACATAACCTTCGTCCGCTTGCGCGGCTGAGGCGAGGCCCGCGCAAGCAACCAGCGCAAGGACGATCGTGCGAACGGCAGACAATAGTTTCATAGTTTCCCCCAAGGTTTCCCGGTTCAAGGCAGTCGAATCGTTGGCGGGCGGAGTTTAGCCGACCGAAAGCGCCGGCAAAAAGGCGTTGGCCGTCCGTGCGATGCAAATGTTAGAAGAGACCAGCCGCACAGGCGCCGCTGTCGTGGCCGTTCGGCGGTCACGGCTGACCACAGGAGGTAGGACATGCACGATTTCACGCCCCTAAGTGGATTGATCGGCGGCGCGCTGATCGGCCTTGCATCGGCACTGTTGATGCTCTCTGCCGGCCGCATGGCCGGCGTCGCCGGCATCCTCGGTGGCGCATTGACGGCGACCAGCGACCGCGCCTGGCGGCTCGCCTTTGTCGCGGGGCTCGTTGCCGCGACCTTGACCGGACCGCTGCTGGGCACATCGGGGCCGGCGCGGCTGTCGTCGTCCAATCTGGTGCTCTACGCCGTTGCAGGGCTCCTGGTCGGATTCGGCAGCCGCATGGGCAACGGCTGCACGTCAGGCCATGGCGTTTGCGGCTTTGCCCGTGTTTCGGCGCGCTCGATCGCGGCGACGCTGGTGTTCATGATGGCCGCGATCGTCACGGTCGCGCTGGTTCGCCACGGCCTTGGAGGATCATGACATGGCGCTGATCCTGGCGAGCTTTGCCTGCGGTCTCGTATTCGGCCTTGGACTACTGATCTCCGGCATGACCGAGCCGGAAAAAGTTCTCGGCTTCCTCGATGTCTTCGGCGCATGGGACGCGACGCTCGCCTTCGTCATGGCGGGCGCGGTGGCCGTCGCCGGCGCGGGTTTTGTCATCGCGCGGCGCCGGCGCGCGCCGCTGTTTGCCGCGCAGTTCTCGTGGCCGACGCGCGGCGATATCGATGCCCCGCTTCTGGCCGGCTCGGTACTGTTCGGGATCGGCTGGGGCCTGTCGGGGATTTGTCCTGGACCGGCGCTGGTGAACCTCGCCGGACTTTCCACGCCGATCCTCGTCTTTGTCGCGGCGATGGTGCTTGGCATGTTCGGCTACGAGCTGTGGCAGCGCCGGAAGGCGGCGGGCACGGCCGCAACCAGCGCCGCTGTGGCGGCGGCGTCGGACGGCTAAAACCTTTACGTCTTCTCCGCCGCCTCAAGCCGGTTGAACTCGGCCTTGACCAGTTCGTGAAACACGTCCTTGTCGAGCACGCCGGATTTGCGGAAGGGCGCAGCCGCGAGCGCGTTGACCACGGCGTCGTGAACCTCAAGGCCGCCTTCGGAGTGTTTCACCATGCCCCATTTCATCAGCTTCTTGTCGGCCACGATTTCCGTGAAGCGCTTGAGCCGCAGGCTCAGGCTCAAATATTCCTTGGGGTCGGGAAATTCGCGCTTCACGGCGAGCATGCCGCGCAGCGCCGCAGGCTCGTCCTCGCCGGTCGTCCCGTCCGGATCGGCAACCAGCGCTGACTGGTAAATGCCGAGCGCCTGATGCAGCCGCTCCGGCGCAACGGGGTTTACCTTCTCCTCGGCCGCTTCAATCATCTTGTCCTCCCGCGCAGGGCCACTCTCGTCCGCGCAATGCCCGGCGCCCGCGCCAGCCAAAGCGCTTTACCGTCAACCGCAGCGGCTTTGCAAGCCGGCGACGAAACCATTTTGAAATCAAACTGAAACGCGATCGTTTGAACCGGTTCCACGCTGGCCGACACTCATGGTCGTTCGGGCCGATCCCCCGGTCCGACAGACACGTCTTCCCGCAAAGGACCTCCATCAGCAGGTTCAGCGGGGCACCAACCATACTTAAGGAGATAACCATGCATCACATCCGCACCATTGCCGCTGCCGCCTTTGTTGCCGCCACCGCCTTTGCCGCTGCGAGCCCGGCGCAGGCCGCGCCCTTCCACGTGATCAAGTACGCCGACACCGGCTACTGCCAGATCTGGGATAACGGCTTTCCGACCACGCCGTGGCCCACCCACTACACGGTCATGACCCACCGCCAGCCGACCCTCGAGCGTGCGGTCGCGGTCAAGGACTTCCTGCTGCGCAAGCACTACTGCGCGCTGTAAGCAGCAACATTCGGAAACGGCGGGCACCGGCTTTCGACAAGATCGTGCCCGCCAGCGCCACCGGCCTGAAGTCCCCGCTCACCAGCGGCGAATTCGACCAGGGACTTCCCCGCAGCGGCCATGGAATCGACCGCCCGCGAACTAAAGTGGCGCTCGACAGGAACAGCAGGTACGGGTTGAGCGTTGACCTCGCCCGTGCCTTTCCCTCTCATTCCACCCCGAGTAACGGGAGGTTTGATTGCTCCATCAATTCTCCGCAAGCACGACCACTTTCATGGGTGCGCGGGATGGCGCACATGAGCGTCGGCTCAAGGAAGCGATCTCCGTCCTGCTCGATCTCGACACGACCGTGGCGCGGGCCTACCTCGTCCGTGCGAGCTTTGACGGTACGACCTTCGTCGCCGTCCTCGGCCTCCTGACCCACGACCGGAAACAGAGTGGAAAACTGGCGCTGCAGATGGATCGCGCTTTCGGGGCGCTGTTCAACACCGAGGCACATCTCGACGTCGTGTTTCTCGACGGCGAAAGCGAGGTGCAAATCCGCAAGGCCTGCGCGCCGTTCTATCATTGCCGCGCCCGCTACCACTGACGGCTGACGCCGCGGCGAGCACTAGCGCTGCGGCCTGCGCCGCTGCCTCAGCAACGCTTCATGCGCGGCCGATATTCTCAGGAAATCCTCCGCCCTGCCGCCTGCATCCGGGTGCACACGCTTGGCGAGCAGTTTGTAGGCGCGATGGATTTGGCTCTCGCTCAACGGCCCGTCGAGCGGCAGCCCCAACAGCTTGCGCGAAAGTTCTTCGACCGTGAGCAGTTTCGGCGATGCCGAGCGCTGGCCGAAGTGTGGTGCCGTGAGTGCCGACATCACTTCCCGAATGACGGCAAGCCGTCGACGCGCCGCGACGATGGTGGCGTGGTCCGCGCCGGCCTCCGCAGCACATCGCAAGATCGGCAGCGCCTGGGAGGCCGCCTGGCGCAGCGCTTCGTCGTCGCTCGTGCCCGCGATCCGTTGGGCGAGGTGTATCGCTTCGGCATAGTCAGGCGCATGCGCCGCCCAGATGCGGTCGAGCTCGAGCTTCCATTCCGAGAGATGTCGATCCATGGGCAAACACCGCCAGGCCCATGACACCCCCGGATCGCTAAAGCTTTACGTTCCGATTGCCGCTAACTTGAATCGAATTGCAGCGGAGGCGACAACACGCGGTTGCCTCCCATCCTATCGACGCCGGCTTGTGGTCTCCCGGTCACATTGCGCCGCAGCATGACAGGCTTGCTCCTGAACCGACCTGCGGCCTGCACAAGCGGGTGTTAAGCTTGAGAAAACAAAGCGCGGAGAAAACCATGCCCGGCCTTCTGGAAAATCATATTGCCGCCGTCACCGGCGCCGCCTCGGGTATCGGCCGGGCGATCGCGGCCGGCTATGCGCGCGAGGGCGCGCAAGTGGCGCTGATCGACATCAACGAGCAGGCCGCCTCCGAAGCCGCCGAAGAAATCCGCCGTGCCGGCGGTCTGGCGTCCAGCTTCAAACTCGATGTCACCAAGCGCGAGGATTGCGTCGCGCTCGCGAAGCGCATCGGCGAGCAGGTCGGAAAGGTGTCGATCCTGGTCAACAATGCCGGCATCAATCGCCGCAACGCCTTTGCGGGCGAGGCCGCCGCCATGATCAAGGACTGGGAAGACATCATCTCGATCAATCTGAACGGCGTGTTCAACGTCACACACGCGTTCCTGGAACAGATCCGCGCCACCAAGGGCCGCATCGTCAATATCGCTTCGATCCAGTCTTTCGTGCATGTGCGCACGCCGAATTCGGCAGCCTACACGACATCCAAACACGGCGTGCTCGGCTTCACGCGGGCGCTCGCGGCCGAACTCGGCAAATACGGCGTGCGCGTCAACGCCATCGGCCCCGGCCTGATCGAAACGCCGCTCAATGCGGCGGTGCGCGCCAACAATCCGGAACTGGTGAAAGTGTTCATCGATCACACCCCGCTCGGACGCGCCGGCAAGCCGGAGGACATCGTGGGGCCGGCGATCTTCCTCGCCTCCGATCTCTCCGCCTACGTGACCGGATCGATCGTGATGGCGGACGGCGGCTATCGCGCGATCTGACCGGTCAGCGCGAGTGGATCGTCTGCTTCTTCGCCTTCAGCTTTCCCTGCATCTCGCGCAGTCTGTCGGCCCACACGCCGAACATCAGGATCAGCGCGATCATCGCCACGCTGCCGGTCATCAGCTCGAGCGAGCGCAACAGGAATGCAGTCTGCACCATCCACGATGGTTGCGGCTCGTCGGCAAACGCGATCGGCACCACGTCGGGAACGAACGTCCGCTCCAAACCGAATGCGGCGAAAAAGACTGCTGCGAACAGCAGAAATACCCTCAGGCCCGGATTCATCGCGATCTCCTCTTCATCGCTTCTTTAGTCATGATAGGCCTGGCAAGGTTTACGATTGATGTTGATCAATCCCCCGTACAATTGCTGGCGTCGTTCTTCCTCTGCTAAGAGAATGATGAAAAATTAAGGAGATGCGCCAGTGGCGAACGACACCACCGGCCGGCGAGGACCGCCGGGACCGCAGGGTCATCCCGGACGGCCGGGTCCCGAAGGCCGGCGCGGCAAGCCGGGGCCGCAGGGCAAGGCTGGAAAGCCGGGGCCGCAAGGCAAACGCGGCGAGCCGGGTCCTCAGGGTAAACAAGGCATTCAAGGCGAGAAGGGTCCGCGCGGTGAGGCCGGGCCAGCCGGTCAGTTGCCCTCCATCGATCAGGTGCTGCCTTGGCTGCATCAATTATTCGAGGCCTATGACGACTACAAGCGCCAGCGCGAACGCGAGGCATTAGAGACCGCCGAGCGCGATGCGGCCACGCAACGGGCCTTCGCCGAGCAGGATCACAACGAGGCGTTGTTCGAGGAGGGCGACGACGAAGGCCGCGACAAGAAGCGGAAGAAGAAAGATAAAAAGGACAAGAAAGACAAGAAACGCAAACACAAGGACAAGCAGAAAGACAAAGAGTGACGCCGCGCTATGGATGCGGCGCCTGATTTCGTACCTTGCTAAAATGCCGGGCCAGATAGAGCGCGATGATGAGCCCGCCGATCAGCGCGACGACGCATAGCGGCCATGGCGGCGGCAGTTGCGGCAGGAAAATGTAGAGCAGCGCGCCGCCGATGGCGATGTTGCAAAAACCCCAGAGCACATTGACGATCGCGGAGGATTCTCCGACGCCCGGCGGCGAGGCGAACGGCGTCTGAAAGCGGTTGCCCGAGATGCCCTGCACCACGTGCGGAATGGCGTTGGTGAGAAATGCGCCGGCGAAAAACCAGCCGACATAGACATACCAGACCATGAGAGATCCCTTTGACGCTAGCCAAACCTGAGCCGCGATCGCTCCCTCGCCTTCTCGGCCTCGACTTCCCGGTCACGCGCGGGCGCGTGGGTGTGCAGCGAGCTCAACAGCCGATGGGCGGCCACGGAAACTTCCTCGACCGCGCGGTTGAAGGCGGCCTCATTGCCCTGTGACGGCTTGTTGAAACCGGACAGCTTGCGCACAAATTGCAGCGCGGAGGCGTGAATTTCTTCATCGGTCGCCGGCGGCTCGAAGTTGAACAGCGTTTTTATGTTTCGGCACATTTTGATCTCCCTCCACTCCCGCGTAGAATAGCAGTCCCGCTCTTCCAAGGGTCAAGCTCGCAGAGCCAATATCTCGCAAGGCCAATGTCAATATAGAGGCATGTCTCCGATGCGCCATCTCCCCTTCTCCATGCGTCCCTTGTTCCTTGCTGCGGCCTTCTCGGCGTTATCGGCCGCGGCCATGGCCGCCGCGGACTATCCGGCGCCCAAGCAGGGCGACTTTATCGCCCGCGACTTCAAATTCCATGGCGGCGAGGTGATGGCGGAACTGAAGCTGCACTATACGACGGTTGGCGAGCCGGCCAGCCAGCCGGTGCTGGTGCTGCACGGTTCCGGCGGCTCGGCCGCCAGCATGCTCACGCCGGGCTTTGCCGGCGAGTTGTTCGGCCCCGGTCAACCGCTCGATGCATCGAAATACTACATCATCATTCCCGATGGCATCGGTCACGGCAAATCCTCAAAGCCGTCCGACGGCATGAAGACCGCATTTCCGAATTACGATTACGACGACATGGTCGAGGCGCAATATCGCCTGGTCAAAGAAGGCCTCGGCATCACCCATCTGCGGCTCGTGATCGGCAATTCCATGGGCGGCATGCATGCCTGGCTCTGGGCCGAAAAATATCCCGACATGATGGATGCCGTGGTGCCGATGGCCTCGCAGCCGACGGCGATGGCGGCGCGCAACTGGATTTTGCGCCGGATGATGCTGGAGACCATTCGCAACGATCCTGACTACAACAATGGCAATTACACCAGCCAGCCGCGCATGATGAAATACGCGGTCGCCGCCTATGGCTTTGCGACCTCGGGCGGCACGCTCGCCTATCAGGCGCAGGCGCCGACGGCCGCCAAGGCCGACCATATGGTCGACGAACGGCTGGCCGCTCCGCTCACAGTCGACGCCAACGACTTCATCTATCAGTGGCAGGCCTCGCACGACTACGACGCCTCGGGCGGCCTTTCGAAGATCGAGGCCAAGCTGCTGGCGATCAACGCGGTCGACGACGAGCGCAACCCGCCAGAGACCGGCGTCACGCTTGATGCGCTCAGTCATGTCAAATACGGCAAGATCTATCTGATCCCGGCCTCCGAAGAGACGCGCGGCCACGGCACCACTGCGAACGCAATATTCTACAAGGACCAGATCGAACGCCTGCTGCGCTGAAGAAGCCGCAAGGCAAAGGCCTAAGAGCATCGCCGATTTCGCGCCGCATCAATTTTGAGTGCACCGCGAACGCATATTATTTGAGCGTGCATCATAAGAACGTCTCGGGCCTAATCGCATTGTTGGATTCGGCAATCGCCGCGAGGATCGGATGCGCAAGCTCGTTCCCATTGCCCTGTTACTGGCGTGTTGCGCACTGGCGGGCACAGCGCTCGCTTTCGACAATGGGCAATATGACAACGTTCCGCCCGATATCCGCGCCTGGTTCAAAGGCGTGATCGCCCCGAACGGCGTCCCCTGCTGCGACATTTCCGACGGCCACCGCACCGAATACGATTTTCGCGCCGGCGCCTACTGGGTGCCGATCGAAGGCCAGTGGATGGAAGTGCCAGCGCGTGCCATCATCCGCGACCGCGGCAATCCGGTCGGCGAGGCGGTGGTGTGGTATGTCCATCACCGCGGCAGCATCGTCATCAGCTGCTTTGTGCCGGCGGATGCGGTCTGAGCTTCATCAGTCCTCGCAATGACGGCGTGCAAAATTGACCCATGACCCGGCGATGGCCGGCTGGTACGCTTGGGGCCGAACCAAGGAGCACTGCCTTGACCGATGTCACCTCCGCCGATCTCGCCACGATCTACGCCATGCCGACCGCACGTGTGATCGCCAAAGCCCGGCCTGAAATCGACATTCACGCGCGCAAGTTCATCGAGATGTCGCCGTTTTGCGTGCTGGCGACCTCGGGTTTGGATGGCAGCGTCGATGCCTCGCCGCGCGGCGGCCATCCCGGCTTCGTCCGCGTTGAAGGCCCGAGCGAACTGCTGATGCCCGATCGTCCCGGCAACAATCGCATCGACAGCTTCAAAAACATCGTTGAAGGCACCGGTCTGTTGCAGATGATCTTCTTCGTGCCCGGCTTCGACGAGACGCTGCGCGTCGGCGGCCGCGGCACCTTGACGACGGAGCCGGCACTGATTGCCGCTATGGAAGAGTTCGGCAAACTGCCGCGCGCCGTGCTGCGCATCGAGGTGTCCGAGGCCTATTTCCACTGCGGTAAGGCCTTGATGCGGTCCAAGCTTTGGTCCCGCGACACCAAAGTCGAGCGCGAGACGTTTCCGTCGATCAGCCAGGTGATCCACGACCAGACCGGGCTGGGCGAGCCGGAAACGCAGACGCAAGTCGAAGCGCGCTACAAGACGCAGCTGTAAATATCAGTTCGGCTGGTCCCGGCCGAAGCGTGAGCCGGCGCCCATAACCACAGACAGATACTGTCGGCTGGTCGGCCGTCCGCGCCTTGTCGATAGATTCCGCGGTATGGGTCCCCGCCTTCGCGGGGACGACGTGCAGATCAGTGCTCTTCCTTCTCGAGCCCACCCACATGCTTCTGGGTGTAGAGCTCGAGCCCGATCCGCCCGATCAGGTCGAGCTGGGTTTCGAGGAAGTCGATATGGTGTTCCTCGTCCTTCATCAGGCTCTCGAACAGATCGCGTGAGACATAGTCCTTCACGCTGTGGCAGTAGGTCGCCGCCTCCTGATAGAGGTTGCGCGCGCTATGCTCGGCCGCCAGATCGCACTCGATGATCTCCTTGACGTTCTGGCCGATCCGCAAGGGATCGAGCACCTGCATGTTGGGAAAGCCCTCGAGAAACAGAATGCGGTCGGTGAACTTGTCGGCGTGCTCCATCTCCTCGATGGATTCCTTGCGCCAGGTCTTGGCCATCTCGAGCAGACCCCAATTGTCCAGCAAGCGATAATGCAGCCAGTATTGATTGATGGCCGTGAGCTCGTGGCGCAAACCCTTGTTGAGATAATCGATGACCTTGGCGTCGCCTTGCATGATGTCTTCCTTCTCGGCCGGTACCGCTTGATGCTGTAGCGCATCGTCCGCCAAAGTTTAAGCGGTTTGGCGGGATTGTGAATCGTGCAGAGCGCGGAAAGGGGGGCCGCAAATCAGTTGGTTCAGGCCTCACCCGGCGACGGCAAGCGGAAGCGCGGGTTCGACCGGAAATTCGTGGTGATGCTCGGCCGCGTGGCTGTGCGGACAGCCGGCACAGCAGGCCTTGGCGCAAGCGCCCAGCGCTTCGTCGATGATCGTCTTGATGGTGCGCGCGCAGCGACCGCACTCGGCACTGCATCCGAGGCATCCGTAGAGCTGCTTGGCGTTGCGGGGAAGATGCTGCGAACTCTCCACGGCAGTGCGGACGTCGTGGTCGCTAAGCACGTTGCAAGAACAGACGATCATCTAAAACGGCAGGCCCATCGCTGATTGGAGCTTTTCGATATTGAAACGCTTCGTGAGATGCAAAGACAAAAACGCGGTTTTGAAGTGATTCCAAAGTGATGCGGCCGCTACTCTGGAATGAATCTAAAAAACACCGATCGCGGTAAATCAAAATGGGCCTGGCGATTTTCAGTCGCCTGCGCTGTCACCGCCACCATCGCTGCTGCCGCTATGCCCCGCTCCGCTGCCGAAATCCCCGGAATGACCGTGTCCGCTGAGCCAAGCGGCATCGTCGCCGCCATTCGTGCCGGCTGAACCGTCGTTACCTGCCCCTCCCTTGCGGCGCCCGCCGTGCCAGAGCACCGCGGCGGCGGTGATTGCGACCAGGACAAGCGGTAAAACAGCGCCACTCACGGGCCCGCTCCCCACCGAGGCCGGTTTATTTTGTGCATTGCACAATAGACCCGCAAGTTATTGGATTGGGCCGGCATTATGACCTGCTCGTTCATTGATCGTTCAAGCAAAATGTGGAACTTTCCCAGACGGACCCACTTGGATAGCGCGTCTCGTATTCAACTCAGAAAGGTGATGCCATGAGGAAAACTCTGGTGGCTCTGGCGACCATCGCCACGGTGGCTTTTGCGGCCGCGGCTCCGGCCCATGCCCAGCGGGGCATTGGCGCGGCGATCGCCGGCGGACTGATCGGCGGTGCCATCGTCGGCGGGGCGATCGCATCCAGCCCGTACTACTATGGCCCCGGTTATTACTATGGCCCCGCGCCCTATTACGCACCCGGCTATGCCGCCGTCGCCGAGCCGCCCTATGGCGGTTGTTACTGGCAGCGTCAGCGCTTCTGGGATGGTTATGCCTGGCGGATCCGCCGCGTTCAGGTCTGCGACTGAGGACCGTTCATCTTCATTAAATCGGGCGGGATGACCCCGTCATTCCCGCCTGATTTCAAAGAGCGTGCGGAAATTGCGGCCCGAAAAAACCGTTTTTGCAACGGATGTGCTAAGGACGTTCACTTTGGGTTGACCGTTGTGCGCCCCTCCGGCGACAGGGTACAACCTGAGTTCGGCGTACGAATCAATTTAACCCCTGGCGCTTAAGCGGCGCCGCATCTCCAGGAGAATCCTGAACATGAAGAAGACATTTGCTGCGCTTCTTGCGGTCGCAACGGTCGCCGGCGCGCTCAGCGCGACCCCGGCGAACGCCCAGCGCGCGCTTGGCGCTGCGATTGCCGGCGGCATCATCGGCGGTGCGATCGTTGGCGGCGCAATCGCGAGCCAGCAGCAGCCGGCTCCCGTCTATGTGGATCCTTACGCGCCCCCGCCCTGCCGCTGGGTACGTGAGCGTTACTGGGATGGCTACGACTGGCGCTTCCGTCGCGTTCAGTACTGCGATTGACGGTCGCTTCGCCTAAGTAAAATGCGTTCAGCAAGATCTGGCGCAATTCGATCTGCGAAAGCCCGGCCATTGCGGCCGGGCTTTTTGTGAGCCGCCCTTGTCCACGCGAGGACGCGGCTTATTTTGCACCGTTCGCTAACGGCATCGCGAAGGCTCGGCCTGCTCGGGTTAGCGCGCCGTGGAAAGCGAACGCAGCACCGCCTCGCTCGGCCAGCAGTCCACCTTGAGCCCGGCCTGTTTCTGATAGGCGCCAACCGCCGAACGCGTCTTCATGCCGGCCTTGCCGTCGATCTTGTCGGCATAGAGGCCGATGCGTGTCAGGCCGCGCTGCATGGCCTCGACGTCCTTTGTGCGCAACTGCGTCGATGCCGACCATGGCGTCGCGAACGGGAGCGGGCTCACCATGCGGTCGGCGAGATGGCCGACGAACAGCACATAGAGATCGGAAAAATTGTATTCCTTGATCGCGTAGTAGTTCTTGAGCGTCAGGAATGCCGGGCCGTAGGTGCCCTCGGGCAGAAGGAGCGAAGCGGGCGCGGCAAGCTCGGCCGCATTGGGTTTGCGGCCA
>NZ_DASSRP010000237.1:0-2026 GCF_035701725.1 Bradyrhizobium sp.
CGCGCGATCCGGACAAGTTTGACGCGGACAACGGTTTCGATACCCAACGCGAATTCCGCGAGCGTGGCGTTCCGAGCGGCCTTGCCAACGAGATCTTTCTCGATGTCTACGAAAGGCCAGCGTCGTTCGAGCCACAGGTCAGGAATCTTCATCAGCGCCTGTTCGATGCTTATGCCGCCGAAGTTCGACGTGTGGCCGGGAACGACGACGGGA
This sequence comes from Bradyrhizobium sp., assembly GCF_035701725.1. GTDB lineage: Bacteria > Pseudomonadota > Alphaproteobacteria > Rhizobiales > Xanthobacteraceae > Bradyrhizobium. The sequence continues at coordinate 214 of NZ_DASSRP010000237.1, forward strand.
TCGTCACCGCCCTGCAAGGCGACATAGACACCCCGACCGACGGTTTTGCCGACAACGCCCGCCTATACCTACCGCCAACCGTGTTCAACCGCTTCGCGGTCACGCGGGAAATCAATGATGGTCTATTGGCGCCGCGCTTTGCTCCGAGCCAACGGGCCTGGGTGCTGTCAGGGATACGTGTTCCTGTCGCCCCGGCAGTGCCGGCGTCGACTGGCCGCGACGCCGACGATCGTTAAGACGGTCGTATCGCGGGGAGGCGGTCTGGCCGGCCACCTCTTCGCTTTTTAGGTATAGCCAGCCTGACTTCGTCAGGACCGCCCGCCAGTTAATCTGGGGTCCTGGTGGAATAGTAATCGGCGTGTGCAATTGTTTTGCTGTCCCACCTCGCTCTATTTAGCAACGCCATAGTATAACAGCGATATCTTATCCTCAGGGCAAATTCGCCGCGCAAGCAAATTTGGGAGAATAAAAGCTGGCCTGCGGTCTAGCCGATCGTAAAAGCTTGATCGGTCGATCTGTCGGGGAACCGCTGCCATGGTCATTACCGGAAAATATTGGTTGGTCGGCTTGACGTTATGCGCTGCAAGCGTCGCGCCGGCGGCGGCACAACAAGCCGCGACGGAAGCGCCTGCCGGCTTCGATACGCCGACCGTCGTCGAGAATCCCGGCTCACTCAGCGTCAGTAATGGGATCGCGGAACCTACCGGCGACAGCTTCGCCCTCGACCAGCGGATTTACGAACTGACTCACGACGTCAATAGCGGGCTTGGGCCGGTATTCAACGCGCGAGCTTGCGCCGATTGTCATCAAAACCCGGTCAGCGGTGGTGCCAGCCAGTTCACCGAGCTGCGCGTCGGCCACACCGATGCGAACGGCAATTTCGTCAATCCAACCATCCCCATCGACGATGGGGCCAGCAGCATCAGCGGACGTTCGCTCGTCAATGATCGCGCGGTGGTCCCAGAGGCACAAGAACATGTGCCGGAAACGGAGAATATCCGGACACTGCGCGCGGCGCTCAACACGCTGGGAGACGGCTTCGTCGAAGCGATCGACGACAACACACTGATGACCATCGCCGCCGAGCAAGTGCAGGCGACCCATGGCAAGATTCACGGTGAGGCCATCGTCGTCCCCGTGCTGGAGGCGCCTGGACAAAACCGCATCGGCCGCTTCGGCTGGAAGGACCAGCACAGCTCTCTCCTTTCCTTTATCGGCGATGCCTATTTGATGGAGATGGGCGTGACCAACCGCTTGAGGCCGATGGACGAGACGACCATCGGCAAAGTGACGGCGGACCCCGAGGATGTGCCGGACAATTTAGGTCTGGCCGATATCGACCACTTTGCTCAGTTCGTCCGCGGCACGGAAGTGCCGCCGCGCGATACCGCCTTGGCGGCCACTGCGGATGCCCAAGCCGGACAAGCGTTGTTCGAGAAGATCGGCTGCAGTGTCTGTCATGTTCAAACCATCACGACCGCGCCGCCGGGCACGTCGATCAATGGCGGGACTTTCGCCGTACCGGTAGCGCTCGGCAACAAGATGATCCATCCCTATAGCGATTTTCTGCTGCATGACATTGGGACCGGCGATGGCATCGTCCAGGCCGGGCCGCAAGATACGGCGCACAAACTCCGTACGGCGCCACTTTGGGGCCTACGAATGCGGCCGCGCTTCATGCATGATCTTCAATCGCTGACCCTGGAGAGCGCAATCGAGCGGCACAAGGGCGAGGCCGAAGACGTCACTGAACGCTTCTTCGATCTGACCGAAACACAGCAGCAGCAACTCTTCACGTTTCTCAATTCTCTTT
>NZ_DASSRP010000238.1:0-5470 GCF_035701725.1 Bradyrhizobium sp.
CGCAAACGGGAAGAGGCGAAGCGTTCCAGCGCGTCAGTTCGCGGCGAAGCAGTACAAGAGACCATCGCCGCCGGTGCTCTTAAAGTCGGCCTGCGAACAGCCACCATCGGGACCGCGCGAGGGATGCGAGGAGTTCCAGGACTTCGAGGCATCGTCGTCGCGCAGGCCGATGCGGTCGATATGGCCGACCATCGCGGCGCCTTGCGTCGAACTCGTCCAGTTCTTGCAGGTCTTGTCTTCGCCGGCCGCGAACGCCGTGCCGTCGGGCTGCGATCCCGTCAGCGCGTCATGGCGGTTCGGCGTGTCGCCGCGACCGTTGATCACCTCGCCCTTTTCGCTGAGCGCAGTCTGCTTGGTGAGATTGTTGGAGGCGCTGTGCAGATCGGCGACGTCCTTGGCGACGACGACGCCCTTGGCATTCTGCCAGGGTCCCTTGCCGATACGATCACGCGCATTGACGGCCGGCTTGCCGTCGGCAGCCTGCGTCGAGAGATAAGCGTGCCAGGTCTTGGCGGTCGCACCGGCCGCGGCGGCGAGCGTCTCGCAGTGCTTGTCGGCGCCCTCGAGGCCGCCGAGGTCGCCGCCCTTGCCGGGACCGGCCGAGGTGACGAAGAACGTGGTATTGGCCGACTGGGCCTGTGCCGGCTGCGTGGCAAGAGCTGCAATTAACGCGGCAGCCGAGACAAAACCCAGACGCAAAATGCTGTTGGCAAAATCCGACATTCAAAATCCTCCCATTTCGTTTCGTATTGGCTTCTTGATTGACTTGTTTGCGGCGCACGGGCGACTGGCTCGCGCCAGCTACCCATCCAACCCGACGCAACCGACTTTATTCCCTGCCGAGGACACCACAACGAAAGCCGCCGCGGCGTCTTGCCGCCTTTCGTTTTGACCGGCCGATCAAGAACCAATTCGTGACTGAACCATCGCTTGACCCGCTCGGGGCGATTGGTCCAACATGGTCGCGCTTTGGTCGGAGCATCCACGTTCGCGGAAAGGGCTGCGCCCACGACAGAAGACCTGCCTACCAAGGTCTATGGTTCCCCTTATCTGCCTGAGCGAACGCAGGTGACCGATAAGGGAATCTGTCATGGCCGATACGCTCGGTTCCTATCCGCATTTTCGTCTCAATTTCGAACAGCAAGGCAAACGCGCCAAGGACCTGCTCAAGGCTGCGCAGGCGGGTGAGCCGCAAGCGCTGGCGCGCTTCCGATCGCCGCCAAAACTCGCCGAGGCCCAGTACCTGATCGCGCGGGAACTGCGCTTCGAGAACTGGGCTGCGCTGAAGCGCCATATCGCCGGAATGACCCGCGCGCGCGAGGCGATGCACACCTCGGTGCTCGACCGCGATTTTCGAACGCTGCATATCCGGTGCGGCCACGATCTCGAGACGCCGTTGAAGGAAGCCGGCTTTTCCGGCGACTACTATATCGACATTTACCCCTATCTGAGCGGGCCCGTGCGCGAAGGTCCGGGCAGTCTCGAGCAGCGGGCCCGCCACATCGTCGACTGCTACGGCGATCAATTCGATCCGCCGCTGGAATATGAGGGACAGCTTCGAGACCTCGAAGATAGAGAGCGCGAGCTGCACGATTCCGCCGCTTACGAACACGTCGTGCTCTGGTTCGAACACGACGTCACCGACCAGCTATCGCTGATCCACCTGCTTGGACATTACGCAACGCATCGGCGGCCGGCGCGGCTCGAACTCGTCAATATCGGCGACTTTCCCGGCACGAGACGCTTCACCGGGCTCGGCGAGTTGCCGCCTGAAGCGCTGCGCATGCTGTGGGCGACCCGCAAATCCGTCAGCGCCGCGCAGTTGCAGTTGGGCCTTGCGGCCTGGCGTGCGCTGGCCAGCCCCGACCCGCGCCCGCTCGCCGCGATCATGCGCGGCGGTACGCGCGCGCTGCCGCTGCTCGCTCGCGCCCTGCATCGCCATCTGCGCGAGCTGCCCTCGCTCGCCAATGGCCTCTCCTTGACCGAGCAGCTGGCGCTGACACTGATGGCGGAGCCGCTGCCGCATTGGGACGGCATCGTCAGCCTCGGCAGGATCTATTCGACGTTGCATTGGGAAACCGATCCGCTGCCCGGGCAAGGCGACGCTCAGCTCCGCGACCGCGTGCTGCATATGGAAGGCGCAAGCGCTCCGCTTTTCGAGCGGCGTGCCGGGGTCGGACCGGACGGCAAGGCGCGGCCACCCTGGACCGATAGGCTGGAGATCACCGCGCTCGGCCGCGCGGTCCTGAAAGGCGATGTGGATTTCATGTCGCTGAAACCACCGCCGCGTTGGGTTGGCGGCGTGCAAATCGAAGCGGGAATGCCGGACTGGCGCTGGGACGACAAAGTAAAGGACGCGGTGCGTCTGGGCGGGTGAAGTCGCCGACATAAAAAGACGCCGCGGGTCATGCCCGCGGCGTCCCGATCTCTTGGCTCTGTCGCGCGATCAGGAGGTCTGCTGGATCGCCGACAGTTCCCAGTTGCCGCCGCGCGGGCGCAGGAAGGTCCAGACTTCCGTCACCTCTTCCGGTTGGCCGTTACCTTCGACGACGCGCCCGCTGCTGCGATCGACGTAGGTGTCGATCAGCGAATAGCGCATCGCGACGCTCGCATAATCGGTATCGCCTTCGCGCCAGGCCTCGGCCAGATCGCCTTGCAGGAGCTTGGTGCCGGCAACCTTGTTGACGACGTTGCGCTGCCTGTTCGCCTGCAGATCGCGGGCGAAGTACGATACCATTTCCGGCGTCGCCAGCGTGCCGAGCCGCGCTACGTCCTCGTTCGAATAGGCATCCTGGATCTCGCCGAGCAGCCGCTCGAAGGCTTCATAGTCGGCGGGGAGAATCTGAACCGGCGCGCTGCCTGACCCCAGACCAAAGCCGCCCATTCCCGAACGGTAGGTCGCTTGCGCCCCGAGCGGCGAAGGTCCGCCGGCATAGGCCGCCTGCGCCTCGTTGCGGCGCTGCCACCATCCCATCGCAAGGCGCGCCAGGAACACGATCAGGGCGATCTGCAGTAGCAGTCCGATGATCGACGAGAATCCGCCGATGCCGCCGAACAGGCCGCCGCCAAACAGCATGCCGAGCAGACCGGCGCCGAGGAATCCCGCGGCCAGGCCGCCGAACAGGCCCATGCCCGGCCGGCCGAAGAAGCCGCCACCGGGCGCGCCGACGTTCGGGCTGCCCGGCTGGGTGATGGTGCGATTGAACGGTTGAGCGGTACCCGGCGCGGTCGAAGTCGAGGGCGGCGCAGAGAATGTCCGCGAGCCGCGCGAGCCCGAGCTGACGCCGCCGCCAACGCGCGCATCGGCCGATGAGGCCACGACGACCAGCGGCATTGCCAGTGACAAGACCACGGCAACCGCCTGTACCAAACCAAAAGCCCGATGCCTGAAATTCATGGCGTTATTTCCTTGAAACCTGCTGTCTCCCTTAAGGCTTGTCACGCCTTTGGGGAAGCGCCCCTTAGATGGGCAAGGTCGCCTAAAAGGGAAGCCGCAGCGAGGGGGATGGGCTGCGGCGCGGCGTCGCGGGCACCGCCCCTTGCACGCACCTTGCAACGCACTGTCAACCTTACCGGTGGATTGGATTCGCCAGCCAGGCCGGCATGCAAACAGCACGGCTAGGGCGCCATGGTTTCCTTCACCGCGGCCACGAGCTGGCTCAGCGTGAAGGGCTTTGGCAGGAAGGCGAACTGCTGGTTCTCCGGCAGGCTCTTCTCGAAGGCGTCTTCCGCATAGCCTGAGACGAAGATGATCTTGAGGTCGGGATTCTTGCCGCGCATGGTCTTGAGCAGCGTCGGGCCGTCCATTTCCGGCATCACCACATCGGAGACCACGAGATCGACCGCGCCGTCCTTTTCTTCCAGCGCCTCCAGCGCCTCGATGCCGTTCGAGGCCTCGATCACGCTGTAGCCGCGCGAGCGCAGGCCGCGCGCGTTGAGCGAACGCAGGCCCTCCTCGTCCTCGACCAGGAGGATCGTGCCCTGCCCGGTGAGGTCGGTGCGCGGTTTTGCCTCAGCGGGCGCTTCCTTGGCCGCGCCATTGGCGGCTGCAGGTTCCACCACCGCAACTTCCTGCTCCGGATGATGCCGCGGCAGGAATATGCGGAACGAGGTTCCCTTGCCGGGCTCCGAATCCACATAGATGAAGCCGCCGGTCTGCTTGACGATGCCGTACACCGTGGACAAGCCGAGGCCCGTGCCTTTGCCGACTTCCTTGGTGGAGAAGAACGGCTCGAAGATCTTGTCGATGATTTCGGCCGGAATGCCGGTGCCGGTATCGGTAATATCGATCCGGACATATTCGGCCGAGGGCATGCCCTTATAGGCCAGCCTCGTGGATTCCTCCGCCGTGACGTTGGAGGTTCGCACGGTGAGCTTGCCGCCGTCGGGCATGGCATCGCGCGCATTGACCGCGAGGTTGACGATGACCTGCTCGAATTGCGAGACGTCGACCTTCACCGGCCAGAGGTCGCGGCCGTGCACGAGATCGAGCTTGACCTTCTCGCCGATCAGCCGGCGCAGCAGCATGGTCAGATCGGACAGCGCATCGCCGAGGTCGAGCACCTGCGGCCGCAGCGTCTGACGGCGCGAGAACGCGAGCAGCTGCCGCACCAGCGTCGCGGCGCGGGTCGCGTTCTGCTTGATCTGCATGATGTCCTGGAACGACGGATCGGTCGGCTTGTGCGCGTTCAACAGGAAGTCGTTCGCCATCATGATCGCGGACAGCACGTTGTTGAAGTCGTGCGCGATGCCGCCGGCGAGCTGGCCGACCATGTCCATCTTCTGCGACTGGTTGATCTGGTTCTCCAGCGCGCGCCGCTCGGTCGTCTCCAGCATGTAGACGATGGCCGCTTCGGCCTCGCGCTCGTCCTCCTCCACCGAGGTGACGAAGAACTGGCCCCAGCGCTCCTTGGTGCCGTCGAGCATCACCTCCACCGGGGCGATGTCGCCCTGCCCCTGCGCCGCCTGGTTGATGGCCGCGACCAGAAGATTGCGGTCGCGTGCATTGACGGTGTTGAAAATCGATTTGCCGTCGGCCCCGAGCCCCTGCGACAGCTTGGCAAAGCGCGCATTGGCACGGACGATGGCGCCGGTACGGTCGACGGTGGCGATCGCCATCGGCGTATGGTCGAAGAAGCGCATGAAGCGCACTTCGGCGGCGCGCTGCGGATCGGCGCGCTCGTCGCGCGCGCGGCTGATCACGAGCGTGCGCGAGGCGCCGGGCGTGCCGTCGGCGCCGAAGGCCAGCTTGTGGTAGAGCCGCGCCGGCATGGTCTTGCCGGTGCGCATGCGCAGGTCGATGTCGAAGACTTCGGTGGTGACTTCGCCGGGCGAAGGCGTGATCGAGGTCAGGAGCGAGGCGCCGTCGCCGGAGACGATATCGGTCAGCCGCAGGCCGCCCGAGCCGATCTCGGCGAGGTCATAGTCCAGCCAGTTCGCAAGCGTCGCGTTGACATAGGCGAGTTCGCCG
>NZ_DASSRP010000239.1:0-18904 GCF_035701725.1 Bradyrhizobium sp.
CAGGCGCACCGGCGTGCGGGGGTTAGCGAACCCGCGCGCAACAAGCAATCCCAGAATGGAACCATAGTATCGGGACATGATGCGCGGCGCCCGCACGGCACGGCGCGAATTGCGGGCCATGATCTCGTCGGACTTCGCGAAGTGGTCCCTGGCGCGCGCCACCAGCGGCGCACAGACCTTCGGCAGCGCCGGATCGGCCGCAACCACAAGCGGGTCGGTCGAGGTGATACCGGCCTCGGCGAGGCCCTCTTTCGGCAGATAAAGCCGACCGATCCCGGCGTCCTCGTCGATGTCGCGCAGAATGTTGGTTAACTGCAAGGCGCGGCCGAGATGGTGGGCGAGCAGGATGCCGTCTTGTCTCGGCATGCCGAACACGCGTACCGACAGCCGCCCGACGGCGCTGGCAACACGATCACAATAAAGATCGAGCGTCGCAAGATCCGGTGCGCGAATGTCCTGCGGGACATCCATTTCCATGCCGTCGACGATGGCGAGAAAATCCTCTCGCTCGAGCCCGAACTTCTTCACCGACGCAACGTAGTCGCGCAAACGCGCCGGCGGACGGCCCTGATAGAGCGCATCGATGTCGTCGCGCCACTGTTGCAGGGCGGCGAGCCGCTCCTGGCGCGGTCCGGGTGAGTCGGCGATATCGTCGACCTGACGACAAAAGCTGTAGATCTGGAACATCGCATCCCGCTGCTCCTGCGGCAGGATGCGCATCGCGGCATAGAACGAACTGCCCGACGCCGTGGTCCCGTAATCCGGGCTGGCTACCGCTGCGTCTTTTGTCATGCGCCAGGCGCCGTTTTCGAGACCGGACGGCGCCCCGACAGACGGCGAATTGTTTCCGCCGCCATGCCGCCGAGGCTGAAGGTGAGCAGCTCGAATGGATTGAGATGCACCCGTTCGCTCAAGGGGTCGCGCACTTTCAGGAGACGAACGATCTTGTCGGCGAACGCCTGAATGACCGAGATCTCGAGCCCAAGCCGGAAATCCCTGACGTCGGCGGCAAGCGCCCTGCCCTCGTTGAGAAGCGCTTCGTTGCGTGCGGCGAGCGATTGCAGACATTGCAACAGTGCCGGCGCGGCGCGCGCTTCGCCCAGTTGCTCGACCGAGGCGCCGCTGGCTGCAAGCGCATCCCGCGGCAGGTACACGCGATTGAGATCCCGGTAGTCCTTGCCGCAATCCTGCAGGTGGTTGTTGATCTGAAGGCCAGCGCAAATCGCATCCGACGCCGCCCAGGTCGACGTGCTTTCGCCGTGGACGTCGAGCACGAACCTGCCGACCGGCATCGCCGAATATCGGCAATAGTGGATCACTTCGTCCCAGGTCTCGTAACGAAGCTTGGTGACGTCCATGCGGAATGCGGTCAGAAGGTCAAGCGCATGGCGCGGCGGCATTCCGCGCTCGGCCAACACCTGGCGCAGCCGGACGGCTTCCGCCTGGCTGTCGCCGTTGCCGAGCAATTCGGCCTCCAGCAGATCAAGCAGCGCGAGCTTTTCGTCGCCGTTCAAGGTGGCGTGGTCGGCGATGTCATCCGCCGTTCGGACGAAGTTGTAGAACGCGAGGATCAACGGCCGATGGCGCGGATGAATGATCCACGAGGCGACCGGAAAATTCTCGTCGCGGTGGCCCTTGCCGGATCGCCATTCGCTCGCGTTGGTCATCTCAAAAAAGCTGGCTGTGTCTGGGTTGCGCATGCGTCAGATGTCCCAGCATGCTTGCGGAACTTTCTAGGGGTTCGACCTTAACATTTGCGTCCCGGTCGGCCCGGCACTCTTGCAAATGTTGCAATCGAAAGACCGCTAGCAAATACGGGTTTCTACTGCAGTTTTGGATTTGACACCCGCCTCAGGAATTCCCGGCGAGGGGGCTGGCGAACGTCAAAATCCACTTCCCGGCCCATATAGGCGAAACCGCCGGCAAAACCAATGCCGTCCGCGCGCATGGACAAGCGCCCACCACGCCCAGAAGTGGGGGGTGGCAGGCCTTTTCCGATGGTGAGTGGTTTTGAGGGTCTTACTGCCCGTGGTCGGTCAAAACCTTGTCGCAGGCTTTGGTCAGCTTGGTACGGTTCTGCTGCAGGCAGTTCAGAACAACGAGGTCGCTGTCGTTCATCACCACACGGCAGTACTTCTGAACGTCATGGGCACAGGCCTTCTGCTCCTCGGGCGTTCCGCCGTGTTGTTGTTGCTGTTCCGCGGCTGCAACGGGGGACAGTGACAGCGAGAACAGAGCAGCTACCAGGAAAGACTTACGCATTGTGTTCCTTTATTCTTACGGCAGAGATCTCGAGCCCGAATGGGTCATGGCATCAGTAGGCAAGACGATTCAGACCAATGTCTGCAAAAGCGCTGGTAAATGCGGCCAAATTTGCGGCGACTGTCTCTCCGAAATTGCGGCCCTCGAAAGCAGATTTCGAACAGCCCGTAACCGATTGAGATTGCGAGATAATTTTGTCAAACGCGCGAGGCGGTTGCTGCGCGGCGAGAGCTCAAGAATAGACGATGTCGCAATCCGTTCGCGAGCGAAAAAATCCGGCTGCCTCAATTTGTCTCGGGGTGCGGAAAATTTGTCGCAGACCGAAAAAATCGTCATCCGCTCGGGGGAGCATCGCCAGGGATTTGAACCAAACCCCTCCCCGGAATACCAAAACAGGTGCGCGGATTACATGCCGTTCGCCGGAGCGTCACACTCAAAAGGGACAACGCAAAATGCAGTACTCGGCCTTGGGCCCGATCGGGCAAACGATAAGAGCGGGCGCGGTGATCGCAGCGCTGGTGCTGCCAGCGTCTGCCGGACATGCGCAGTCGGCACGCCCTTTTGCCGGCTTCGACGGCGCCTGGTCGGGCAACGGAACGGTCTCGCTCTCGGACGGCTCGAGCGAGCGGCTGCGCTGCAAGGCGGTCTATCAGGTCGACGGCAGCGGGCTTGTCTTGAAGCAAACGCTTCGCTGCGCGAGCGACAGTTACAAATTCGATCTCTCCAGCGACGTCACCAGCCACGGCGATCACATCACCGGCAACTGGTCGGAGACCAACCGCAACGTCTCGGGAAGCCTGCTCGGCACGGCCGGCAACGGCAGGATCGACGTGACGGTCGAATCCGCGGCCTTCACCGCGACATTGACGTTGCGGACGAGCGGCAACAAGCAAACAGTTCAGATCAGCTCCAAAGGCGACATCCGCGGCGTTTCGATCACGATGGTGAAGAGCTGACGCTCTTCCCCTCGCGCGCGGCCCCGTAACGGCGCATCAAATCGGACGCGCCGTACCGCCGCCGCGCAGCTTCAGCCACACGTTGATCAGGAACATCGCCGTCGGGCGCAGTATGAAGAGGTCGGCAACCAGCGCCGCCACCATCGAGAAGGCGCTGAGCCAGCCGAACAGACGCAGCGACGGCAGGTCGGAAAACACCGTCACGACCAGGCCGCAGGCGAGCACCACCGTGGTCAGGATCAGCGCCGGACCGACCAGCACGGTCGCACGCTCGACCGCAACCTCGGACGTCACGCCGGGCTTCGATTCCAGCCGCAAGCGGTTGAGGAAATGGATGGTGGCGGAAAGCCCCAATCCAAACGACACAGTCAGCGCCACGACGCTGGCAAACTGCAGCCCCTCCCCGAGCAGCCACAGCACCGTGCCGGACAGCACCACCGGAAAAATTCCGGGCAGGATGCAGGAGAACATCACGACGATCGAGCGGAACGCCAGCCCGATGAAGATCGCAACGAGCGCAAACTCGATGGTCAGGCCGCGGTTGAGCTTTTCGATCATGTTGGCGGAATTGCGCGCGGCAATCGCTGAGAGGCCGGTGACCGCGATCTCATAGCCGGGATGCGCCTTGCGTACCGCATCGAGTCCGTGATCGAGTTTTTCCACCACGGGCAGGATCTGGCTGGAATCGAGGTCCGGCACCCTGCCCGACACCACCACGGCGTCCTGATTGGCTGAGATGAAGCGGCGCACCAGATATTCCGGGATGACGCCGACATATTCCTTCAACGTCGCGACGTCGGTGCTGCCGGCCTTCTCCGCAAGCCAGCGCCGCAGCGTTTCCAGCGACCAGACGTTGCCGACACCGGCCTGTTTTTCGACCTGCGAGTGGACATCGGCGATGGTCTGCAAGGTCTGTGGATCATAGAGCGAGGCGCCCTTGGGGAATTCGATCAGCACGTCGATCGCATTGGCGCCCGTGAGCTTGGCATCGAGCCGGCCACTGGCGGCAACCGCCTGCTGCTTGTCGGGCACTTGATCGGCGAGGCGATAGCGCGGTTCGAGATTGGCGTAGATCACACCAAGGGTGCCGACGAACAGGACCGCAATCAGGCTGAAGAGGCCGGGACGGCCGACCATTCGCACCGCGATCCAGTAACAGAAATTCCGCAGCATCTGCACGCCGGCGTCAGCGCCCTGGAATTTGACCGCGAAGATCCGCTCGTTGCGCACGAACAGCACACCGAAGACCGGCACCAGCGACAGCACCGCGACAAGCGCAATGATGGTTGCCGCGAGCCCGGCTTCGCCGAATTTGCGGATCAGGTCGGAATCGGAAAACTGCAGCGCGATGAACGAAATTCCCGCGGTTCCGTGCGTCAACACGCAGGCGGGTCCTACGACCAGCACGGCATTGCGGAACGCGGTGTATTTGTCCTGACCTGCAATCAGCCGGTCGCGCGCCGCAAAGGTCAGCTGCATCGAGTCCGAAAAGCTGATCACCATGATGAGCGGCGTCATCACGTTCAGGAACATGTTGAGATTGAAGTTCGCCCAGCCGAGGCCGCCCAGCGCAAGCAGAATCGCGATGATCGGCGGGAATGCCGCCGCCACCATGAAGGAAATCTTGCGGAAGAAGATAATGGCAATGACGCAGCCGGCCAGAATGCCGAGAACGTTGTAGGTCAGGCCGTCGCGCTCGACCGCATTGCGGATTTCGAGTTGCATCACCGGAACGCCGGAGAGTTCGACATTGAGCCCGGTATCCGCGAGATCCTCCTTCATCAGTTTTCTGATATCGCCGACCGTGCTGCCGAGCTTGTTGCTGGCGACGACGTCAGGCTCGATCGAGAGGACGATCAGCGCGAGCGTACCGTCTTCCGACAGCAGCTTGCCGCGGATGAGTTCGTTGGATTTCACCGTCTCGATGAACTTGTCGTAGTCGGCGCCTTGCGGCAGTTCGGCAGGAAACAGCGCCGCCGGGAACTTGCCCGGCGCCGGCGCCTGCCGTGCCGAGAACAGCGAAATCAGGCCGCGAGTGCCGTCCACCAATTGCAGATCGGTGATGAAGTCGCGCAGCTTTTCGAGATTGTCGCGGGCGAGCAAGTTCTTGCCTTCGACGACCACCAGCACGTCGAATTCGGTCGCGGGAAAGCGTTTGATCTCCGATTCGTACTGGCGATATTCCTTGGAATTGGAGCGGAACAGCTGGCTCAAGGAGTCGTCGATCTTGATGCGCTGGATTCCGAAAATCGCGCCGATAACGAGCGCCACCAGAATGATGCAGGACCAGATCGGCGCCTGAACCGCGATAAGTCCGATCCTTTCGAGTCCAAAGGCGATGCTGGCCGTCGGCCGCTCTTCGACTTTCTCGACGTGGACTTCACTTTCGCTGTTCTTTTCGAGCATGCCCTATCCAATTCTCACACCGGCTCAATGGCCGCAGATCAAAAGTGCCGGAAATCGAAGTCAGGAAAGCTTCCGCCCGCGGACGGAGCGCCACAATTACCGTTGAAAACATACGATAATTTTGCGGGGTGGTGTAGCAGGTCTGGCCGGTCTCTCGCAAGCTGGCCTGCTCAACGGCGCATCCTGACGGCAAATCGACTGTTTTTGACGTCAGGTCGAGTGGTCGACGATGGCATGGCTGGTCCGAACGCCGCTTTCGTCTTTCAGATCCACGCCGGTCAATTGCCGCGCGAGGCCTTCGCGAATGAGCCAGGCAATCCTGGCTGCCGCCTCGCGATAGCCGAGCCCGCCGCCATGAATATTGGAAACGCAGTTGCGCTTCTCGTCCGTCGTCCCGACGGCCGGGCCAAAGGTCAGATAGACCCCGAGACTGTCAGCGGCCGACAGGCCCGGCCGTTCGCCGATCAGCATGACCGTCATGCGTGCGCCGAGGACATCGCCGATTTCGTCGCCGAGCGCTACCCGCGCCCCGCTCGCCACCACGGCCTCGCCGATTTCGATGTTGTCGCCGGCGAGCAGCGGCAGCAATTCACGCAGCAGCAAAAGCGCATGCGCATTGACGGCGGTCGGCGAAAGTCCATCACCGATGATGACCGCAACCGCGGTGCCGCGGCCGCGGCGGCTCGCCAGCCTCTGCCGCGAATCCGGATCGAGCTTGCGTCCGAGATCGGGGCGCGCGAGATAGTCGTTGCGGCCGGGCGCCAGGCTGGAAACGCGCGCGGTTTCCAGACCGAGAGCTGCGAGGCCCTGCAACAAAGTCTCCGCATCGAATGCCGCATGAACGGCATCGCGCGCCCGCGCATGATCGAGGGTGAATTCCAGCAACGCCTTGGTCGGCAGGCTCGCACCGGCGCGCCCCAGCGCCACACGGGCCGGCGTCAGCTCGCGCAACCGTCCCAGCGGCGAAACGTCGCTTCTCGTCAGATCACTCGGCAGGGACGGAAGCCTCGCGCAATCGTATGGAATAGTTCGACGCGTTCTGCCGGCCGCGGGAGGCTGCGCGCGCGAACATGATGAGATGATGCGCAACGATCATCGAGGCGATCAGATGTTCGATCTCGCCGCGCGCGAGGCGCCGCAGTGCGAATTTCCAGAATTCGCGCTTGTAGTCGCCGAGGATTCCGACCTTCCAGAAAATGTTGCGCAGCATCACGAGGCCAAGTCTGACGTTTTCCCGGGTTGCTTTTTGCGGCGGGCGCTTGACCTGGTTCGGCGCGGTATTCTGGATTTGATATTCATAACGCTGGAGAAGCTTGGCCGGCTCGTAGGCGACGCCCATGCATTTGCGCCAGGTATCGACGACTTCGTCATAGGGCATGCGGAAATCGACGTTGGACTCCCTTCCCTCGTCCTCGATCAGGCGGTTCTCGCGTGCCAGACGGTCCCAGAGCGGGGTCTTCGGCAGCGCCTGCAGCAGATTGATGGTCAGCAACGGAATTTGGGAAGCTTCGATGAATTCGAGCAGATGCTCGCCGGTTTCCGGCTTGTCGGTATCGAGCCCGAGAATGATTCCCGACACCACTTCCAGACCATAGCTGTTGATGGTGCGGATGCTCTCCATGATGGGAACCATCATGTTGTGATCCTTGTGGATCGCCTTGAGCGCCACCGGGTCCGGCGTCTCGATGCCACAGAATACCGTGCAGAAGAACGCCTCGCGCATGCCGGCGAGGATTTCCGGCCGCTTGGCGATGTTCAGCGTCGCCTCGCAGGACAGACGCAGGACAAAGCCCGTCTTCTTCTGCCATTCGATCAAATGCGGCAACAGCTCCAGCGCGGCCTTGCGGTTGCCGATGAAATTGTCGTCGACGAAGTAGACTGAACCGCGAATACCGCATTCCAGCAGCTTGTCGAGCTCGGCTGTGATCTGCTCCGGCGACTTGATGCGCGGATTACGGCCATAGAGCCCGGGAATATCGCAGAACTCGCATTGATACGGGCACCCGCTCGAATACTGAATGCTTCCGAGAAAATATCGCTTCAGCTCCGCAAGTTCATAGGCCGGAAGCGGAAAGCTCGTCATGTCGAGACGGTTGACGGTCTTGAGCACGACCTGCGCCTCGGGGCGCGACGGGTCGCGCGACAAGCGCCCGATCAATTCATCGGTCGCATCGCCGAGTTCGCCGATATGCAGGTAGTCGAACGCCGGATAATAGTCCGGACAGGCGCTGACCGAGGGCCCACCGATTGCAACCGGCAGATCGTAGGCATGTGCGCGGCGACAGATATCGTTCATCTGATGCCGCTGAATATGCATGCCGCTGACGAATACGGCCTCAGCCCACTCGAAATCATCCACCGTGGCAGGGCGGATATTTTCGTCGACGAAGCGGACCGGCCAGTTCTCGGGCATGTAGGCGGCGATCAAGAGCAGCCCCTGCGGCGGCATGAACGCCTGCACCCCATCGGTCAGCGGATAGGAATATTCGAACGTGCCAAAGGCGGACGTATAGCGCGGAAAGACGCACAGGATACGGCGCACCGTGTCAGCGCTGGCTCTCATAGCTCTCCCTGCGCCTTCAGCCCGGACAATTTAATCATGCAACTCACACGCTGAGCCACAAATTTTTCAGGATTGTGGCAGTACCAACGCACCATTGACCCGATCGTTGCTAAGTGGCGAGCGCATAAAGGCCGCGCAAGACCTCGGGCGATCACGACCTCAGGCGATCAGCCGCCGGGCGAAGTCGGGCAGCAGTTCGCCGTTACCGGCAAGACGAAAATCGGCACCCGTGAGGCCGGCGCGGAACAGCCAGTCGTCGAATTCGGGCGCCCGCTTCAACTCAAAGACGTCGCGGACATAGAGTGCATCGTGAAATGAGGTCGACTGATAATTCAGCATGACATCGTCGGCGCCCGGAACCCCCATGATGAAGTTGACGCCGGCCGCCGCCAGCAGCGTCAGCAGATTGTCCATGTCATCCTGATCGGCTTCGGCGTGATTGGTGTAGCAGACATCGACGCCGAGCGGCAGGCCGAGCAATTTGCCGCAAAAATGATCCTCAAGGCCGGCACGAATGATCTGCTTGCCGTCGTAGAGGTATTCGGGACCGATGAACCCGACCACACTGTTGACGAGCAACGGATCGAACGCACGCGCGACGGCGTAGGCGCGCGCCTCGCAGGTCTGCTGATCGACGCCATGATGGGCGTCGGCCGACAGCGCCGACCCCTGCCCGGTTTCGAAATACATGACGTTGTTGCCGACCGTGCCGCGCCGAAGCGATCGCCCGGCATCGTGCGCTTCACGTAACAGCTTGAGATCGACCCCGAAGCTGCGGTTGGCGGCCTCCGTCCCCGCGATCGATTGAAAGACCAGATCGACCGGGACGCGCTCGGATATCAATCGAAGCGTCGTCGTCACATGGGACAGGACGCAAGCCTGCGTCGGAATTTGCAGCCGGGCGATGATGTCGTCGAGCAGATGCAGGAGGCTGCCGATGACAGCGGGATCGTCGCTCGCCGGGTTGATGCCGATGCAGGCATCGCCGGCCCCGAGCAGAATGCCGTCGAGGATCGATGCCGTAATGCCTTTGCTGTCATCGAAGGGATGATTGGGCTGCAGCCGCACACTCATGCGCCCGCGCAAACCGATCGTGTCGCGAAACGCTGTGACGACTTCGCATTTCTTAGCCGCCAGGATCAGGTCCTGGTTGCGCATCAATTTCGAAACCGCCGCCGCCATTTCCGGCGTAATCGCGCGTGCGGCCCGCTTGAGAGCGTCCGGACTTGCATCGGCCGAGAGCAACCAGTCGCGGAACGAGCCTACCGTGAACGAAGAGATGGTCGCAAACCCCGCCGCGTCATGGCTGTCGATGATCAGTCGCGTCACCTCGTCGGTCTCGTAGGGAATGACCGCCTCGGTGAGGAATTGCTTGAGCGGGACGTCCGCGAGCGCGATCCGCGCCGCTACCATCTGCTCGGCGCTTTCGGCAGCGATCCCGGCCAGACGATCGCCCGAACGGGGAGGACTTGCCTTGGCCAGGAGATCGCGAAGGTCGTTGAAGACGTAGGCGGTATTACCGATGGCGTGCCGATAGGCCATGCTCGCTCCGGACCGATCAGCGCTGACGGTCTAAACCGCGCCTAGAGTAGCATTCCGGATACCCGACGGCGACAGGCTGTTCCGCGTGATGCCGGTTGCAAGCTCCGTCAACTTCGATGGTAGCTTCATCTAATGCATTGATTGTACTTGCCTTTTATATCAATCCGTCCAGGTGAACCACTGTCCGTGCACGCCCCGTTGCGCCGCAACGACAATGGTTAAGATTTTCTACAGAAAAGTTTCACATAATTGCTACCGACTGCCGTCAACCCCGTGATTGGCCTCCTGTGCCAAGCCAAGGATGCCAGACATCATGAAATCTGCTGCGCCATCGGGCTCCGGGAAGGCTTCACGTCTTTCGCTTGCCTTCAAACTCTATTCGATTTTTGCATTGTTCGCGTTGCTGACAGCCGCAATTGCGGTGCTGTCCGACTACAATACCCGGCGCGGCACCGAGCTGACGCAATCCATCGAGACCGCAAACCAGGCTGCGCTGAACGTCGAGCGCGTCAATTCGCTGGTCTATGCGATCGTGATGGAGTCCCGCGGCATCTACATGTCCGAGGACCCGGCAGCCGTCAAGAAATACGGCGGCGGATTGCTCAAGTTCAACGAGCAACTGCTTGCCGTCGTCAAGAACTGGGAATCCATCGTCCAGGCTGATGACGCGCAGCAGTTTGCCGCCTTCAAGAAGCGGATCGATCAGTTCGTCGAATTCCGCAAAGAGCTGGTCCGACGCGGCATTGAAATCGGCCATGCGGCCGGCCGCGAATGGGGCGACAACGAAGCCAATCGCAGCGTCCGCGTGGCGCTGAATGCCGATCTTGAGACGCTTTCGAAAGTCTATGCGGAGCGCGGCAAAAAAATCTCTGAGGATACCGAAACCAACCGGAAGCTGGCTTACCTTCTGACCTTCCTCGGCGGATTGGCGCTGGTTCTGGTTGCCGTCGGCGTGTTTATGATCTCCCGCTCGGTTGCGCGGCCGCTGTCGGCGATCACCGACACCATCAAGCAGGTCGCCGACGGCGCCGAGGGCGTCGAGGTGCCGCACACCCAGCGGCAGGACGAAATCGGCGCGTTGGCCCGCGCGATCCAGATCTTTCAGCAAGCGATGGATCGCAACCGCAATCTCAGTTCGCAGGCTCTTCTGGATTCCAAGGCGCGCGAACAACGGACGCGCGAGATCGAAGCTGCGGTGGACTCCTTCCGCGAAGCGATCGGAAGCGTGCTCGGCGCCGTAAACGACAGCGCCTCGGGCATGCGCAACACCGCGCAATCGATTTCCGGTGTTGCCGGTGAGGCCAGCGGACGCGCGGGCGCCGCCGCGCGGGCTACCGAGCAGGCCTCCAGCAACGTTTCCGCCGTCGCCAGCGCGGCCGAACAACTATCGGCCTCGATCGAGGAGATCGGGCGGCAGGTGCGACAATCGGCCGAAGTGGTCGAACAGGCCGGTCAGCGTACGGAAAAATCGGTCACCGAGATTGAAAGCCTCGCCGCCGCGACCCAGCGCATCGACGGCGTGCTCGCGCTGATCCAGGCCATTGCCGAGCAGACCAATCTCTTGGCGCTGAACGCCACGATCGAGGCGGCGCGCGCCGGCGAAGCCGGCCGCGGCTTTGCCGTCGTCGCACACGAAGTCAAGGCGCTGGCAGGTCAGACCGCCAAGGCGACTTCCGAAATCGGACAGAACGTCAGCCTGATCCAGGTTTCGACGCGGAACGCCGTCGAAGCCGTGCGCGAGATCGGCACCGCTGTGCGCGAGATCAACGAAGTCACGAGCAACATCGCTGGCGCGGTCGGCCAGCAGGATGCGGCGACGCGCGAGATTTCCGCCAACGCGCAGCTCGCGGCCGAGGGCAACTCGACGCTGGTGGCCAATATCGGATCCCTCAGCGATGCGATCGAGAACACCAACAAAGGCGCCTCATCGGTGCTTGCGGCGTCAAGCGACCTCGCATCGACCGCCGAACGGCTGTCGCGTGAGGTCGAGAAATTCTTTCGCGACTTGCGCGCCGACGGCGCTGCCGGGGCAAAGCGCGCCGGCTAAGGCTTCAAAACCAGGGATAAAGTATCCGGACGCCGCCGACGAAGACGAACGCCATCGACATTACAAGCCCGCTGGCGCTGAACAGCGCGATCTGGTTGAAGAGGCCGGCCTCCATCGAAGCGAGGCGATTGCCCGAGTTCGAAACGTTCAACATCTACTCCCCCTGTCGTTGCAGGCGATCGGTGCCTAGTGTGTGGGCAACATTAGCGGCCAAGGGCTAAGCAGAACCTTACGAACAAGGGCAACCGCGGCGAATAGTAAAGATCAGGTTAAGAAAACGCGCATGTCGTCATCAATGACGCGCGATCGCGTGGCGTGAAAGGCACCTGCCGCCGCGGCTGCCGATATCGGAGACGGGCCGATAGCTGTCATTCGACAAGAATAACGTCGACCGCGACGTTCAGCTTTTGCTTGGGCGAACCGACGATAATGCCATCGACCGGCGATACGTCGGAAAAATCGCGCCCGATCGCAAGAACGATATGGTCGTTCTCGACCAGAATGTCGTTGGTCGGATCGAGGCCGATCCAGCCAAGTGCTTCGCCGCACCACACCGCAACCCAGGCATGGGTCGCGTCGGCGCCTTGCAGGCGTGCCTTGCCCGGCGGCGGAATCGTCCGGAGGTAACCGCTGACATAGGCCGCCGGCAGGCCAAGGCCGCGCAGGCCGGCGATCATCACATGGGCGAAGTCCTGGCAAACGCCGTGGCGCTTTTCGAAGACTTCGCCGAGCGGCGTCGAGATCACAGTGGCTTTCGGGTCATATCTGAAATCGGTCCTGATCCGGTGCATCAGATCGACGGCGCCGGCCAGAATGCCGCCACCCGGCGCAAAGCTCGCCGCGGCATAGGCGGTCACCGCCTGCTGCAGCGGCACCAGCGGACTTGCGAAGATATATCCGATCGGTGAGGCGGGTCCGAGGCTGTTGGTGTCGATTGCAAGGTCACGAACGCTTTCCCAGGATCGGCTTTGCGCCCGGCGATCCGGCGCGCTGCGCGATACCGAAACACGCGAACGGGAGTCGATCCGCAAGGTGCGGTGCGCCGTCTCGATCAGCACGCTTTCGGTGTAGATGCCGAAAAAATCCCGTCTTGCGGTCCGATTGGCCGGACGCGGCCTGATCTCGACGGCGTGAGAGATCAATTCCTGTCCGTCACCGCTTCTCGGTTGCAGCCGCAACGAGCACCGCGCGAAGCTGACGGCACTCTCATAGGCGTAGGTGGTGACGTGGCGGATGTCGTAGATCACGCCAGACCCGTCAGCTTTTCCGGCCTCGATGCATTCGGTCCGTGCGGGAAGTAATGCTGCCCGATCGCATCCGCCAGGTTGAGCAGATCCTGTTCTAATCCAAACAGCGTCTGCGTGTGCAGGCCGGCGGCCTCCGCCGTCGTCAAGAGCGCCTGCGCGGCGACGGCGAGGCGCTGCGGCCGCTCGATCAGCCCGTTTTCCTTCAGGCTCGGCAGGTTGGCGATATGTTCGTTCAGCGCGGACACCTGGAACGCCACCGAGCGCGGATTGTAGGGATCGAGCACCACAAGGTCGCGCATCGGCGCCAGCAGCGGCCCGACCAGATAGCGCGACCGGTAGGTGATCTGGCAATCGACCAGCGTCAGGAGTACATCGAGATCCTCGCCGGTGGCGTCCTCATAGGCGAACTGGCGCGCAAAGCGCACGGTGTTGATCGCGCGCTCGACGCGGCGGCCCATTTCAAGGAAACGCCAGCCGGCTGCGCGGTTCATGTTCTCCTGCGCAAGGCCTGCGAAGCTTGCGAGCTCCTGCAAGGTGAGCTCGGCGGCGCGGATGACGCCGTCGTCGTCCTCGACCTCCTGCGCCAGCCGTTCGGCCATTTCGGTGATGACCTGCCATGCGTCGGGCGACAGTCGTTCCCGCAACGAGGTCGCGGTGCGCTGCGCCGCGCGCACCAGCGACAGCGCCGAGCCGAAGCGCTCCTCGCTTTGCAGCGCCTCGGCGCCGACCCTGGCAGGCTGCGCCCGTACGGTCTGCGATACCGCGCCCCAGGCGAGCAGCAGCCGCTGAACGCGTTCGACCGTCAGAACGGTCGAGGAGCCCTTGACCGGATCGCGCGGGGCGGTTGCGAGCGCGCGGATCAGCCGCAGCGTCGCCTCGGCGCGTTCCAGATAGCGGCCAAGCCAGAACAGGTTGTCCGCGGCGCGGCTCGGCACCCAGCCTGCGATGCGCCTGATCCGCACGTTGTCGACCGCCGGCAGCAGCGTCGTCGCCGGCACGGCTCTGTCGGAGACCACCCAGACGTCGGCCGCGCGGGCGCCATCGCCCATCGACACGGCGCGTGCATCGGCCTGATCGGCAATCCGGCAGAAGCCGCCCGGCATCACCGTCCAGCCTTGCGCGGTTGCGGCTGCGAAGATCCTCAGCACGAACGGCCGCGGCGTGATCCTGCCCTGATCCCACACCGGCATGGTCGACAGCCGCACCAGCTCCTGGCCGACGAAATCGATGCCGCGTTCGCCGATCGCCGTCTTCAATCGCTCGCGCTCGGCCGGCGGCAATTTGTTTGCCAGCACTGGGCTCTGGCCCGGAAAGCCCGGCACATCGCGCCGATAAGCGCCTTCGATCGCAACGTCATCCAGCCGTGACAGCACTTCCTCGCGGGCGGACGGCTGTCCGCACCACCAGGTCGCGATATTCGGCATCTTCAGATCTTCAGCCAGCAATCGCCGGCAAAGGCTCGGCAGGAAGCCGAGCAAGGCGCGCGCCTCCATCACGCCCGACCCCGGCATATTGGCGACGACGACGCCGCCCTTGCGCAGCACGTCGATCAGGCCCGGCACGCCGAGATGCGAGGCGGAATCGAGTTCGAGCGGATCGAGAAAATTGGAGTCGACCCGGCGCAGCAGCACGTCGAGACGCTTCAGGCCCGCGACGGTGCGGATGTGAATCCGATCGCCGCTGACCGTGAGGTCGTCGCCCTCGACCAGAAGAAAGCCGAGATAGCGCGCCAGCGTCGCGTGCTCGAAATAGGTTTCGTTGAACTGGCCCGGCGTCAAAAGCCCGATGCGCGGCTCGTCGCGATCAGCCCCTGCACGCAGCGCATCGCGAAACGCCTCGAAGAACGGCGCGACGCGTTCGACATTCATTGCCTTGTAGAGGTTTGCGAAGGCGCGCGACAGCACCAGACGATTTTCCAGCGCATAGCCCGCGCCTGAGGGCGCCTGCGTCCGGTCGCCAAGCACCCACCAGCGCCCGTCCGGTCCGCGGCCAACGTCCGCGGCATAAAGGCTGAGATAGCGCCCGCCCGGCGGCTTGATCCCGCTGACCTGGCGCAGATATTCGGGGCTGCCGGCGATCGCGGCCGCCGGAATCGCGCCCTCGGCCACGAGCCGGCCGTCGCCATAGAGATCGGCGAGCACCAGTTCCAGCAATTGCGCACGCTGCACGATGCCTGCGGTGAGCTGGCGCCACTCGGCCTCATCGATCAAAAGCGGCAGGTGGCTGAGCGGCCAGGTGCGGTCGGAGGACTCGCCCGGCGCCCGATAGCTGACGCCGGCCTCGCGCAAATGCCGGTCGGCGGTGCCGAAACGCCGTTCGATTTCAGCCGGCGTCAGCGTCGCGAATGCTTCGAAAAAACGGCTCCAGACCGGGCGAGGCGTGCCGTCCTGCCCGATATATTCGTCGGGAATGCCCGGGAGGGGCACATAGTCGCGCATCCATTGTGCCACGCGGCGGCTGGCCGGGCGGGCCTTGCTTCCTAGTCCGTTTCCCTGATCGGCCATTCCCGACTCTCGTATTCCTCACGCCTAATGTTCAATGCGGCAGCGGCGTCCGCAAGTCGAGAGTGAGCGGGAATTCAATGCTGCGTTCTTCCGGCGGCGTGTCGATCTTGCCCGGCGTATGACCATGATCCTGGAAGCGGGCGAGCCGGCGCGCTTCAGCCTCGTAGGAATTGACCGGTTTGGTGTCATAGTTCCGGCCGCCGGGATGGGCGACATGATAGACGCAGCCGCCCAGCGAGCGGCCGTTCCAGCTATCAATCAGGTCAAATGTGAGGGGCGCGTGGACCGGAATGGTCGGATGCAGGCCCGAGGCCGGCTGCCACGCCTTGAAGCGCACCGCCGCGACCGCCTCGCCCGAGCGGCCGGTCGGCGTCATCGGCATCCGCCGCCCGTTGCAGGTCACGATGTGACGCCCGTCGACGAAGCCCTCGGCCTTGATCTGCAACCGCTCGACCGAGGAATCGACGTAGCGGACGGTGCCGCCGCCAACGCCTTCCTCGCCGAGCACATGCCAAGGTTCGAGCGCCTGACGCAGTTCGAGCGAGACGCCGCCATGATGGACGCGGCCAAACAGCGGGAAACGAAACTCGAGCTGGGCGGCGTACCACTCGGGCGAGAAATCGTAGCCGGATTGCTTGAGTTCAGAGAGCACGTCCAGGAAGTCTTCCCAGAGGAAATGCGGCAGCATGAAGCGGTCGTGCAGCGTGGTGCCCCAGCGCACGAATTTTCCCTGCTGCGGCTCGCGCCAGAGTTTGGCGATCAAGGCCCGGATCAAAAGCTGCTGGGCCAGCGACATCCGCGGGTCCGGCGGCATTTCGAGCGCGCGAAATTCGACGAGGCCCAACCGCCCGGTTGGACTGTCCGGCGAATAAAGCTTGTCGATGCAGATCTCGGCACGGTGGGTGTTGCCGGTGATGTCGACCAGGATGTGCCGGAACAGCCGGTCGACCAGCCAGAGCGGGATTTCGCCGCCGGGAGACGGCACGTGGGCGAGCGCGATCTCGAGTTCATAGAGGCCGTCATGGCGGGCTTCGTCGATGCGCGGGGCCTGGCTGGTCGGACCGATGAACATGCCGGAGAACAGATAGGACAGCGACGGATGGCGCTGCCAATACAGCACCAGGCTCTTCAAAAGATCCGGCCGGCGCAGGAACGGCGAGTCCTTCGGCGTGCTGCCGCCGATCACCACGTGATTGCCGCCGCCGGTGCCGGTGTGGCGGCCGTCGATCAGGAATTTGTTGGCGCCGAGCTTGGTCTTCGCCGCGTCCTCGTAGAGGCCGAAGGTGATATCGACCGCCGAACGCCATGACGTCGACGGCTGGATGTTGACCTCGATGACGCCGGGATCGGGCGTCACCTTGATCACCTCGACGCGCGGATCGAACGGCGGCGCGTAGCCTTCGACATGAACCTTCACCTGCATCTCTTCGGCGGTGGCTTCGACCGCCGCGATCAGCTCCAGATAATGTTCTAGCTTCTCGACCGGCGGCATGAAGGCGCACAACACGCCGTCGCGGATCTCGATCGACATCGCGGTGCGGACACCGCCGCCACCTCGAAGCTGCTGTTCATGCACTTCCTGATGCGGCGCGCTTTCGGTCGGAGCACCGTCGAACACCGGCAGCGCCCCGCGCGGCTCCAGCGGATCCTGCTCGACAATATAGGGGTATTCGCCGGCTGGAATATGCGGCAGCGAAGGAATCGGCAGCCGTAGCCCGAGTGGCGAGTCGCCGGGTGCGAGAAACAGGTTGTTCCGCCGCAACTGCCAGCGTTCGCTGCGCCACTTGCCGGCGTCGGCATTCCAGCGCTGGATCGGCAGCACGAAGCCGCGCGGTTCGCTCAGGCCCTTGTCGAACACGCGCGCCATCCGCGCGCGCTCCTCCGGATCCGCCAATTTGGAATCGCTGGGATCGACGTTCGCCGGAAGCGCCGCCTCCTTCTGGAGCCAATGGGCGGGGTCTTCGAACGCGGGCACGACGTAATCGGTCTCGAGCCCGAGCCGTTCGGCGGTCTTTTCCGCGAAATCCTTGGCTTCTTCGACCTTTGCCTGATTGGGTCCCTCGATATCCGCGATCAGGCTTGAGTTCTTCCAGATCGGCACCCCGTCCTTGCGCCAGTAAAGCCCGAAGGCCCAGCGCGGCAGGCTTTCGCCGGGATACCATTTGCCCTGCCCGTAATGCAGCAGACCGCCCGGCGCGAAGCGCGTGCGCAGCTTGCGAATGAGCTCATCGGCGAAACGGCGCTTGGTCGGACCGACGGCCGCGGTGTTCCACTCCGGCGATTCCATGTCGTCGACCGAGACAAACGTCGGCTCGCCGCCCATGGTCAGCCGCACGTCGCCGGCCAGAAGGTCGGCATCGACCTGTTCGCCGAGCTTGTCGAGCCGCGCCCAGGACTGGTCGGAGAATGGCCGGGTGATCCGCGGCGCTTCACGGATTCGTTTCACGCTCATGTCGAAGCCGAATTCGACATTGGCAAAACCGACGGCGCCGCTGATCGGAGCCGCGGTCCGGTAATGCGGCGTCGCCGCCACGGGGATATGCCCCTCGCCGGTCAGCATGCCCGAGGTGACGTCGAATCCGATCCATCCGGCGCCCGGCAGGTAGACCTCGGCCCAGGCGTGCAGATCGGTGAAATCCTTCTCGACCTCGCGCGGGCCCTCGACCGGATCGATGTCGGGACGCAACTGGATCAGATAGCCGGAGACAAAGCGCGCAGCCAGACCGAGATGCCGCAAGGTCTGGATCAACAGCCAGGCCGAGTCGCGGCAGGAGCCGGCGCCGGACGACAGCGTTTGTTCCGGCGTCTGAACGCCCGCCTCCATCCTGATGATGTAGCGAATTTTTTTCTGGAGTTCGGCGTTGAGGTCGACCAGGAAGCTGACGGTATTGGCGGCCTCGCGCTTGAGGCCGGCAAGATAGGCGGCAAAGTGCGGTCCG
This sequence comes from Bradyrhizobium sp., assembly GCF_035701725.1. Classification (GTDB taxonomy): domain Bacteria; phylum Pseudomonadota; class Alphaproteobacteria; order Rhizobiales; family Xanthobacteraceae; genus Bradyrhizobium. The sequence continues at coordinate 18,467 of NZ_DASSRP010000239.1, forward strand.
GGCTCAATGGTTGCGAGATAAGGCGCGAGCTCGGCCTTCAGATCTGCGGGATATTCGAACGGAAAACTGTCGGCATAGGGCTCGACGAAAAAGTCGAACGGGTTGATCACGGTCATCTCGGCCGTGAAATCGACCTCGATCTTCAACTCGCTGGCTTTCTCGGGAAACACAAACCGCGCCAGCCAGTTGCCCTGCGGGTCCTGCTGCCAGTTCACGAAGTGATTTGATGGCGTCACCTTGAGCGAATAGCTCAGGATCGGGGTGCGGGTGTGCGGCGCCGGGCGCAGCCGGATGGTCTGGGGACCGAGATCGATCGGGCGGTCGTAGGTGTAATGGGTGACGTGATTCAGTGCGACGAAGATCGACACGAACGGGGCTCCAGCAGCTTTTTTAAGCAGAACACCGGTTCCCGGCCCGATCAAGCACTAACAACGGGCA
>NZ_DASSRP010000240.1:0-16767 GCF_035701725.1 Bradyrhizobium sp.
GCGATCGATAGCTCCGATCCCGGTCACTGTCCGGTTTCGGCTTCCATAGGAAGCTTCGCCCTTGGTCACCACGACATAGAGATCCAACCCCTGCGGCGCGACCTCGGTGCGCACGAGATCAACGATGCGGCTATTGCGATCGCGCGAGCTAAGCAGGTTCTTGACCGCGAAAGCCGAAACCGCCGCTCGCTCCGCAAAGGGCGCACGCGAATAAGTCAGGCTTTGAACCTGGTAACGCTTTCCGAGCAGTACGCCCGCGCGGACCGTCACCAAATCATCAAGCCCCCATGACAGAATCGAGAAATGCCGTTCTGCGTCGGCGGGCATCGTCAAGCCGGCCCGCGAGAATGTGAACTCGTCGCCAATCGCCGAGACAACACCGATCGATTTTGCGCCCTGGAGTCGAAGGTCCGGCCGATCCAACCACGCGCAACCGCCGACCATCGATGCGAGCAGCGCGCTGATCAGCGCAATCCCGAAACGACGGGTCAGCCGGCTGATGACATGTCTGCGCCGCCAACGCCACGCGCAACATCGAAGCATCATGCGAGAAGCGCCTACGGCAAACGAAAATCGAACGAGTAGGACGCGCCGAGGCCAAACGAAAGCTGGTTCGGTGAGCCGCGCAGCGTGACGAGCGGACTTGCCGCCGCATCGCCGAGCAGGCGATCATATTCAAGGTAAGCGTGGACCTCCCATTTCGGATCGAACTGGTAGCGGATTTGCGCGCCAGCGCCGACCGAATGCGAGCCGCCTTTGGCATCGAAGACGGGCAATCCAGAGGCCACCGACTGTACCTGGCTCACACTGAAATAGGGGGCGGTTGCTGCTGTACTTTCCAATGTGTAGCGCGGTCCGCCAGAGAGCGTCAGACGCGGCGAGACCGGCACGAGAAAGTCGGCGGAGAAATTGGCGGTCACTCCCGTTTCGCCGCGGACGCCGCGCAGGACTTCACTGCGGATGCGAAACCAATCGGTCGGAAAATACTGCGCGAAGCCGCCCAGTTCGATCGCCGACTTGACATCGCCAAGGCCGTTGAGCTCGGAAAAGCTGTCGGCTTTGCGCGATTTTATGGAGTTGATTGCCGGGCCCGCACTGAAGCCTTCATAGTCGAACAACGCGATGCCGGAGCTGTCCAGCGGGCCGTGAAACCGTTCCGCCGAACCACCGGCCGGTCCGAGCGAAAAAATAGGCGCCGCGTTTAATTGATCGCCCTTGATACCTTCAAACGCCGGCAGCCCGCCCACATTGGCGCCGATGGTGAGGGTCCAGAGTTTCGAAGTCCACGGCATGGAGAAGTTTGGCCACAAGTCCGATGATTGCGCCGATGCAGCAGTCGGCCACGTGACGAGCAAAACCAAGGCTGCAACCATCCAACCGAGTTGACGCTTCACTTTAGCACCCGCTCCCGCAGTTCGAACACGCCACCCGACGCTGGGCCGCGGAGATATACCTCTGCAGGTGTCCTGACGATGTCCTCTAACCGCCCGATTGTTGCCTTCTGTAACCTCCATCAGTTCGTGCAACACGCGGTTACAAAAATCTGCTTTTCCTTCCGGGCCTCAAACGGGATAGAAGTTCGGTATGCCTCAGCATCTTCTCATCGTCGACGACGACAAGGAAATCTGCACCCTGTTGTCGCAGTTCATGACACAGCACGGCTATCGCGTGTCGGTCGCCCACGATGGACGTGGTATGTTGCAGAATCTGGAAAGCGCGCGGATCGATCTGGTCGTTCTGGACGTGATGCTGCCGGGCGAAAGCGGCCTCAACCTGTGCCGCCGCGTCCGCTCCAATGCCAGCATTCCGATTATCATGCTGACGGCGGTCGGCAGCGAAACCGACCGTATCGTCGGCCTCGAAATGGGCGCAGACGATTATCTCGCAAAACCGTTCAACTCCCGCGAATTGCTGGCGCGGATACGCGCGGTGCTGCGGCGTGCCGGTGGCGCGCCTGCGGGTGCTCACAATGGAAGCAACCGCACGCTGGAATTCGGCGGCTGGCGCCTCGATGTCACAGGGCGGCAGCTGTTCTCGCCGGCCGGCGCGTTGGTGCCGCTGCGCGCCGCAGAATTCGATCTCTTGCTGGCGCTTGCCGAACGTCCGCAGCGCGTACTCAACCGCGACCAGTTGCTCGACCTCGCCCGCGGCCGCGCTGCCTCCAGCTTCGATCGCAGCGTCGACGTGCAGATCAGCCGGTTGCGGCGCAAGCTCAGCATCGACCCGGACGGCACGGAATTCATCAAGACCGTCCGCGGCGGCGGTTACGTATTCGCGGCAAGCGTCGCGGTGGTCAGCGCGGAACTGTCACATGCGTCTTGACAGCATCGCCACCCGGATCGCCGCTGCCCTGGTGCTTGCGATCGTCTCGAGCATCGCATTGACGGTCGCGATCAGCATCAGCCGCGGCATTCTTCTCAGTCATGCGGAAGGACAATCGAACACGCAGATGTTCCTCGGCCGTTCCTTTGTGGCGACCATCAATCGCTATCACAACCCGCAGCTGCTTTCAGGACGCTTCGCCGCCATTGCAGCCGCGATCACAAGGGCCCCGGCCTCCGAGCGGCCCGCGCTCCTCACAGCATTCACCGAACCCCCATTCCGCGCCGAGATTCGCGACCGGCCGACCATCGAGACGAGCAGCGAGTCGCGAATCGAACTGATGCGCGACTTGATAGCGTTCCAGCTACAGGCCACGCCTGATGCGGTGCGTGTCGATGCGCGTCCGAGCACAGAACCGGCGGACGAGGCCGGGCCCGAACAATTGGTGGCGGAAATCGCGCTACCGCACGGCAAGTGGCTCGTTATCACCAATTCCGACTTCGCCGTGGAAGGACCCAGCAAACTCCTTTTCGTTCTGCTGATTTCTTTGGGTTTGTTGATCGCCGCGCTTTCGGTGTGGACGGCGCGGTGGCTGGCCCGGCCGATCTCGGCCTTCGCCGCTGCCGCTGAGCGCTTCGGGGCCAGCAGCGAAGCCATTCCACTCACCGAAAGCGGGCCTCGCGAATTGCGAACCGCAATCCGTACCTTTAATCAGATGCAGGACCGCCTTCGCCGCTTTGTAAGCGACCGCACGCTGATGTTGGCTGCGATGTCGCACGATCTGAAGACACCGCTGACGCGGATGAGATTGCGTGCTGAACTGGTTGGCGACGGGCAACAACAAGCCAAGATACTCGCTGACATCGACGAGATGGCGGCCATGATCGAATCGACCTTGGCGTTTGCGCGCGACGATATCAAGCGCGAGGCGCCTCTGCTGGTCGATCTCGGCGCGCTCGTCGAATCCGTTTGCGAGAACGCAATCGATACCGGGCATCAAGTCGAGATGTCGTCGGCGCGCCAGGCGATCCTCGTCATTTGCCGGCCGGTGGCGATTTCACGGGCGATCGCCAACCTGGTTGATAACGCCGTCAAATACGGCGGCTGCGCCCGCGTGAGGCTCGATCGGATCGCGGATCGCGCCGTCATCACCGTCGATGATGACGGCCCGGGAATTCCGGAAGACGAATATGAAAAGGTCTTTGCGCCGTTCTATCGGCTCGAAGGCTCGCGCAACCGCGATACCGGCGGCGTCGGCCTTGGCCTCGCGGTGGCCCGCAACTCCGCACGCGAGCATGGCGGCGACCTCACGCTCGCCCGAAGCGAGAGCGGCGGACTGCGCACGCGGCTGGAATTGCCCGCGGTCAAGGCGAGCGTCTTTGGCCAAAGCGCCCAGGCGGTCGGCGCGACAGAGCAGAACCGCGTCTGCGTCCCAACGTAGAAAGGGAGGGCCCTGAGAAAGCCCTCCCTCTGTTGGATGTTGGCCTTATCCGTGCGGGGTTCACCTGGGGATTGTCCCCACCCCTCCCCGCGCAAAAGCGGCCAGTCTGTTCGACGCCTTGTGCCTTTGCCGGACCTGGAGAAGCCCGGCGAAGTATCTGATGGGCGGAGCGTAGCAGCCCGCCCGGTCGCGCCAAGCCCATCGTTAATTTAACGTTAATGCCGCAAAGCCTGGGCCGAAGTCGGCTTCGGCATGGACGCTGCAATGCTGTTTCTGCACAACGAAACCAGCAATGCGTGTGCGTGGAAACGGGACAGAGATGTGCCATCCGCGCTCACGCAGGGGGCGATAGCCGAGCATGAAACATCCGTCGAACCAGCAGTTTTTCGCCTATTGGAACGAAAAGCGCGGCGAAGCCCGCGCGCCGGACCGTGGCGACTTCAACCCGGATGCCATTCGCCGCCTGCTCGGGGACATTTTCGTCCTCGCCTGCGATGAGGCGAGCGGCTATCCGTTCCGTGTCGCCGGCACCCGGCTGTGCGCCCTGCTCGGCCGCGACGTGAAGGATCAGAGCTTTCCGGCGCTGTTCGGTTCCGACAGCCGGCGCGACATCAAAGACATCGTCACCGCCGTTACTGAGGAGATGCTGCCGGCGGTGGCCGGCATCACCGCGGCCTCTGCGGAGGGACAAGCACATCTTGAACTGTTGCTCCTGCCGTTCAACCACCGCGCCCATGTGCCGCTGAGCATGACCGGCCTGCTCGCCCCGTTCGAAACCGGACACACCCGGCTCAAAGATTTCGAACTGACCTCGTGGCGCTACATTCATCCGCCGAGCGAACGGCTGGTGCCGCGCGCGCTGCGCAAGCTGCGGCTGGCGCGCGGCCTGATGGTCTATGAGGGTCTGCGCTGACGGGCTTCGCCGGACGCGTTCTCCGCCCGCTATAGCTTATGTCCCTTCTGCCGTAACGCCTCGGTCAGGCGCTGACGCAGATCGTCCGCCGCTTTGCGGCCGATCTCCTGTCCTACCGCAAGCGCCTGCTGGCTGATCGCCGGCATCTTTTCCAGCATCTTCTGCCCGGCGGGCTGACGATAGAAAGCCTCGATGTCGCGCAGTTCGGCGGCCGTGAAGTTGGTGGCGTAGATCGCGGCGATGCCGTCCACCATCGAGGTGTAATACGGCTCGAAAGCCTCGGCGACCATCGGCATCATCGCGTCATAGTCGCGCTCGAGCTCGGGGCGATCCTGAGTCAGCGCCGGTTTCAAACCAAGCAGGATCGCCGGCAGTAGCGCCTTGTACTGATCAGCGAGCTTCATGGTGATGACGAGGCTCCGCGCGGCCGTCATGGCATCGAATGACGGCGTCTGCGCCCGAACGCCCGGCGACAACAGCAGCAAAAGACATACGGCAATCAAAAGACGTTGGACCATGATATCCTCCGGTCAACAATCGCGCGTTGGTGTTTCAATATTCGGCCTTGCCGTGTTGCCTGCGACGTCAGGCCTTGCTGGTCTCCAGCGTCGCCGCGGCGCCCTTGATTTCGGCGGAATCGACGAACAGATCGGGCACCTTCCTGGCGCGATCCAGCACCCATGCGATGGCGATCATGATCACGATGCCGGCGGCGCTGACGACAAGCTGCTCCCACACGCCCCTCGTGTACTGCATCAGGATCCAGTGCGCCGCAAAGGACAGGAACACGCCGAAACAGAAGATCGGCAGCGAATGCTGGCCGCACAGGATCACCGGACGCAGCCATTTGTATTTCAGAGCCGACCAGCCGTAAGGCACGTAGTGCGACACCAGCACGGCCAGCGCGAGGAAGTGCGTGAAGCGGAACATGTCGAGGTCGGTCTTGTCGATCGGATAGATGATCTTGTTGAGCCAGGCGGGTATCCACGCCCCAAGAATCGCGAAGTGCCAGCTCATGACGACCAGGAAGGCGAACAATAGCCATAGCGATGCCAACGTCAGCGCCAGGCGCGACTGCACGTAGGGCCATATCGCATTGGCGCCGCCGGTGCCGCACCAGGCCGCGAAGACGAACATCATTTGCCAGGCAAATGGATTGAAATACCAGGTCGTACCGGGCGGATAGGAGGCAAAATTCAAGTCGAAGATGCGCGCGAAGATATACAGGATGATCGAGCCGAGCAGCGTCAGGTTCGGCCGCCGCACCATCGCCCACAGCATGAACGGAGCTGTCGCAATCAAGGTGATGTAGAGCGGCAGCACATCAAGGTTGACCGGCTTGTAGCGCAGCGTCAGCGCCTGCCCGATCAGCACGTCCGGGTGCAGCAGGAAATTGTGGACGTTGAATTCGTCCTCGTACATCGGATTGTCGAATTTTCGCACCGTGCGAGCGATTTGAGCGGTGAAGATCAGAAACAGCATGATATGGGCGACGTACATTTCGATCGCCCGCCGCCATAGCCGCTTGAGCGCGGCGAGAAAATGGCCGGCCTTGATGATCGGCCCGTAGATGAAACCCGCCAGGTAACCGGAAATAAAAACGAAGAACTCGGCTGCGTCGCTGAAGCCGTAATTGCGCAAGGTCAGCCAGGAAACCACGTCATGCGGGATATGGTCGAGAAAGATCATCCATAATCCGACGCCGCGGAATAGGTCGAGCCTGAGATCACGTTCGACGGAAATCTTGCCCTGTTCGGCCATGATGCCCCCATCCGATTATCTGGTGTCCGGGCTCTGACATTCGCATGTAATCGCAGCGGACACCGTTGCGAACGTCAGAACCAAAGGGACACCGGCAGTCCTACAATTTCAGTGTGGCGTTGACCCTGACGTTCCTTCCACGGAACTCGCGGCCACTCTGAAAGGAACGTCACCGTCGCCCACTGGCTGTGAGGCGGGTCGAAACGAAAAAATAAAGCTTTGGTTCAACAATCCCTGTGTCTCATTGATACTCGCCGGCCGATTTGCGTCAATCCGGGAAGATGACCGGCGCAATCTTTTCCGGCCTATTCCACCAGTTCCGGCCACGGCACGATGGTGGACTTGACGGTCTTCATCGCCATCGCGTCCGCGACCGCACTGGCTACGCCATCCTCCGAGAACGGATAGATGGTCTGCATGTCGAGCCAGGGATATTTGGTTCGGGTGCGGTACAGCATATCAACGCCGAGCGGCAGGTCGTTGCCGGTGAAGCCCCAGGATCCCAGCACGTTGAGGTCCTTGGTGCAGATGCGGTGCCATGACGTCTCGATCGCGCCGGCATCGGTGAATTGCCCCATCTCGACATAGGTGCCGCCGTCGCGCAGCATTTCGATTCCTTCCGGGCCTGCACTCGGATGGCCCGAGCAGTCCATCACGAGGTCGGCGCCAAATCCCCCGACGATGTCCCGCACGCGGCTGATGCGCCCGGCCGGCGTCTTGATCTCCTCGATGTTCACGGTCGCTTCGGCGCCAAACTGGCGCGCCAGCCTCAACCGCGGCTCTTCCGGCGCACCGACGCAGATCACCCGCCCTGCTCCCATTTCGCGCGCGGCCGCAACCGCGAGAATACCGATCGGACCTGATCCCTGAATGACAACGGTGTCGCCCCAGCTGAACCCGCCGGCGCGCGTGGCGCGGTTGAAGGCACGGATGCAGGATGTGAGCGGCTCCGAGAGCGCTCCCAATCGCAGCGGCATGTCATCGGGCAGTTTGTAGATCTTGGTGCCCGGCAGCATCTCTAGATCGACATAGACATATTCGGCCCAGCCGCCCCACAGATGCGGAGCCTTGTCGAAGCCGAGATAGCGACCGTAATAAACCGGCGTCAGGCACTTGTTGGCGCTCTGGGGATAATGGATGCAGTAGTAGCAATGGCCGCACGGCATCAAGGGCGGGATCATGACTTTCGATCCCGTTTTCAGCGGCTTGCTCATGAAGTCTTCAGTGAATTCCGAACCGACCTCGACCAGCACGCCGCCGATCTCGTGACCGAGCGTGAACGGCCACGGCAGGGGTTTCGGCCAGTGGCCCTTGAGAATATGCAAATCGGTGCCGCAAACGCCGCAGGCGCCGACCTTGATCAGCGCCGCCTTCTTGCCGATTTTGGGCCATGGCACGCTTCGGATGACCGGTCTCGCGCCGGGTCCCTCATAGGTGCATACGCGTATCTGTTCCACGGCTTTTCCTCCTGGGCCCTTGTCGAAGTCTTGGTGTGTTTTATGGGCTTGGGCGAGCCTATGTGAAGCACGCCGTAATGCCAATCGGGCCTTGCCGTCAGCCGACGATTGACGCGGTATCGACACCCTCGTAGTGGTCCGATTCCAACATTTGCATCCCGATCTGGCTGGCACTCTTGCAAATGTCAGAATCACAGGACCACGAGCAATACTTCCGCGCGTTCTTGAAGGTGTGACGCCATGCGCAGCCGATGGTTTGCCCTCGCCGTACTGTTCCTCATTCGTCTGACGATGGCGTTTCAGTTCCAGAGCGTGGCGGCGGTGGCTCCGCTTCTCAACCAGAAATTCGGCGTCTCGCTTGCCGACATCGGTTGGCTGATCGGGCTTTATTTCGCGCCTGGCCTGTTCCTCGCGTTGCCGGGCGGAGCGATCGGAAAACGGCTTGGCGACAAACCCACGGTGATCGTATCGCTGCTGCTGATGCTCCTCGGCGAACTGGCAATGGCGCTGTCGTCAACGTGGATCAATCAGATCGCAGGCAGGCTTGTCAGCGGCGCCGGCGGCGTCATGTTCAATGTGCAGATGACCAAAATGGTCGCCGACTGGTTTGTGGGTCGGGAAATCGCAACGGCAATGGCGATCTTCGTCAATTCGTGGCCGGCCGGCATTGCCCTTTCGCTGATCCTGCTTCCGCTGATCGCAACCGCGTTTGGCGTCGAGGCTGTCCATCTCACGGTAGCGGCCTCCATCGCGTTGGGGCTGGTGTTCTTCGCAGCCGCCTATCCCTCATCGCCCAAGATCGCGGCGGCCGCACCCGGATCGTGGCCGGATCGCAAGACGCTGATCGCCCTGATTGCGGCGGGCCTGATATGGGGGCTTTTCAACCTCGGCTTTGCGATGATCTTCAGTTTCGGGCCGTCGATGCTGGACGAGCGTGGCTGGTCGATTTCGGCGGCGGGCCCGGTCATCAGCATCGTGTTGTGGCTAGCGGTCGTGTCGGTCCCGCTCGGCGGCATTCTGGCCGATCGGACCGGCCGGCCGGATCTGGTTCTGGCTGTCGGGTGTTTCGTCTTTGCCGCGTTGATGGTCGTCCTGCCGCGCACCGACGCGGTGGTCTCGGTCGTCACGGGTATCGGATTGCTCAGCGGCCTGCCGGTCGGGCCGATCATGAGCCTGCCGGCGCGCATATTGAAGGCAGAGACGCGCGCCATCGGCATGGGCATCTTCTACACGCTCTATTATGGCACGATGATGCTGGGCCCGGCGGTCGCGGGCGCTTTGGCCAAATCAACCGGTCACACCGCCTCAGCCATCGATTTTGGCACCGTCGTCATCCTTGCGTGTCCGCTATTGCTGTGGGCATTCAACCGGCTTGCCGAAGCACAGCCAAAAATTGCGTGAGCGTGTTCCTGCGGTTTCGCTAACGGCTCGTTAACCCTGCTGGCCGTAGGGTCGAGGGGGCGCTCATAGCGGGTGCCGTGGCGGCGAAAATGGCGTTAGCAAACAAGAAATCGATTTTGCCGTCAGCGGAAGAGCGACGGCGCTTTCAGCGGGTGAAAGTTCATCTGCTGGGTCGTTACATGCTGCCCGATCGGCGCGAGTTTCCGTGCCAGATCATCAATATGTCCCCGGGAGGGCTTGCCCTGCTCGCGCCCGGCATCGGTAATGTCGGCGACCGCGTGATCGCCTATCTCGACCATATCGGTCGCGTCGAAGGCAAGATCACCCGCATCATCGACAATGGCTTTGCCATGACCGTCGGTGCCACCCCGAGAAAGCGAGACAAGCTCGCAGCCCAACTCACCTGGCTTGCCAACCGCGACATCCTCAACCTTCCGGAAGACCGCCGCCACGACCGTATCATCCCGCGCAACCCGATCGCGCTGCTCACGCTCGAAGACGGCACCAAGATGACCTGCCGCATTATCGACATGTCGCGCTCGGGTGCGGCGATCGCTGCCGAGAACCGCCCGCCGCTCAAATCGCAGGTCATGCTCGGCAAGGTTCCGGCCCGCGTGGTGCGCAATCTCGAAGAGGGCTTTGCGCTCGAATTCGTCCACGAGCAGGTGGCCGAGACGCTCGAGGAAAGCGTCACCGCACGGTAATGCGGCTTATTCTCCTTTAACAGCCGGCTGCGACAGATACTCCATCGACTGCGCTTCGCCCTTGAGCGGCGTCACCTTGTCCGGATCGATCCTGATCATCAGGTAGTCGATGTGGTCGTCGATCTTGGTGAACCAGTGGCCAGTGCCGGCGGGAATCACCACGACGTCGCCGGCCTTGATCTCGTAGGCCACGCCATCCTTGATGTCCGAGCCGTTGTTGCCGGGACCGTTGAACTCGCGCACGGTGCGCATGGTCGAGGGCCGCCGCTGCCGGCTCACAATATCCGGCCCGAGCACCAGCGTCGCTGCCCCCGAGATCACATGATAGACCTCGCTGATCTGGTCGTGCTCGGCGACTGAATCCGGCGCGGGCTTCTCCAGGCGCCCGCGATGCACGATGCCGATGCCGATCCGGGACTTGCCAATGTCAATGTCCCGCACCTGCTGATCGATCAGCTTCTCGGCGATGGCCTTTTGCGTATAGCGCTCAAGCTCGGCCGCCGGGATATAGGTGCCCGGACACATCGAGCAGGTTGGCTGCGGGTCGGTCGGATTGATCCGGGGCGCGTCCTCCGCCGAAGCCACCGGGCCGACGACCACGCACAATACAGCCGCAAAGCCCCAAAGCACGCTTTTCATTGTTTCCTCCCTTGTTATTGGGCCGCATGGATGCATGGCTGCGGGCCGATTGCCAAGAATTTCAACGGCGCATCGGCTGGATTCTGACATCCGCAAAACCTGCACGTTCGAAACGGGACGCAACTGCCAGATTGCGACCACCCGCGCACAGCGTTACCGGCGCGTAAAGCCGAATGGACCGCAGGTTTTCACTTTCTTAACCCTCGGCCCGATGCGACCGGGTTGTGGCGGCCAGCAAAGCTGGCTTCGCTCGCGGTTAATGTCGGCGGCATAAGCGCCGAACCAGCCTGCAATACCGCCTTCCGCGGGTTAATCGATAAAATTTGAATCAATTGCAGTTATCTAAGATTTTCGTCGAATCCATTTCAAATATAGATCTAATTCTCTGAAGTATTGATGAGTATTCGCCTCAATTGTACTTGGCGTACTTAGCCGCAGCGCAAAACCTTTGTGCGAAACGTGGTCCCAACAAAAAAACGGGGGCCACATGTTCGGGTTCAGGGAGACGAAAGGGTTGGCGGTTGCCGCCATCCTGCTTGGATTGAGCGCATCGGCGAACGCTGCCGATGAACGGACACTCTATGCGAGCCTGGGCGACACCACGCGTGCCCCGATCGGTTGGGTGGAATTCTGCGGTGAAAATCCGGCCGAGTGCAAAGGCGGCCCATCACAGCCGCGCGATATCGTGATGACGCAGGCGGCGTGGCGCGACCTAATCAAGGTCAATCGCTGGGTCAACGAGACCGTCAAGCCGATGACCGATATGGATCATTGGGGCGTGATCGAGAAATGGTCGTTGCCGACGGACGGCTACGGCGACTGTGAAGACTACGTGCTGATGAAGCGCAAGATGCTGATCGATGCGGGATGGCCGCGCGAGGCGCTTCTGATCACGGTGGTCCGCGACAAGATGGGCGAAGGTCATGCGGTTTTGACCGTCAAGTCCGACAAAGGCGAGTTCATTCTGGACAACCAGAACGAAAGCGTCGTGGCCTGGACCGAGACTGGGTACCGCTTCGTCAAGCGCCAATCGCAGGGCGACCCCAACGTCTGGGTCTCTCTTGGCGATCCCAAGCCTGCGGTTTCGACCGCCAGCGCGCGGGACCGCTGAAGCATCGGAAATCAGGAGTTACGCGATTCGGTCACATCCCCACCCCTCCCCGTCCCAGACCGGATCGCGCGCGGCCAGCCTTCCCCCAAGGGCTGGCCGCACTTTTTTGGGCAATTGTGATCTACATCATAATTGGTTCTCGGCCGATTAGGGGATAACGCCAGCACCGGAGGGCGTAAGCCAATTTAAGATCCGGGGCTGGCAAGGCCGTGGGCGATCATACTCCGCCGACGGCCTTGTTTATTGGGGCCCCCCTTTTGCGGCCCAAGCGGTCATTCCCGGCAGGCACGGAATAACGGCTGGATGTTGGTGTCTCGGTTTTGGCACACTGTCTGTTCTGGCCCTCCATCCCGCTCGAGGAACCCGCATGAACCGCCACATCCAACTGACGTCCGATGTCATCGGACTGACCAAGGTCGCCCCGTTCTCGCGCCGCGGCTTCATGACCGCGTCCGCCGCCGTAACCGCCGGCTACACGCTGGCCGCCGGGCCGGTCCGGGCCGACGTGATCACGACGTCGACCGACGGCCTTGATGCCGGCGACATCAAGATCAAAGTCGCCGACGGCGAGATGCCCGGCTATTTCGCGCGCCCCAAGGGGCTCGCCAATCCGCCGGTCATCCTGGTTGCGATGGAGATCTTCGGCTTGCACGAATACATCAGGGACGTCACGCGTCGCCTCGCCAAGCTCGGCGCGCTCGCCGTCGCGCCTGATTATTATTTCCGCAAAGGCGTCGATCTCACCAAGATCACCGACATTCCGCAACTTCTGCCGATCGTCAACGCCAAGCCGGACGCCGAACTTCTCTCCGATCTCGACAGCACGGTTGCCTGGGCCAAGGCGCAAGGCGGCAACACCGATCGGCTCGGCATCATCGGCTTTTGCCGCGGCGGCCGCACGGTGTGGGAATATGCGGCGCATTCGAGCACGTTGAAGGCTGGTGCGTCATTCTACGGGCCGCCGGTTGATCCACCCAACATCCCCGGCTGGCCGAAGAGCCCGACCCAGCTCGCGTCCGAGATGAAGGCGCCGGTGATCGGGCTTTACGGTGAGGCGGACCAGGGCATTCCGGTCCCGACCGTCGAAGCGCTGAAGGAAGCGCTCGCAAAGGCAAACAAGCCTGCCGAATTCAAGATCTATCCGGGTGCGCCGCACGGCTTTCATGCCGACTATCGCCCGAGCTATCGCAAGGAAGCCGCCGAAGATGCCTGGAACCAGATGCAGGCCTGGTTCAGGAAGTACAAGGTGCTCGGCTAGATCGCATCCCCCCGTTACACAAAGGGCGCGCGGTTCATGCCGCGCGCCCTTCCTATTTCAGCCTGTCGCGATCTTAGCTGCAAACCTGAATCGGCCTGATGCGCCATCCGTAGCGGGTGTGCACGCGCCGCTGCACGATGTAGCAGCCGCCATTGTCGTAATAGGTGTCGTCGTAGGCGTAGTCGGGATAATCCCAGTAACCATCGTAGCCGATGAAGCCGTCGGCGAAGAAGCCGCGGCGTCCGTGGTGGAAGCCGTGGTGGAAGCCATGGTGACCGAAGCCGCCGTGTTGGAAATTGCCGCTTGCGAAGCGGTTGCCTTGCATAGCGCCGACGCCCGCAGTGCCAGCGGCAGGTGCGTGCGCGAAACTGTTGAAGCCGCCGGGACCCGCGTTTCTCCCGGCAAAGCCGTTGGCGCCAAAGCCGCCCGAATGCGCTGCCAACCCACCGCCGCCAAAGCCACCGGCGTGTCCGCCAAAACCACCGCCGCCGCCAAAGCCGCCGGCATGGCCGCCACCAAAGCCGCCACCACCTCCGAAGCCGCCGCCTCCACCACCGTGGCCGCCTCCACCGCCGCCGCCGCCACCATGCCCACCGCCAAAGGCCAAGGCCATGTTCGGTGTCAGCGCCATCACTGACGCCGCCGCGCAAAGCGCGATCATTGATTTACGCCACATTCTCCACCCTCCTAAATTGGACTCAACTCCGCCAACGTAGACGCGCCTGGCTGCGATCCCGTTCCGTCATGTGGTGATGACCGCGACGAAATGCCCGAAGCACGGGCTCACTTCTGCGCGACTGCGCGCGCATGCGTCGCGCGGCGCCGATCTGACGCCGAAACTAAAATTCACTTTAGGAAGTGAGCGCGGCGCGCCACGTCGGCGAAGTCAGGCCGCGGCCTCGGTGACAGCCAGCTCGCCCGTCCGATCCTCGATCATGCTGATCAACATGGATTCGCTTGCTTGATCGGCGATGCGCAGCCGGCGCACCGCCACCAAACGTTCGCCATTGTTCGGCGTCCGGATGTTGCGCAGGACGAACTCATTCTCCCGATTGCCTTCAAGCACCTCGCGATCCTGGCCCTCAATCTCGATCGCTGTGTCGGCCGGAAACAGGTCGCGCACTGTCTTGCCGATCACTTCGGCGCGGGGCAAGCCCATCAGTTTCTCGGCAGCGCGGTTGATAAACACATAGCGCAGGTCGCGCGCATCCTTCGCAACGATTGCTTGGGGCACGGTCTCCAGCACAGAGACAAGGAATTTCTCGGTCCGCTCCAGCATCCGCTCGGCACGCCGCCGCTCGGTATAATCTTCATGCGTCGCGACCCATCCGCCGCCCGCCATCGGTTCCTCGGAAACCCGGATCAGGCGGCCATCGGGCAGTGAGACTTCCGCGGTCGAGGGTTTGCCCTTCGCGACCCGATCGAGTATCGACTTCATGAACTCGTCCACATTGCCCTCGAACATGCCGTGCTTGGCGCGATAGGCCAGAAGATCGCGCAACGACATGTCCGGCACGATGATCTCCGCCGGGATGTTATACATAGTGCGATAGCGCTGATTTACGGTCAGCACCTTGCCCTTGCCGTCGATCATGATGAGGCCTTGCGCCATGTTGTTGAGCGCGGCGCCGAGTTGCCACCTGGTCTCCAGATACTTGTCGTTCAACCTGTCACGTTCGCCCATCGCCCTGTCGCGCTGATGAGCGGTACCGAGTTCGAGCTGAATGAGCTCCTGATTGCGCGAGGTGGCGTCGCGAAAGTTGCGCACGGCGCGCGCCAGGTGCCCGATCTCGTCCACGTTGCGGTCATAGGGAATAGCGAGATTGGTCGTGCCGGTGGCGATCAGATCGGTGGTCTTGGCGATCTCCGCCAGGGGCTTGGTCACCGAGCGGCGGACGATAAGCAAGTTGAGCGCAGCCAGGAGCAGCCCGGCGAAGCCAAGCGATGCCAGATACCAGGACGCCGAGCGGGTCCGGTCGGCAAGCTTCGCCACTTCAAGCGCGTGCTTGTCCAGTTCTTTTTCGAGCGCCTCGATGTCGTCGTTGAGCGCGATACGCAGCGAACGATTGGCTTCGTTGTCACCCCAGCTGCGTCCGGCCTCGGGGCCGATCTGGGTCGCCCGGCGCGCCAGCTCCTTGCGGAAGCTCACGAACTTGAAAACCCGTTCGCGGAAAGCAGCAAATTGAGCTTCATCGCCGAAATCGTCGGCTTTATCCCATTCGGTCATGACCGCGGAAAGTTGCCGGTTTCGCCGCAAGATCTCATCGGCATAGTGCTTTGCAGTCGCCGGATCGGACGACATATAAACACCGCGCGATTCCATCACGATCGCGTAGATCAGGGCGTTGACACGTCCGATGTTGACCGCCGCGGCCGTCGACGTCGCGAGCTGGCGCCGGTACTCGCTTTGCAGGCGGACGGTCTGTATCGACATCACCACGAGGAGAACGAGCACAACAACCAAAAGGCCGACGAGCCCGGCGACCTTCTCCGAGATGCGGAAATTGTCGATCCAGGTCAGGAGTTTTCCCGACAAATTGCCGATTTTGCCTATCATGGGCAGCGCTCGCGGAGTTCGGCTTGTGATAGCAAGGTCTGCGGAAGCAGTTCGTGCGAGCAAGGAAACTAGCCGCAAATGCACTACTACAAGTTTAACCGGAATCGCCGTGTTTTTACGGTCCGCCCGCCGCCGATGGATGGACCCCACCGCTCCGCAAGACCGCCGGTTCCTGGTTCCGTATCCTTAACCACGGGAAAGCTCGCGCATGCGCAAGTTGATCGCCTTTGACGACGACACCTTCGACAAGCTCAAGCAGCTAGCGCGCGACCGGATGGCGACATTTCAGGAGCTGGCGGACGAAGCGTTTGCCGACTTGCTCAAGAAGCACGGCATCCCGATCGATCTGAAGGATGCCCTTCGCAAGAGTGTCCGGCTTGCGTCTCACAGCGTTGAAAAGGATAGCGGTCGCAGGAGGACTGCACACAAGCCCAAGAGGTGATCGCGCTCCCGTCTCGGCGCGACGGATTGCGCGAGGCGTCAGCCGATCTTCTTCAGGCCAGCCCTGAAGCGCGGCCCGTTGCGCTGGTAGGATTTCGCGGCGCGTCCCATTGCGCTGGCTTGCTCGGGGGTCAGCGTGCGGATCACACGCGCCGGCGAGCCGATGATCAGGGAGTTTTCGGGAAACTGCTTGCCCTCGGTGATAACCGAACCCGCGCCGACAACGCTGCCGCGGCCGATTCTCGCGCCGTTCATGATGATCGAGCCCATGCCGACCAGCGCGCCATCTTCCAGGATGCAGCCGTGCAGGATGACGTTGTGGCCGACGGTGCAATCCTTGCCGATGATGAGCGGAAATCCCGGATCGGTGTGACAGGTCGAGTTGTCCTGCACATTGGAGCCTTCGCCGATCTCAATCCATTCATTGTCGCCGCGGAGCACGGCGCCGAACCAGACGCTCGCCCCTTCCAGCAAACGCACCTTGCCAATGACGGCTGCGGTATCTGCGATGAAATAGTTGCCGGTTTTGGGAAGGTCGGGCCCCTGCCCGTCGAGTTCGTAGGTCGCCATGAAACAAAAGTCTCCTTTAGGAAGACTCTGGCATAGCCGTCGAACGGGTCAAATGAAAAGGTTCAGGCCAACAGGCCGGCGGCGCGGAGCGTCATGATAAAGAAGGTGCCGGACATCAGACTCCAGAACCCCGCCAGCACGGTCGCCATCATCACGAACTCAAAACGGCGCCGCTCGACCTGCACGCCACGA
>NZ_DASSRP010000241.1:0-5463 GCF_035701725.1 Bradyrhizobium sp.
CAGCGGAATCGAAACGGCGCCGCGCACCGCGCTGACAATGGCGCTCACGCGCTCGGGCAACAGCTCGGTTGCGACCGCGCCCTTTGCGGCCTGCGACGCATAGGGCGTGCCGATGTTGAGTTCGAGCAGGCGAAGACCGGCCGCCTCAACCTGGCGCGCCATGTCGACGGCGCGATCGAGATCGCCGAGAATGAGGCTCGCGGCCACGTAAGCATCGCTTTTTTGCGCCTCGCGGTCGAGCCGCGAGACGCTTTCCAGCCATTGATCGAAACTGCCGGGATAAAGTCCGGAGCGACAGGCGATGAAGGCTGCGCGAGGTGCCGACGCATTCCACTCCCGTCGTTGCCATGTCTCGTCGAACACGGCGTATTCGGCCGCCTGGAGCTGCGCCTTGGCGGCCTCGACCTCGTTGGTCGACTTCATCACGACCACGGCCGCGCCTGCGCGCAAAGCCGCGCGCACGCCCGCTTCCTCGATCAGATGTTCGGCCGCGCCCGCGATCAGCGGATTCTTCAGGCGCAGTTGGCCGATGCTAACGGCAAGATCGCCCGCCATCGCTTCACGCCGCCTGCGCGTTGAGGCCTAGCATCCGCGAAGCATTGGTCGCGACCATCTTGTGGATGTCGGCGTCGCTGTAGCCGAGATCCATGCACAGCGCGACGCCACGCCTAAAACCTTCCAGCGGCGAGAACACGCCCACTTGACCCAGATCCGAGCAGATCACGGTCTGCTCGACGCCCGCCGCCTCGATGTGATGGCGCAAATCTTCGGCGCTGGCGACCTTGAACTTCGATCCTTCCAGGAACATGCAGATCGAATGTTCGACGAAGGCGCCCATCGCGGCGATGCCCTTGACGTCGTTGAGGCTGGCGCCGACGATCTCTTCCGGATGGGTGAAGCAGAGTTTCTTGACGCCGCGGCGCTTGGCTTCTTCAAAAATCAGCCAGGTCTCGCTGACATGCAGATGCCCGCTCGCCAGCACCATGTCGTTCTTGGCGATCACATCCAGCACTTCCTTGACCGAATCCAGGATCTTCTTGTTGGCATCGAGCACCGGCACGGCCGTGGCGTGGCGCATCTTGGTCGTCGAAGCCGGGTGGGCGAAGCTGGCATTCTGTTCCCAGCGCAGGTGATTTTCCGCGGCCAGCGTCGGCATCCACACCGTCCTGCCGCCCATCGCCGCGGTGTGCTCGACCGCGTAGGGATTGATGCCGCCGACGACATTGTTGAGCACGACGCCGGAAAAGATTTTCGTCTTCAGCTCCGGATAATGCTTGGTGATCAGTTGCGCGGTGGCGACGCCGGCATAGTCGTGATCCTTGGTGACCACGGCGGCAAAGCCCGCTTCGGAGAGCTGCCGCACCAGATCAAGGTGATCGATGGCGCGCGGCGCGATCGATGGTCCGCTGTGCACGTGCGGATCGACCGCGCCTAGCAGGTTTTTATCGATCCGCGCCTCGCGCGCTCTGTCCACGACTTTGGCTTCGCTCATCACTCGTCTCCCTTTTTGCTCTTCTTGTTACGTCAGGCAGTCTTCTGCCGCGCCGCGCGCATCTCCGAATGATTGACGCGGCCGTGGCCGAGCATGCGCGAGATCTGGCTCGCCGCCGCTTTCAAGGCTTTGACGCTCTTCGCATCGATATCGGCGGGCAAAAACTGGATCGAGCCGACCACCGCCAGCGCGCCGATGCAGACGTCCTTGTCGTCGAAGATCGGCACGGCCACGGCGTTGATGCCGAGCATTGCCTGTTCCGGCGCGGTCGCAAACCCTTGTTGCGCGACGCGCACCAGTTCCTGCTCGATCACCTTGCGATCGGTCACGGTATGCGCCGTGAAAGCGGGCAGCGGCTTTGCCAGCGCGCGCTCGCGCTGGGCCGGTGAGGCGAGGGTCAAGAGCACCTTGCCCTGGGCCGTCGAATGGAACGGCAATTCGCTGCCCGGCCGCACGCCGATCTCGATCGCGGCGGTGCCGACCACCATGCTCAGCACCAGCGCGCCGCGCGGCGTCCACTCCGACAGCACGACGGAATGCCCGAGCAGGTCGCGCAGCTCGCGCATCGGGCCGTTCGCGATTTGAATCAGATCGGTCTCCGGCGCGTAGTGGGCCAATAAACGACTGCGCGGTCCCCTGGAATATCTCGACGTCACCGGGTTCTGCACCAGATAGCCGCGTTCGACCAGCGTCAGCAGGTGACGGTGCACCGAGCCCTTGGTCAGCCCAAGCCGCTCGGCGATCTGGGTCACGCCGAGCTCTTCGTCGGAGAAGGCGACCGCCTCCAGCACGTCGAGCGCGACCTGCACCGAACGCACCCCGCCGTCCACGCGATCGTCCGGCGTCGAAGCCATTTCCGGTCTTGTTTTCAAGGCCAAATCCGTCTTGCGCGATGATCCGGCTGGGGCCGGGGAAGATTCATATTGACGGCAGGGGGCATCGGCGATATCCGGTGTATCGATATACAAAACGCTGTATCACGGTCGCGAACAGCGGGCAACCGCAAATTCGAGCGAACCGGCCAGGGAGGATCGAGATGAGCGAAGCCATGCGCGCCGCGACCCACGCGAGGCATTATGCCGAGCCGCCGCAGCAGACCGATGCCGATGGGACGCGTCACTGGATCACGCGCGCGGCGAACTTCCTCACCGTGGTCAGCCAGGCCGAAGAGGGCGCCGTCCTTCCGCGCGACAATCCGGACGAATACGTGGTGCTGCTGCCTCCTGGCACCGCCGCCACGATCGAGGCCGGCGGCGAGCGCATCGAGAGCAAAGGCAACAGCCTGACCATCGTGCCGCCCGGGGTGAGCCGCGTGACGGTGCGCAAGGCCGGCGTCGTGGCGCGGATCTTTTCCAAGCGGGCGGAGGATCTCGCCAAGGCAGCCGTGAATGCCGCGACCTATGCCGACGGCGCGCCTGAGGTCGCCGACCTGAAACCCTGGCCCGATCCGGTCGGCGGCTTTCGTCTGCGCCACTACGATCTCGACAAGGCCGTCAGCCCCGATCCGTCGCCGCTGGGGATGCGCGTGTTCCGATCGACCAACCTGATGATCAACGTGCTGATGCCCTGGCAGAAGCGCCGCGACGAAACCAAGCTCTCGCCGCACAGCCACGAGGATTTCGAGCAGATCTCGCTCAGCATGAAGGGCGCCTTCGCCCATCACCTGCGCTATCCCTGGGGTTCGGACAAGACGCGTTGGCGCGAGGACGAACATGCCCGCTACGACGCGAGCCCGTCGGTGCTGGTGATCCCGGCGCGCGTGCTGCACACCACGCAGGACCTCGGCGAAGGCATCACCTGGCTGATCGACGTGTTCGGCCCGCCGCGGATGGATTTCTCCTCGCGCGAAGGCTTTGTGCTCAACGCGGCGGAATATCCGATGCCGACCGCGACCTGAAAAATTCAAGATTCGAAAATTCCAAGAGGCCGAGAAAACGGCCCGCTTCAATTCACGGGAAACCCGAGGAGGGGTCGCCAAGATGGCTCAATTTTTCACGCGCGGTTCGTTTCATTCGGACAACGAGGCGGCGGCTTACAATCGCGTCGCCTGGAAGCTGATTCCGTTCCTGCTCATCCTCTACATCATCTCGTTCCTCGATCGCGTGAACGTCGGCTTCGCCAAATTGCAGATGGCCGCTGACATCGGCCTGTCGGACGCGGTGTTTGGCCTCGGCGCCGGCATCTTCTTCATCGGCTATGCCGCCTGCGAGATCCCAAGCAACATCCTGTTGCAGCGCTTCGGCGCGCGGATCTGGATTTCGCGCATTCTCGTGGTGTGGGGCATCATTTCGATCTGCTTCATGTTCGTCACCACGCCGGCGCAATTCCTCACGCTTCGCTTTCTGCTCGGCATTGCCGAAGCCGGTTTCTATCCCGGCATCGTGCTCTATCTGACCTACTGGTTTCCCGGCAAATTGCGCTCGCAGGTCTGCGCGCTGTTCTTCATCGGCATTCCGATCGCCGGCCTGATCGGCGCGCCGCTCTCCGGCTTCATCATGAAGCAGATGGCGGGCACTTCAGGCTATGCCGGCTGGCAATGGCTGTTCCTGCTCGAAGGACTGCCGGCCGTGATCGGCGGCATCGTCACCTATCTCTATCTCGCCAACGGGCCGAAGGATGCGACCTGGCTCGCGGCGCCCGAGCGCAACATCATCGTCGGCGCGCTGGAAGCGGAAGAAGCGACCCATCGCGCCATGGGCCACGGCCACCGGCTGATCGATGCGCTGACCAGCGGCAAGGTCTGGCTGCTCGCGATCATCAACTTCTCGCTGCTCGGCGGCATCTACGGCATCTATTTCTGGATGCCGCAGATCGTCAAAGACCTCGGCGTCAAGGACGTGTTCCTCAACGGCGTCGTCACCTCGGTTCCCTTCGCGGTCGCCTGCATCATCATGATCGCGGTCGGCCGCTCGTCCGACCGGATGCGCGAACGCAAGTGGCACATCATCGGTTCGGCGATGGTCGGCGCGCTCGGTTTGATCGGCGGCGCGTCGCTGACCGCCACGCCGGCGCTGGCGCTGGCCAGCCTCTCGCTGGCGTTCGGCGGCGGCATGGCTGCCCTCACCGTGCTCTGGGTGTTGCCGAGCGCGCTGCTGACGGGCGCGGCCAATGCCGGCGGCCTGGCGCTGATGGCAACCGTCGGCAATCTCGGCGGTTACGTCGCGCCCTATGTCGTCGGGCTCGCCAAGGAAGCGACCGGCCGCACCGATTACGGTCTCTATCTGATGGCCGCCGTCATGATTGTCGGCGGGCTGTTGGTGCAACTGTTGCCGCGCAACTCGACGATCGACGAGGCCGAACAGCAGGACGTGCTGAAGGAAGGGTCGGCGGTCGGGGCGTTGTGATGGGTGACGGCGTCAGGGTTCTCGTCGTTTACGCCCATCCCGAGCCGACTTCGTTCACGTCGGCGCTGAAAGATGCTGCGGTGAAAGCGTTCACCGCGGCAGGCCATCAGGTCGAGGTGTCGGACCTCTATGCCGAAGGCTTCAATCCGGTGGCGGGGCGGCACGATTTCAAGGTCACGGCCGATCCGTCGCGCTTCCACTATCAATCCGAACAACTCCACGCTAGCCAGTCGGATGGCTTTGCCGCCGACCTCGCGCGCGAACAGGACCGGCTGATGCGCGCCGATCTTCTCGTTGTGATCTTTCCATTGTGGTGGGGCGGCCTGCCGGCCATCGTCAAAGGCTGGTTTGATCGGGTTTGTGCCTATGGCGTCGCCTATGCGGACGGCAAACGCTACGACCACGGTTATTTCGTCGGACGCAGGGCGCTGCTGGCGCTGACCACCGGCGGCACGGCCGAGCGGTTCACCGAAGGCAGCTACGGCGAGATGTCGCGCGTGCTGCATTCGGTGCAACGTTGCATCCTCGAATATCTCGGCTTCGAGGCATTAGAGCCGTTCGTCGCCTATGCCGCGCCGCGCGTCGATGCGGATGCGCGAGCGCGATACTTGCGCGACTTCGAGGCGC
>NZ_DASSRP010000242.1:0-45076 GCF_035701725.1 Bradyrhizobium sp.
TCCGACGAACGCGATCGCCTCGCGCGCCTTCTCGCGCGCCACCGCGTTGTTTTTGGATCGCAGAAATGCGCCGGTCATGACGTTCGAGAGCACCGTCATGGCGCCAAAGGGCTTTGCGACCTGAAAGGTTCGCGCGAGGCCGAGCGCGCAGATGTCATGCGGCTTGAGCCCGACGATCTCGCGGCCGAAGGCCTTGACCGAGCCCTGGTCCGGCCGGTGAAAGCCGGTGATGAGGTGAAAGCTCGTGGTCTTGCCGGCGCCGTTCGGGCCGATCAGCGCCAGCGTCTCGTTTTCCTTGACGGTGAAGCTGACGTCCTGAACGGCACGCAGGCCGCCGAACCGTTTGCTGAGACCGCTGATCACGAGCGCATCTGCCATCACGCTGTTCCTCAGGCCTGCGCCGGTTTACGCGCGGCAAAGCGTTGCCGCATTTCGTTGATCATGCCCATCAGCCCGGTCGGGCGCCAAAGGATCACCGCCATCAGGATCAGGCTGTAGACGGTGAGCTGCACGCCGCCGATCGAACTGCCAAGCCAGCTCTGCAACAGCGCCGAGGTCGTCTCCAGCAACACGGTGCCGATCAGGGGACCCCACAACGTGCCGATGCCGCCGACGATCGAGACCAGGGCGGCCTCGATCGAGATGTTGAAGGAGAAGGCGGTCGCGGGATCGATGAAGTAGATGTACTGCGTGTAGAACGTGCCGGCGAGCGCGGTCAGAAACGCGCTGATCATGTAGATGTCGCGCTTCATTTTCGGCGCGTTGACGCCGATCGCCTCCGCAGCGTCTTCGTCCTCGCCGATGGCGACCAGGTAATTGCCGATCCAGGAGCGCTCGATCAGCCAGGTGACGAGGAGGCTGAGCAAGAGCAGGCCGAGCACCACGTAATAATAGGAGCTCTTGTTTTCGAACTGCATCATCAAGGGCGCCGCGCCGAGGTTGGGGATAGTTGTGCCCTCGGCGCCCCAGGCGAAGTCGCGGAATTTGAGGAAGATCAGCATCAAGGCTTGCGCGGTGGCGATCGTCGCAATCGTGAAGTAGGGGCCGCGCAGGCGAAAGCACAGCCAGCCGATCGGGAGGCTCGCGAGCGCCGCGACGACGCCGCCGACCACCATGCCGATCCAGGGCGAGACGTCGTAATTGATCTCGAGAATGGTCGAGGTATAGGCGCCGAGGCCGAAATAGGCGGCATGACCGAGCGACAACTGCTTGGCATAACCGCCCATCAGGTTCCAGGCGGTGCCGATAAAGGCGAACAGCAGGATGCGCACGAAGATGTCGATCGCAAACGAGCTCTTCACCACCATTGGCAGCACGATGAGGACTGCCACACCGATGGCGATGACAATGGCGTGGCGCGGATTGATATCTGCCATCATCGCGCGCGGCCTCCGCCTAGTCCGGTCGGCTTGAAGGCGAGCGTCAGCAAGAGCATCGCGAACACGACGATCAATCCGGAATCGGCGCCGACATATTGGATGCCGAGCGATTCCGCGATGCCCATCATCAGGCTTGCAATCAGCGCGCCCACCACGTTGCCGAGCGTGCCCAGCACCACGGCGACGAAGGCCATCAGGACGAACACCTGGCCGACGAACGGATAGGCCGAATAAAACGGCATCAACAGCGAGCCGGCGGCGCCCGCCAAGGCGAGCGCGATCCCAAGCGCGACGCAGAACACCCGGTTCGGGTTGATGCCCATCAGCATCGCCACGTCGCGGTTCTGGGATGCGGCGCGCATCGCCTTGCCGAGGTCGGTGGTGTGCAGAAACAGCCAGAGCAGGCCGCTCAGCAGCATGGCGACCACGAAGGCGATCAGTTTCGCAACGGGAATATAGAGCCCGGCGATATGGAAAGCTTCATCGGAGTAGGAGGTGTGCACGGTGCGGTAATTCGCGGTGAAGAGCATCAGCGACAGATTGAGAAGCAGGAGCGACAGCGCAAAGGTCAGGAAGATCTGCGGCATGTCGTTTGGCCCGAGCACCCTGCGGATCAGGAAATGCTGGATCAGGACACCGATCACGAACAGCACCGGCATCGAGACGAACAGCGAGAGCAGGGGATCGATGCCGAACTGACTGGAGAGGAAGAAGGTGATGTACATTCCGATCATCACGAATTCGCCCTGGGCGAAGTTGACGATCTTGACGACGCCGAAGATCAGCGTGACGCCGATGCTGACGAGCGCATAAATCCCGCCGATGAGCAGGCCGTTGATCACGGCCTGGGCCACTGTCTCCCACATTGGGCTTGCCGAGTCAGGTTTTCAGCAGCGGCGCGCGGGCGTCTTCCTTGGGGAAGACGCTGGCCAGATCGCCGTTCTGCCACTGCACGCCGACGGGATGGCCGTAGATGTTCTTGCCGTCGGGCCCGAACTTGACCTTTCCGCCGGGCGCCATGGCGGCGTAGCCGGATGATACGTCGAGCGTCGACAGCGCTTCGCGCACCTTTTGCGGATCGGCGGACGCCGCCCGCTCCAGCGCGTCGGCCAGCATGAAGGTCTGCGCGACCAGCCCGCCGGCATATTCGAAGGCGAAATCGCCGGTGCGTTTCTTGAATTCGGCGTTCACCTTCTGCGCGTCCTCGCTGACGTCGTGGTTCCAGTGCGCGACGCCGAGCAGGCCCTCGGCGAGCTTGCCGACATTCTTGTAGAAGTCCGGGATGACGAATCCGCCGGAGCCGCCGTTGATCGGCATGTTGAGGCCGAACTGCTTCACGGTTCGCACGATCAAGATGAGATCGTTGAGGTAAGAGACGGAGAACAACATGTTGGCCCCGGAGGACTTCACCTTGTTGATCAGCGGGCTCGCATCGGTGAAGCCGGCCGAGTAGGGCTCGAACATCACGATCTCGACGCCTTCCGACGGCGCAAGTTCCTTGAGCCCGTTCGAGGTCGAGGTGCCAAAGGCGGTGTTCTCGAAGATCACGGCGACTTTCGGCGTATCGCTGACGAGCTTGGACATCTGCAGTTGGGCGCGCGCAAATTGCGAGGCCCGCGCAAAGGGTGTGAAAGTGTAGGTGCGGCCCTTGTTGAGCTGATCCGAACTCGATCCGGTGATCAGCGGCACCTTGGCGCGCTCGGCGACTTCGCTCGCGATCAAGGTCAGCGCGCTGGCATAGCATCCGTGGATTGCCGACAGCTTGTTGCCGGTGATGAGCCGATCGGTTTCCGTGCGCGTGACTGTCGTATCGCTCTGCACGTCGGAAATGATCAGATTGAGTTTGGCGCCGCCGAGCGATTTGATGCCGCCAGCGTCATTGACCATGTCGACGGCGAGCTTGGCCGCCGCGACACAGCCGACGCCGATCTGCGCCATGCTGCCGGTCGTCGGGTAAAGCGCGCCGATATTGATGGGATCCGCGGCCCAGCCGCGAAGCGGAACGGCACCGAATGCGCCTGCGGCAAGCAGGCCTCCGGTCCTGGCGATGAATTGACGGCGGCTCTGTCGCCTGGACGTGGCCTGATCGACACTCTTGCAGGCGGAATCCTTGCGTGCCCTCGCCATCTTCTTCTCCCCATTTATTGGCTGCGGTGGCCGCAGCTCACTGTTTTCGCGGGCCGTTTCGAGACAGGCCCGCGCATTTTGGGGGACGGTAGCCGTATTCAATATTCTTTACAATACGACATCCGACTTTACTGAACGGCCGCTGGCAGCTTCGGCTATTCCGCGCTGCTCACCAGCTTGATCCGAGGCGCGGTCGCTTCCATCAGACTGTGATAGGTAGCGAGATAGTCGAGCGCCATGCGCCTGGCGGTAAATCGCGTTTCAAACTGTTTTCGGATCGTTGCGCGATCGAGCTGAGGCAGGCGATTCACGGCCGCAGCAGCGCTGATCTCATCTTCGACGATGAAGCCGGTCAGATTTTCCTCGACGATCTCCGGGACCGAGCCGCGGTTATAGGCGATGACAGGCGTGCCGCAGGCCATCGCTTCGATCATGACGAGGCCAAACGGCTCCGGCCAATCGATCGGCACCAGCAGTCCGAGCGCACCAGAGAGGAAATCGGATTTTTCGTGGTCGCCGATCTCGCCGATATATTCGACAAGCGGATGATCGATCAGCGGCCGGATCACCTCGTCGTAATATTCCTGGTCGGCACGATCGACCTTCGCTGCGATCTTGAGCGGAATGCCGCATCGGGTCGCGATGCGGATGGCGCGGTCGACACCTTTTTCCGGCGCGATTCGGCCAAGAACGGCGAGGTAAGATGGCCGCGTCGGGCGCGGCGTCAATAGGTTCTCCGGCAGACCATGATAGATGGTGCTCGTCCAGTTCGCCTGCGGTACCGGGCGTCGCTGTGCGTTCGAGATCGAGATCACCGGAACGGATGAGAAGGTCGTGAAGACGGGCTGATGCTCCGGCAGATCCAGCCGGCCGTGCAATGTCGTCACAAACGGCGTCGGCTGTCGAAAAAACAACGAGAATGGGTAGTAGTCGAGATGAAAGTGGAGGAAGTCGAATTCCTCATCGTCACATTTCCGTCGAACCTGCTCCAACATCACCATGTGTAGTGCATTCGGATCGCGGACCGATCCATCGAGGCGTAGCGCGCGCGGCCAG
Organism: Bradyrhizobium sp.; assembly: GCF_035701725.1. Taxonomy (GTDB): domain Bacteria; phylum Pseudomonadota; class Alphaproteobacteria; order Rhizobiales; family Xanthobacteraceae; genus Bradyrhizobium. The sequence continues at coordinate 4,563 of NZ_DASSRP010000242.1, forward strand.
ATCGCATGGAGTTTGCCGGATGTTCTCGAGTCTCCGCTGGCAAATAGCGTCACATCGTTTCCGAGTGCGACAAGTTCCTCCGTCAGCCAGTGTACCACCCGCTCAGTTCCGCCATAAAGCCTCGGCGGAACAGCCTCCGTCAGCGGAGCTACTTGCGCGATGCGCATCTACCTCTCCTTCTCGATGTCATGGACGAACAAGCCCCACAAAGCCCGGCGTAAGGACGCCGGGAGGGGAACGTTTCCGCGTCTGCGAGGTTCCACTAGCGCGCGCACTTCTTCCGTCGGGAACGTCACGCGATATTGCCGGCGAACGGGAGTGGTGTGCGCGAAAGGCAGCGGGGCGGGAACCGCGAAGCGGTGTGCGGCATTCCATCGGCTGAACAAGCGGGTCTGAAAAAACAGGCCTTAACAAAAACGTAAGAAGGTCTTGCAGCACATGGATAACCTCTCAGGATTCGCAAATCGCCCTTTTGCCTTCGTGCTGCGCTATCTGCGCCATAGGCCTGCATCACATCTTTGTATTCTGTCGGCGGTGATTGCTGCGGTTGCCTGTTCCGTAGGCACGCAATATGGCGTCAAATTCCTCGTCGATGGTCTTTCGGGCGGGCCTTCCAATGCCGATAGCGTCTGGCAGGCATTCGCAATCCTGGTATCGCTGATCGCCGCGGACAACTTTCTGTGGCGAATTGCTGGCTGGATTGCGAGCTTCACGTTCGTCGGCGTGACCGGCGATCTGAGACGGGACATGTTCCGCCATCTGACGGGCCACGCGCCCAGCTACTTTTCGGACCGGCTGCCGGGCATGCTGACCAGCCGCATCACGGCAACATCGAACGCCGTTTTTTCGGTTGAAAACATGTTCATCTGGAACGTGCTGCCGCCTTGCATCGCGACGATCTCCGCCATCTCCCTGATCGGGACCGTGAGCTTGCAGATGTCGGCGGTCCTGATCGTGATCGCAGGCGGCATGGTGGTTGCCATGTTCCGGCTCGCAGCTGCGGGCAAGCCGCTGCACGACGATTTCGCCGACAAGGCCGCAGCCGTTGACGGCGAGATGGTCGACGTCATCAACAACATGCCGCTGGTGCGGGCATTCTGCGGATTGAGCTTCGAACATGAGCGCTTTGATGCGACCGTGAAGCGCGAGCTGACCGCGCGCGGGCGCAGTCTACGATATCTCGAGAAACTCAGGCTCACTCACGCCGCAGTAACTGTGGTGCTGACGATCGCGATCCTTGCCTGGGCGGTCACGCTTTGGCAGAGCCGCAGCGCGACGACGGGCGATGTCGTTCTGGTCTGCACGCTCGGCATCTCGATCCTCAGTGCGACGCGCGATCTTGCTGTCGCTCTGGTCGACGTCACGCAGCATGTTGCCCGGCTTACTGAGGCGCTCGCCACGGTATTGCTTCCGCACGAGCTGTGCGATCATCCGGAAGCCGAGCCGCTGGTCAAAAGCGGGGCCGCCATCACCTTCAACAACATTTCGTTTAACTATCCGGGCGGTGCGACGGTGTTTGACAAATTCAACCTCCGCATCCAGCCTGGACAGCGCGTAGGGTTGGTTGGCCAGTCCGGTGGCGGCAAGTCTACGCTGTTCGTGCTGTTGCAGCGTTTTTACGATGTTCGGCACGGTAGCATTACGATCGACGGGCAAGATATTTCGCGGGTTACCCAGCAAAGTCTGCGCGAGGCGATTTCGGTCGTGCCGCAAGACATTTCGCTGTTCCATCGCTCGATCATGGAAAATATCCGCTACGGCCGTCCCACGGCCACCGACGACGAGGTGTTGCGCGCGGCGATCGCGGCGCGCTGCGATTTCGTCGAACAGTTGCCCGAGGGGCTCGACACCATGGTCGGCGACCGCGGCGTCAAGCTGTCCGGCGGCCAGCGTCAACGCATCGCGATCGCGCGCGCTTTCCTGAAAGATGCCCCAATTCTGTTACTTGATGAAGCGACTGCGTCGCTCGATAGCGAGTCGGAGGAGGCGATCCGGGATGCGTTGTCACGATTGATGCGCGGGCGAACGGTCATTGCGATCGCCCATCGCTTGGCGACATTGCGCCATTTCGATCGCGTCGTGATGCTCAAGGCCGGCAAGATCATCGAAGACGGTTCGCCCGACCGTCTGATGCAAGGGCAGGGGCCTTACCGCGAGCTGGTGACTCAGGAAATGAGGCGACTGGCCAAACACGCGGCCTGATATCCGACGAGCGTTGCGTCTGTCTTTCGCTGTCAATTCAAGCGAGGCCACATGTCCGCTGAAGCCGTAACCCACGTCACCACATTGCGGATACAGGAAACGGTGATGGAATCGCCGTTCTACATCCCGATGACCGGGCCCGCGGCCCGGCCGCGACGCTCGCTGAAACACGACGACACTTTCATGGTGCTCGACAGCCATGGCGATATCGGTGCGTCGGCCGGCGGGCCGGACGGCCTGTTCAATGCCGATACGCGCTATCTTGCGCGGCTTGAACTCGTGCTCGACGAGGTTCAGCCGCTGCTGTTGGGTTCGAACCTTCGCGACGACAATTCGGCGCTCACGGTGGACCTCACCAATCCCGACGTTTATCGCCAGGGGCGCAATGTCCTGCCAAAGGACGTGTTGCACATCGTGCGCACGATCTTTCTCTGGCGCGGCGCAGCCTACCAGCGGATCGGGGTTCAAAATCACAGCGAACAGACCGCGAGCTTCGATCTGACGCTGTTGTTCGGTAACGATTTCGCCGATCTGTTCGAAGTGCGCGGCGAGCGTCGTTCGCGCCGCGGTACCGCCGTCACGACGCTGCCAAGTCCCGCCGACGTGCTGTTCGAGTATACGGGTCTTGACGGCAGTTCCCGCACCACCGCACTTCAGTTCGATCCGCGGCCGACGCGCCTTGCGGCGAACGCGGCGACCTATCATCTCGAACTGGCACCCAAGCAGACGCGTTCGCTGTTCGTCATCGTCGCCTGCAACAAGCCGGCGATGTCGAAGCCTGTTCCGTTCTTTCGCGGCTTGTTGGCGCACCGCCGGGAGATGCGCGAACAGACCAAAGGTGCAGCCAGCATCGAAACCTCGAACAACATTTTCAACGAGGTGCTGTGCCGCTCGATGGCGGATCTGAACATCCTGATGACCGACACGCCCCAGGGACGTTATCCATATGCCGGCATTCCCTGGTATTCGACGACATTCGGCCGCGACGGGATCATCACCGCATTGCAGATGTTGTGGATTGATCCGCGGGTCGCGCGCGGGGTGTTGAGGCGACTTGCCTTGCATCAGGCAAAGCGGGTCGATCCGCTCGCCGATGCTGAGCCCGGAAAGATTCTTCACGAGATGCGCGGCGGCGAAATGGCGGCCCTTCGCGAAGTGCCGTTCGCGCAGTACTACGGCAGCGTCGATGCAACGCCACTATTCGTGCTCCTGGCGGGACTTTATGTCGAACGCACCGGCGACGACGCGACGCTCCGCGAGCTGTGGCCCGCCATCGAGGCGGCGCTGAACTGGATCGACGGTCCCGGAGATCCGGACCGGGACGGCTTTGTCGAATATCAGCGGGCCTCCGAACAGGGCCTCGCCAATCAAGGCTGGAAAGATTCTTACGACGCGATCTTCCATGCCGACGGGCGGTTGGCCGAAGGTTACATCGCGCTCGCTGAAGTGCAGGGTTATGTCTTTGCCGGAAAGCGGTTGGCAGCGCGCTGCGCCAAGCGGCTGGGATTGTTGGAAAAGGCCCGCCAGCTTGAGGCGGAAGCGCTCCAATTGGCGGAGCGGTTCGAAAATGCGTTCTGGTGTGATGATATCTCTACCTATGCGCTGGCGCTCGATGGCACCAAAGCGCCGTGCCGGGTGCGCACGTCGAATGCCGGGCAGCTGCTTTTCACGGGCATCGTCCGCGAGGACCGCGCCCGGCGCGTGGCGGCTGGCTTGATGCAGCCGAATTTCTTCACCGGTTGGGGCATTCGCACGGTGGCGCAGGGCGAAGCGCGCTACAATCCGATGTCCTACCACGACGGATCGATCTGGCCGCATGACAACGCGCTGATCGCGCTTGGACTTGCGCATTATGGGCTCAAGCACTGCGTCGAGCAGGTGTTCAGGGCGCTGTTCGATGCCGCAACCTATATGGACTTGCGTCGTCTGCCGGAACTGTTCTGCGGCTTCCGTCGCGAGAAGGGGCGAGGGCCGACGCTCTATCCGGTCGCCTGTGCGCCGCAAGCCTGGGCCAGCGCGACGCCGTTCACTTTGCTTGAAGCCGCGCTTGGTTTTGAATTCGATGCCGATCGCAGCGAAATTCGTCTGCATAATCCAAGGCTGCCGGCATTTCTGAACGAGGTCGTATTCCGCGATCTGCAGCTCGGCGCGTCGAGCGCGGATCTTCGCGTGAGGCGGCATGGCGATGAAGTTTCACTGGAAGTGATGAAGACGCGCGGGCAGATCCAGGTGTCCATCGTACTCTCCCGCTGATCGCGGGTACGTGACTGCCGATCGTTCGCTTTCGAGTGAGGGAATAAGATGCAGGCCAGAAGTCGTCTCGCGTTTACGGTCGTCATCGTTGTCAGCCTGTACGGCGCGCATTCGCGTGGCGAGGAAGAAGCAAACGCGCCGCCCGCGCAACAGGACAGCGCCGCGCCGACGACGCCGAAGGAGCAGACGCCGGTGCCGCCGCCGTCCGTCACCATCATTGGAGCGAGGGAAGCGCATGGCGTGCTCGGACGCGACGTCCGTAGCCCCGCGAATGAAGATATGGGCCGCATCGTCGATGTGATCGTCGACCGCCAAGGCATGGTGCGCGCCGCAGTGATCGATTTCGGCGGTTTTCTCGGCGTCGGTAGCCGGAAGATCGTCGTCGACTGGAGCGCCTTGCATTTTGGCCGTGTTGCCGACAAGGGAGAAAGTATCACGCTCGACTTGACCAAAGAGCAGGTGATGGCGGCACCTGAATATAAGGATGGCACGCCCATCGTGGTGCTTGGCGCGGCCGGCAGCCTCCAGCCGTGGCAATTCGATCATTAGCGAGATGGCGGAGAGATGTTTGCCCGGCCATCCCCGCCTCAACATCACAAGCCCCTCTCCGAAGAGCGCGGGCGCTCCTACCGCGATGGCCGAGTGGCAGAAGCCAAAACCGCGGGCACGCGGCCGACGCCTTCGCGCGGCAGCCTGCGTGGTCTCGACTGGTTCATCTTTTTCCTGGCGGATGTGCAAACCGGTTTCGGTCCCTTTGTTGCAGTCTATCTGACCACGCAGAAGTGGACCCAAGTCGAGATCGGCTCTGTGCTCTCGATCGGCAGCGTCATCGCCCTGCTTGGCCAGATGCCGGGTGGGGCCATCATCGATGCAGCGAAATCCGAACGGTTGGTCGCAGGTCTTGCGATCGCGACCATCGGATGCGTTGCGTTGGCCTATGCGGCCTGGCCGATTTATCCGGTGGTCGCGACCGCGGCCATGCTGCATGCCGCGGCGAGTTGCGTGCTCGGCCCCGCGATTGCAGCGATCAGCCTTGGTCTGGTCGGTCCGATGATGATCGGCGAGCGGCTGGGACGCAATGCCCGCTTTGCTTCGCTCGGAAACGGCTTTGCCGCCGCCCTGATGGGCATCTGCGGCTACCTTTTGTCGAGCCGGTCGGTGTTCGTGGTCGCCTTCATATTGGCCCTCCCCACCTTGCTGGCGCTTGCACGTATCCGCGAACGCGAAGTCGATGCCGCGCGCGCTCACGGCTTCGTGCCGCCGAGCGCGCCGGACGCCAAATCGACCAGCGTTCTGGTTCTGTTGCGTCAACGGCCGCTTCTGGTGTTTGCCGGCTGCATCCTGCTGCTGCAATTGGCCAACGCGGCGATGTTGCCGTTGATGGCGGGCATCGTCACCACACGGTCGAGCAAATGGGCAACCCTCCTGATCGCCGCCTGTATCATCGTGCCGCAGGCGATCGTGGCGCTGACCTCGCCCTCGGTCGGGCGTAAAGCGCAAGAATGGGGAAGGCGCCCGCTGTTGCTGCTTGGATTTGGCGCGCTTGCGGGGCGGGGACTTCTGTTCGCGATGGTCCACGATCCCTATCTTCTGGTCGCGGTCCAGGTGCTCGACGGCATCACGGCGGCGGTATTCAGCGTCATGATTCCGCTGATCGTCGCCGACGTCGCATTCGGCAGCGGGCATTTCAACCTCGCCCAAGGCGTCGTCGGTACCGCCACCGGAATCGGCGCTTCGCTCAGCACGCTGGTTGCGGGCTACGCCAGTGACAAATTCGGCAGCAGCATCGCCTTTGTCGGACTTGCTTCGGTGGCAGCGTTCGGCCTCATCATCATCTGGTGTGCGATGCCCGAGACGCGCCCGGCGCCGCGCGTGCTGGAGATGGACAAGACCGGTGACTGAACACGTCCCCTAGGGTGCGACCGTCTTGCGATAGAGCGCGCCGTATAAAGCCGCCGAAATATCCCAGCTGAAAGAGCGCGCCATCGCATTCCGCCGCATCGAGTCGAGGCGGTCCTTGGCGGTGAAAGCCGAGAAAGCGCGGCGGACGCCGCCGAGGAAGGATTCCGGCGAAGGTTGCGGAAACAGAAAGCCGGTCTCGCCATCGGTGATGGTTTCCGCAAGACCGCCGGTCTGATGGCCGATCGGCAGCGATCCGAAGCGCTGGGCGTACATCTGGCTGAGCCCGCAGGGCTCGAAGCGTGACGGCATCAGCGTGAAATCGCTGCCGGCAAAGATGCGCCGCGCCTGCGCGGCGTTGAAGCCGATCACGACGCCGATCGCATCCGGACGTCGCCGGTGCGCCGCGACCAGGGCTTTCTCGATCTCCGGCTCGCCGCGTCCGGTGACGACGATCTGTCCGCCGGCATTGATGATTTCGTCGGTCGCCGACAACACGAGGTCGATACCCTTCTGGTGGACCAGGCGCGCGACGAGACCGAACAGCGGACCGCGCGACAGCGCGAGCCCGAATTGATGGCGGACGTAATCGGCATTGGCCTGCTTGCCGACCCAGTCGCCGGGCGCGAACTGCTGCGCCAGCTGAGCATCGACCCGCGGGTCCCAGCTCTCATCGATCCCGTTCAGGATGCCGGTCAATTGATGGGCGTCCGAGCGCTGGCGCAACAGCCCTTCAAGTCCGCAACCGAGTTCGGCCGTCGTGATCTCTTTGGCATAGGTCGCGCTGACCGTAGTCAGGTGGGAGGCATAGACGAGTCCACCTTTGAGGAAAGACAGCTTGTCGTAAAATTCGAGCCCGTCGATGTGGAAGGAATCCGGCGGCGCGCCGATCCGCCGCAGCGACTCCTTCGAAAACAGGCCCTGGTATGCCAGATTATGAATGGTGAGGATGCTCGGGATCTTGCTGCCGCTCCAGGCCAGGTAGGCGGGCGCCAAAGCCGCCTGCCAGTCGTTGGCGTGAACGAGGTCAGCTGCCCAATTCTTGTCCAGGGTGCCCTCGGCGAGCTGCGCCGCGATCGAGGCCAACCGTCCGAAGCGGATGTCGTTGTCGGGCCAGTCGTGGCCCTCTTCATCGCCGTAGGGGTTGCCCGGCCGATCGTACAATTCTGGACACAAGACCACATAGACGGGCAGGCCGTCCTTGGTTGCCCCGAGGGCGAGCGAGCACGCCGGCATTTCCGCAAGCGCTGGGCATTGGCCGACAATATCGAGATGGGTGAATTGTTCGACGACGTCGCTGTAGCCTGGAAGGATGACCCTGACGTCGCTCCAGCGCCGGAGCGCCCGGGGCAGCGCGGCCGAAACCGCGGCCAGCCCCCCGACCCGAACGAAGTCATCCATCTCCGTGGTAACGAACAGGACTCTCAAAACGCCCTCGCACGCTGCCGTGGCTAAACTCCGACTATGCAAGATCAGTTCCAGTTGCGCGTCGCCCGTCGTATGGGCAGTCGCAACATGGATCGCCATTCTTGGCTCGGCCGGCATTCCTTGCCGGACTCGTCGATGAGATGCTTTCCCCTCGGGCCCGCACCCTCTAGTCTTTTTGGCTAGGCCCGCGGTCAGACGGGCGGCAAGGGGAGTTCTTCGATGACCATAGCAGACGTCGATGAGCGGAATGCGACAGGCAGCCTGCACGGCCTGCGCGTGCTCGATTTCTCGACCACCATTGCCGGTCCTCATTGCACGCGGATGCTGGCCGATATGGGTGCCGAGGTCATCAAGATCGAGGCGGCCGAAGGCGAGACGATGCGCATCCGCCCGCCCGTCCGCAACGGCTGCTCCAGCCTTTTCGGCCAGCTCAACGCCGGCAAGAAAAGTGTCGTGCTCAATCTGAAATCGGCGGACGCCGTCGGCATCATTCATCAACTGGTGAAGGATGCGGATGTCCTGGTCGAGAATTTCCGGCCTGGCGTGATGCGGCGGCTCAAACTCGATTACGCCTCGCTGCAGCCGCTCAATCCGAAGCTCGTCTATTGCTCGATTTCGGGCTACGGCCAGAGCGGGCCATCGGCGGAGTTGCCCGCCTATGCGCCGGTGATTCATGCCGCGTCCGGCTATGATATGGCCCATCTCGCCCATCAGCCGGGCCGAAACCGTCCCGATTATTGCGGCATCTACCACGCCGACATCCTGACCGGTGTCTATGCCTTCGGGGCGATTTCGGCGGCGCTGTACCAGCGACACCTGACCGGCAAAGGCCAGCACATTGACGTCTCGATGCTGGAATCGATGCTGACTTTGACCCAGAACGAAGTGCAGAACGCGCAGTTCGACGTGCCGCCGCCGAGCCGGCCGATGTTCGGCCCGGTCGAGACCGCCGACGGCTATGTCATGGTGGCGATTGCCAGTGAAAAGACGTTTCAGGGTCTCGTCCGGGCTGCGGGCCATCCAGATTGGATCGAGGATGCCCGTTTTGCGAAATATGCCGACCGGCGCCGGCACTGGACCGAGCTGATGGAGGGCGTCGAAAGCTGGTCGCGCACGGTCACGAACGAACAATGCCTCGCGGAATTGGGCGTCCATGGCGTGCCGTGTTCGGCGTATCGAACCGTGGCGGAGGCGATGCGCGATCCGCAGATCGCCCACCGCGGCGGGCTCGCCACGGTCGAAGACGGCGGCGGCACCTTTGAGGTCATGAACATGCCGTTTCGGATGTCGGGCGCCCGCGTCGCAGCCGGCAAGCGCGCGCCGGCGCTCGGCGAACATACCCGCGAATTTCTCGCCGAAAGCGGGCTGTCGGATGATCAGATCGCGGCCGTGCTTGATCAGCGGTAGCGGACGGTCTTGCGGGGGCGGCAGTTTCCGGCCTATCACACGCGCAAAGAGGTATCCGGGAGTGAAACAATGAAGAGCTTTCGCGTCGCCGAGTTCAACGCCCCATTGAAGGAAATGGAGGAGCCGACCCCGCAACCCTCCGGCACGCGCGTGCTGATCAGGGTCAAGGCGGCCGGCGTCTGCCACAGTGACCTGCACATCTGGGAGGGCGGCTATGATCTCGGTCATGGCCGCAAGCCGTTGTCGCTCAGGGATCGCGGCGTCTCGTTGCCGCTGACGATGGGACACGAAACCGTCGGCGAAATCATCGCGTTCGGTCCGGATGTTAAAGAGAGCGACAAAGACGGTCTCAAGCTCGGCGATACCGTGCTGGCCTATCCCTGGCTTGGTTGCGGCAAGTGCAAGACCTGCCTCGGTGGCGATGAGAACATGTGCATCGTCAAGCCGAGCGCGCTCGGCGTCTACTGCGACGGCGGCTATGCCGACCACATGACGGTGCCGCATCCGAAATATCTGATCGACCTGAAGGGGCTCGATCCGGTCACCGCCGCGCCATACGCCTGCTCCGGCGTCACCACCTATAGTGCGCTGAAGAAGGTCGAGTCCGTGTTCGATACGCCGATCGTGATTATCGGCGCCGGCGGTCTCGGCCTGATGGCGCTGTCGCTGCTGAAGGCGATGGGCGGCAAGGGCGCCATCGTCGTCGACATCGATGCCGGCAAGCGTGAAGCCGCGGAAAGGGCCGGGGCGCTCGCGACCGTCGACGGCGGCGCAGCCGATGCGCTGGAGCAACTCACAAGGAAAGCCGGCGAGCCGATCCGCGCCGTGATCGATCTGGTCGGCAATGCCAAGACCACCCAGCTCGGCTTTGATTGCCTCACCAAGGGCGGCAAGCTCGTGATCGTCGGCCTGTTCGGCGGCGGTGCAACTTTTGCCCTGCCGCTGATCCCGATCAAGGCGATCACGATTCAAGGCAGCTATGTCGGCAATCTGCGCGAGACGCGCGAACTGCTGGATCTCGTGCGCGCCAAAAAGATCGCGCCGATCCCGGTGACGCCGATGCCGCTTGCCAAAGCCAATGAGGCGCTTTCCAGTTTGAAAGCCGGCCGGCTGGTCGGGCGGGCGATTCTGACGCCGTGAGACCAATGCCTCGGTCATGGCTGGGCTTGACCCGGCCATCTACGTCTTGCTTGTGGTGACGCTTGAAGACGTGGATACCCGGAACAAGTCCGGGCATGACGAAACAGAAAAATCCGACCTAACGAAGATCAAGGATACCCTTCATGTCTGCCAACACTGCGCTCCACATCGCCGTCCTTCCCGGGGACGGCATCGGCCCCGAAGTCATGGAGCCAGCGCTCGAGGTCCTGCGCAAAATCGAAAAGACCACGGATCTCAAGTTCCGCTTCACCGAAGCCGCGGCGGGCGCCAATCACTATAAGGAGACCGGCAAGTCGATGCCGGACTCGACCATCAAGCTGTGCGAGGAGGCGGACGCGATCCTGCTCGGCGCCTGCGGCCTGCCGTCGGTGCGCTACCCCGATAACACCGAGATCATGCCTCAGGTCGAACTGCGCTTTCACTTCGACCTCTATGCCGGCGTGCGCCCGGCGCGTCTCATTCCGGGGGTGCCGAGCCCGATTGTCGGCGCCGATGCGCGCGGCATCGACCTCGTCGTGATCCGCGAGTCCACCGAAGGCCTGTTCGCCTCGATGGGGAAGGGCATCGTCACCCACGAGGATGCGCGCGAAACGCTCGTGATCACCCGCAAGACGTCGGAACGGCTGTTCGAGTTTTCCTTCCGTCTCGCCGAACGTCGCAAAAAGCGCGGCCGCCCGGGCGCGCTCACCTGTGTCGACAAGGCCAATGTGTTCAAGGCTTTTGCGTTCTTTCGTGAAATGTTCGACGAAGCCGCCAAGCGCCATCCGGATGTGAAAACCGACAGGCTCTATGTCGATGCCTGCTCGGCGATGCTGGTGAAGCGGCCGTGGGACTTCGATGTCATGGTGATGGAGAACATGTTCGGCGACATTCTCTCCGACATGACGGCCGGCCTGATCGGCGGCATGGGCATGGCGCCTTCGGCCGACATCGGTGACAAATATGCGGTGTTCCAGCCCTGTCACGGCACCGCGCCCGATATCATGGGGCAAGGCAAGGCCAACCCCACAGGCATGATCCTGTCGGCGGCGATGATGCTCGACTGGCTTGCCGACAAGCACGGACTGGAGTCCGCTGCCGAAGCCGGCGAGCGCATCGAGAGAGCCGTCGACAAGGCGTATGCGCAAGGGATCAAGCCGATGGAGTTCGGCGGCAAGAACGGCACCGCCGACGTTGCCAAGGCGGTGTTGGAAGCGTTGTAGGTTCGGCACTTGTTCATCTCGTCATTCCGGGGCGCGCGTAAGCGCGAACCCGGAATCCATTTCTCCCGGCATTGTTGCGGCTCCATGGATTCCGGGCCTGCGCCTTTTGGCGCATCCCGGAATGACCGGATCTTGCGAGCCTGCCTCGACGGTTAAGTGAGATGCGCGGCCTCTTCGCTTTCCTGCTCATCCCAATGCGTGCTGCCAATCGCGGGGTCGATCAGTTGGCCCCGCAACAGCGCCAGCGGCGACTTGTAGTAGAGCGCAATGTTGTGAAAGGGATCGGTGAGGACTTTGTAGACCCATGCCAGTCCAGTCATCACACCACGCGTGAGAAAAAGCTGGATCATGCGAAAGGCGCCGCCGCCAATACCGATGACGAGCCAGATGTCGCCGACGTGACGAACGAAATCGATCCTGCCGGCTGGCGGAGCGAAGATTCCGAACAGCGTCGGAAAGAAAAACAGCAATGCGGGCGCCGATCCCCATACCACTAGCAAGGCGATCTTGCGGTTCTGGTTGTATCCGACCTTGATCGCCTCCTTGTACTCATTGGTGACGTGATTGACCGCGTCGTAGCCGTTCGGCTCGAAAAAGAAATGCCCGGTCTGCCGCGTGAGCATCGCAAGCCAGCCGATCAGGCCGGCGAGCGCGGGATCCCTGAACAGCAGCGCATAACACGCTAGAAAAATCACCGCGCTGATCAGATGCAGTGTCTGGTTGATCCGGCTCTGATGGTAATAGCGATAGTCGTCGTAGCGCTGGGTGCGCAACATTTCGAAAAAATGCTTCATCTGAAATCCTCGTTGCGGTTGGCGCGCGCACCTAACGAGATTCCCCCAAAAGACGTGTGACAGTTCAATAATGTCATGCTCCGTATCATTACTTAGGACGAAAGGCGTGGAAACGAACCGCGCGCATCTGACAATCAGTTGCAATCCGCTTCCCGAAGTCATGACGATTTTCCTCCCGCGGCGCGATTTTCGCGTCCGGGTTTTCCAATAGTGCCCCCAATCAGAAGAGGGCGCGGGAAATGCCGGGCGTTTGGCGCGCCCGCAGCCTCGTGTGTAGAAAGAAAAACACACGAGTTAGTCACCGCAGGTTCGCCGAAAACGATCCGGCATTCCCCGCGCAACGGTTTTACGGTTTCCTTCGTGCTCGCCCCGGAGACCGGGCTTTGTTGTCTCCGTCGCCGGTGAGACGCGCTAGCGTCATCACCGGCTTGATCTCAGCGTCGGGAGATCAGGCCCACACGACTTCGCCGTCCGCAAACCGCATCACTCGTCAGTTGATGCGGCCCACGTCCATCGCATCCCGCGCTCAACGTTCATGACGATCGCGAAACGCCCCTCTCAGTGGCGCGGGACAGGCCGGCTTCTAAGACTGATTTGCCCGACGTCGCAAGCGATGCGGCCCTGCGACCAATTGGCACGACGGGCAAATCAGCGTTATGACGCGAAAGTAATTTCGACGAAGTCAAGCGCCTCGTTCGGGTTCATGCTCTCAGGGCTGCAATGCCTTTGGCGAACTTAAGGGCAAGGGCGAAGACAATGGCGAATGGCCAGAGGCGCAGCGCAACAAAACCGTAGAACACGTCGAAGGTACTCGGCACTTTATCCTTCGCCAGGTCCATCCGTGTCTTCACGTCTGTCTTGGCGGCTTCTATTGCCGGAATTTCGGCATTCCATCGCTGTATAGTTTGCAGGACTGCAGCCTGTTGCGCCGGTATCCTCAGACACGGCGCTAAAGCCCAATAAGTGACCGCCGCAAAACTCGAGTTTTCCTCCCATACCTTTTGATAAATTGTACGAAGATCAATCGAAAGCGCGGGTAACACGCTATCAAGCCGTTCATGCAATGACGTCTCAAATTTCTTCTCACTGGCGACGAGCTGGACGAGCAGGGCGCTTGGATCTTTGGGCAAGCTGGCTAACGAAGCTTTCAGCTCTTTGAATATTTCAGCCCCTCTATCCCAATTGCTCAGCCCGGCGCAGGCTGCCGATCATCGATACCTTCAGCAGATATTCGCGCCTCAAAGTCGGATCGGCGGCGGTTTGCCGGAGGAAGTCGCGGAATCCGTTGTCTGCCGCTTCAAGGTTGCGCTTGTTCTGGATCGATTGGCGCTCGACATATTCCTTGGTGACCAGCCGGCGCTGAAGGTCGAAACGATCGAGCTCGGCCTCCGCTTTCTCGCCGCGCCAGACCGCAGCCAGCCGTTCGGTCAGGTTCATCGCATCGTGGATGCCGCCGTTCATGCCCATGCCGCCGAGCGGATTGTTGACATGCGCGGCATCGCCGATCAGGAAGGCGCGGTGCTTGCGGAATGTGCTCGCGACGCGCTGATGCACGCGGTAGAGCGTGGTGTGATCGATCTGGTAGCGGTCGATGCCCGGGACGACCTCGGCCATCAAGGCCGTGACGAATTCCGCCGACAGTGCCAGTTCGTCGCTTTCCTCCGGCGCAATGCGGAACATCACCCGCCACAGACCCGGAATGCCCAGGAGGAAATGCCAGCGCACCGGATCGGCCACATAGCTCACGGTGGCGAGCCCCGGAATGACGCTGTGGAAGTCGAAGGGCGTCGAGACCACCAGATAGCGGTCGGGCCATGTAAAGCCCTCGAATTCGATGTCGAGAGAACGGCGGACGTCGCTGCGCGCGCCGTCGGCACCGATCAGCCAGCGATAGCTGTGCGCTTCGCTTCTGCCGTCTCGCTCCACGGTGACGGTGACGCTGTCGGTGTTTTGCGTGACGGCGCGAACCGGACTTGAAAACACGATTTCAAGATCCGGTGCGCCGCGAAGCCGGTCGTAGATGATGCGGGTCAGTTTCGACTGTTCGCATTGCAGGCGGAACGGATGCCGCGTTTGATCGGCGATGTCGCCAAAGTCAAATTCCGCGATCACCCCGTCGCGACGGTTGCGGTACTGGAATTTGGGCGCGATCAGGCCTTGCGCGATCAACGGCTGGACGACGCCGAGCTCGCCCAGCATATCGAGCGTCGGAGGGTGAAAGGTCGACGCGCGGGACTCCATGCTCAGGTCGCCGCCGCTCTCAAACACGGTCACGGGAACGCCGTGACGTACAAGATTGGCCGCGGCGACAAGCCCGACGGGGCCGGCGCCGGCAATGAGGACCCTTTCGGTGACCGGATTGGTTCGGTTCATTCCGCTTTGATGCCTGCGGCCTTGACGATCGGCCACCATTTCTCGATCTCGGCGGCTTGATAGGCGCGGAGCGCTGCCGGCGTTTGCTGATCGCGCGGATAGATTTCCTGGCCGAGCTCTGCGAGCCGCTTGTGCACAGTCGGATCGGCAAGGCTGTCGACCACGGCACTGTTCAGCCTGTCGACGATCGGGCCCGGCGTGTCCTTGGGGGCCCACATTCCGGTCCACACCGGCAGGTAAAGGCCCGGCAATCCGGCTTCATCCACCGTCGGAATATCGGGCGCCGCGACCGCACGCGTCTTTGACATCACCGCATACGACTTGATGGTGCCCTCCTGGAGCTGGGGCAGCGAACTCGACAGTTGATCGAAGATGAGATCGATTTGCCCGGCGATCAGCGCCTGCATCGATGGCGCTGTACCGCGATAGGGAACGAATTGAAGCCGAGTACCCGTCAGGCTGCCGAACAGGATGCCGCCGAGATGGGTCGCCGATCCTGCGCCCGAGGTGCCCGCAAGCACGCTATCCTGATTGGCCTTGACCCAGGCGATCAGCTCTTTGAGGTCTCGCGCCGGCACCGCTTTCTTCGAGACGACGACGGAGGGGTTGTTGGCCAACAGCGCCACCGGCTCGAAATCCCGCCGCAGGTCGAACGGCAGATGATAGACGGCTCCGGTCAGCACGTGCGAGTTCATCGGCCCGACACTGATCGTGTAGCCGTCCGGCGCTGCGCGCGCGACCCGGCCAACGCCGATCGTGCCGGCCGCGCCAGTCACGTTCTCGATGATGATGGATTGGCCGAGCAGTTCCTGCATTCTCGCGCTGATGATCCGCGCCACCGCATCGGTGGGGCCACCGGCGGAGAACGGCAACACCATCGTGACCGGACGGGACGGATAGTTCTCGGAGGTCGCTGACCTGACCGGTTTCAGGCAGCACGCCGCCGCAACGGCCGATGACAGGAAAACCCGCTTGCTGATCATGTTGTCCGTCAGCAGATGGAAATTGGAATCAGGCTAATGAATTCCCCGGACAAGGGAAGATGACAATAGCGGCAGCGACAAGGCTTTTCGCGGCGGATCGGCATTCCGTCGCGCAGGACTTCACCGTCCCTTGAATTGCGGCTTGCGCTTTTCCATGAACGCCTGCCGCCCCTCGCGAAAATCTTCCGAGTCCATGCAGGCAGTCCCGATCGCCTTGATCGCCGCCATGTCGCGCTCGTCCTTGTCCTTCAGCACCTGCGCGATGGTGATCTTCGCCGCCTTCACAGCCAGCGGTGCATTGCCGGAAATGGTACGGGCGATCTCCAGCGTTTCTTCCCACAGCTTGCGGTCGGCCATCACGCGATCGACGAGGCCGATCCGTAGCGCCTCGGCAGAATCGATCCGCATGCCGGTATAAAGGATCAGCCGCGCCCAGGACGGCCCGACCAGGGAGACGAGGTGCCGCAAGCCCTCGAAGCCATAGGCGATGCCGAGCTTGGCGGCGGGAATGCCGAACTGGCTGTTCTCCGAGGCGAACCGCATATCGGTCAGCATCGCGATCTGCATGCCGCCGCCGAGGCAAAACCCGCGGATACACGAGATTGTCGGCTTCGGGTAATCGGCGAGCAGGGCGCGCTGCGCGTCGCTCTTGCGGTTATATTCCTCGTTGGCCTTGGCGTCGCGCCGGTTCTTCTCGAACTGGCTGATGTCGGCGCCCGACATGAAGGCCTTGTCGCCGGCGCCGGTCAAAATCACCACCCGCACGCTGTCGTCGTCGCGCAACTCGATCAGCGCCGCACCGAGCCCCTCCCACATCTCGATCGACATCGCGTTGCGCTTGCCGGGATTGTTGAAGGTGATGATGCCGACGCCCTCGGTAATGCTTTTGAGGATCTTGCCGTCGGCAAAGGATTTTTGATTCTGGGCGGGAACGTCGAGCATAGCGGGCCTTGGCTTTACGGGTGATCAGTTCGCCCGCGCAATGAAGCATTGCTACGCCTGAGCCGCAATGGCGGAAGGGTCTCGATTACCGCATAAGGTCTTGCGGGCGCAGGGTAGCGCCCGGTCCATGCTTGCAGCGCAAAGCTGCCGTCGGCTTGCCGATGAGAGGCGGATCGCTCTCAGGTAGCAAGAAGCCAAATCCGGCCGTCTTAGGCTTTTGCGCCGGTGTTGATGCCCAACATCGAGTAGAGCGGGCAGATACGAAATATCGAAGTGGCCAAGAGAACAATCCCGACCGCGCCGACGACGTATCGCCAATTTCCCCAGCCTTCGAAGAGCCCACTAAATTGCGGGACGAATACCGCGACAATCAATGCGACTCCGACCAGAAAACGGACCACGCGATCCACATTGCCAACGTTGATCATGGATGCCCCTTTCAAAACGACATGTTGGATTTCAAGCTGCTGATTGCGACACCGAATAAGGCAAGCCTTCCTCGATCGGCAACGCGGGATCACGAGACCATTCGTTCCATGACCCGAAGTAGATACTGACGTCCTTGATTCCCGCCTCTTCCAGCGCGACGAACGTGTTGGAGGCCCGCGCGCCTTTGAAGCAGTAGACGATGACCGGCGTGGTCGGCGTGATGCCGACGCTCGCGCACTCGGCCAAAATCTCGGCCGGTGACTTGAACATCTGGCCAACGGGGGTTGGCTTCATCATTCTGTACCATTCGATCCAGACCGAACCTGGAATTCGTCCTTTGCGCGGGCAGAAATCTTTGCCGTAAGGGGACGAGCTTTCGCCGATCCATTCATCGACGTCTCGGACGTCCAACTTGACGATCCGGCGGTCGTTGACCGCAGACTTCATCCGCTCCAGGTTGACCAGGATGCGATCGCCGCGGGGATCAAGGGGAAACTTCCTTTCGGTCGGCGTAGTAACCGCCGAGGTGGTCGGCAATCCCGCGGCAACCCATGCAGCGAAGCCGCCATGAAGCACCTTGATCTTTGGATAGCCCAGCGAACGAAGCAGCACGTAGCCGCGGCACGACTGGCCAAATCCCGTACTCATCGATTGCTCGTAAATGACAGCGGTCTCATTGCCGCCGAGACCGGCCTTGCCGAACGCTGTGGCAAAGGTGGTTTTGAGGGCCTCGGCGCCTTCCGGGGTCGACGTTGCCAGATACGTAAAGACTTCCCGCAGATTGACGGCTCCCGGGATGTGCGCCTCGGCATAGACACTGGGATCGCGCGTGTCGATGAGAACCACCGGTTCGGCTCTCGACATCGCGGAGAGGTCGCTGGGCGATATGAGGACGTTGCCGGCCATGATGTTATCCTCCGCACGGTCATCTTGCTCACCAGATGCCGATTCGGGATTGATTCAAATCAAGGTCGAACGGACGGCGGTTTCCGGACAGTCGCTGGTCGAAGTCGCCGCACCGGCAGTTTTTCTGCCGCATCCCTTCAAGTGAACCGGATCATGGCCTGTGAGACCAAATGGGATCGGGTCAAAGGGGGCCGCGAAAATGAAGGTTGCAACGTCCTTGATCGGCCTGTTCGTCGCTTGCGGGATCGGCGTCTGCAACATCGGCGCGGCCGCGGCCGAGCCTGCGGCGCCGCCCGCCGGCTACACCCTCGATCCGGAATTCACCCAAAAGTCGCCGGACGGCGGATCACGATCGAGCAATACGTGAACAAGGACGCCGATGACTGGAAATGGCAGTTCTGGGTGCGCCGGGAGGGCACGTTCAATCGGCTCGATCCGGAGCAGGACGATTATCCAGCCGGGTTTCGCTTCACCGGCGATCTGAAATGGATCGTGCGGATGCAAAAGACCGGCTCGGGCGAGCAGACGCTTTATCTGTATCGTCTCACGCCGCAGGGCTTCGTTGCCGCGACCGGCAAGCCGCTCGCCGATCTGGCGTGGGCCTACTTGAAGAGCCGCCCGGAATGGCGAAAGGTCAGGAAGGATCCCGAGTATCACATTGCGGCTAATCTGGTGAAGGGGACGGAGGAGAACTATCGCTGGCTCGGCGTCGAGTGGCCTGCGAACCGCTATCTGCTCATCGGCCTTTCGGGTGACGCTGACGTCAAGGGCCGCAAGCCGATGCAGACCGGCGTCGTGAACGGCTGGCGGTGCAGATACGATCTGCAGACCGGCAAGTTCGACGTGCCGGCGCTTTTTTTCAAAGACAATGCGAAAGCCCTGGTGCCGGGGTGAGCGGTTACTCTATCGCGCCAGGTGCGCAGTCAAGGGGTGACTGGCGGCCTGGTTGAAGAAGGCGGCTTCTTCGGCGGTGGCTTCCAGAAGCTGTTCATCCTGGTCGTAGATGTCGTTGCGGAACTGGATGGTCTGGTCGCGGGTCATCCACGCCGTCAGATAAATCCAGGCCACCGGTACCTTCTTCGGCAGAACGATGTCTTCGCGCTGGCCGCTGGCGATCGCCGCATCGACCGCGGCGCGGTTCCACTTCGGCATTTCCTCCTGCAACAGCCAGACGGCGAGATCGCGGACATTGTCGACGCGCGAGCAGCCGTGGGAATCGAAGCGATAGTCGTCGCTGAACAGATTGCGCTGATTGGTGTCGTGCATATAGACCGAGTACGGGTTGGGCATATCGATCTTCACCTGTCCCAGCGCATTCCAGGTGCCGTTCTGCTGGCGCACCGTGAAGTTCGGCGTGTGACTGCCGGACCAGTCGACCGACGCGGGATCGATCGGATGGTCGTGGGCGTCGAGCACCTCCATGTGCATCCGCGAAAGATAGCTCGGGTCCTTGCGCATATGCGCGGAGATCTCGGTTTTGGCGATCGAGGAGGGGACGGTCCAGGTCGGGTTGAGATTGACGCTGGTGATTTCCGCGGTCAGCGTCGGCGACGGCTTTTCGGTTTTGCCGACAATCACGCGATAGCGCCGCACCACGACATCGTTCTCGACGGCTTCGGCAAACGTCGCCGGGATGTTGACGACGACATAGCGCTGGCCGAACGGGAAGCTCATGTTTTGCAGCCGCTCCAGCGAGGCCTCGAGCTGCCTGATCCGCTTTTGAACCGTAACATTGAGGGCGGCCAGCGTGCGCGGCGTCACCGTGCCGGTGGCGGCAAGGCCATGGCGGACCTGGAAATGCTTGACGGCCTCGGCGAGCGCTTCATCAAACGGCCCGGAGGCTTTGTCGGCGGCGAGGTCCTCGGTGATGATCAGCCGCCGGCGCAACAGCTCGTCATTGGGGCCGGCGACACCCAGCGCGAATTTGGCGTCCGATGGAATCATCGGCCAGCCGCCGCGGACCGCGATGTCCGAATAGCTCAGCGCCGCCTCCTTGATCCGCTGCGCCGTGCCCTCGTCGAAGGTCGGCTCATGCGATAGCGCGAGCGCCGCCGCCGAACGCGATTCCGGGGTCGACGCCGCCGGCTTGGCGGCATGCACTGCTGCCGGCGGCTTGGGGGCCACCGGGACCGGGCCATTGTTCTGGGCAAAGGCGGGGGCGCTCGCCAGCAGGATCGCTGAGGCGGCAAGGAAAGGAATGGTTCGCATCGCAAAGTCCCTAAAGCAAAGCTGGAAGTAAGGCATTGAGCAACGTCAAGACAGGCAAAGATCCGGCGCCGGGGCGCGGAATCGGTGACCCGCACTATCGATCATGAGCGTTGCCGTCCCCTTAAGCCCGAATCCGTCAGTCCGCCCGTCCGCGACCACTTTTGATATGTCTGCCGCACGGCTAATCTGGTTCGGATAAGCGCAAACCTTTTAAGAACAAGGCGCTTTCTCCGGGAGGTTCGATGGCTGATGTCGACGCGAATGTCCTGATCGTCGGCGCCGGGCCGGTCGGGCTGACCCTGGCGATCGACCTGGCCTGGCGCGGGGTCGAGGTGACGGTGGCCGAGGCGCGCGCGGCGGGCCAGCCGCCCGAGCCCAAATGCAATCATGTCGCCGCCCGCACCATGGAGATCTTCCGGCGGCTGGGGCTCGCCGAAAAAGTCCGCAATTCAGGCCTGCCCGCCGATTATCCGCATGACGTCAGCTACCGCACGACGTTCACGGGCGAGGAATTGACGCGAATTCCGATTCCCTGCCGCCGCGACCGCTTCACCTGCAAGGAGGGTCCGGATTGCAATTGGCCGACGCCGGAGCCGCCGCATCGCATCAACCAGATTTTTCTCGAGCCGATCCTGTTCGAGCATGCGACGGATCAACAACGCATCCGCATCCTCAACCGCACCGCGGTCGACGATGTCAGGATCGGCGACGCCTTCACGGAGGTGACCTTGCGTGATCTCGATAGCGGCGCAACGAGATCGATGCGATGCCGCTATCTGATCGGATGCGACGGCGCGCGGTCGATCGTCCGCAAGGCGATTGGTGCTGCCTTTGAAGGCGATGCGGTCATCCAGCGCGTGCAGTCGACCTATATTTGCAGCGCCGAGCTGATGTCCTTGCAGCATTGCGCGCCGGCCTGGGGCACCGGCGCCATCAATCCGCGCCGTTCCGGCATGGTCTATGCGATCGATGGCCGCGAGCGCTGGCTCGTGCACAACTACTTAAGGCCAGGCGAGGGTGAGTTCGATTCCGTGGATCGCGATGGCTGCATTCGCGCTATCCTGGGGGTAGGGCCTGATTTCGAGTATGAGGTGATCTCGAAGGAAGACTGGGTCGGACGACGGCTGATCGCGAGCAAATTCCGCGATCGTGGCGCCTTCATCGCCGGCGATGCCGCCCATATCTGGGTGCCATATGCGGGCTATGGCATGAACGCCGGAATTGCCGACGCCACGAGCCTGTCCTGGATGCTGGCGGCCCATCTCAACGGCTGGGCGCCTTCCTCGATTCTCGACGCCTATGAGGCCGAGCGTCTGCCGATCACCAGCCAGGTGTCGCGGTTTGCCATGTCGCATGCCGAGGCCGAGATCCGCCGCCGCGGCGCCGTGCCGGAGACGATCGAAGAGGCGAGCGCGGAGGGCGAACGGATGCGCCGGGAGATCGGCCGCCTCACTTACGAGATCAACGTCCAGCAATATGCCTGCGCCGGTCTCAATTTCGGCAGCTACTACGACCGCTCGCCGATCATCTTCTATGACGGCGCTTCGCCGCCCGCTTACACGATGGGGAGCTTCACGCCGTCAACCGTTCCGGGATGCCGCACCCCGCATCTCTGGGGCGGCGACGGAACCTCGCTTTACGACCGGATGGGACCCGAATTCACGCTGTTGCGCTTCGACCCGGCGATCGATGTCGGGCCGCTGGTGCAGGCTGCCGAAGAGCGGAAACTGCCGCTCAAGGTGATCAATGTGACCGCACCGATTGAACTCGTCGACGCTAAAACGCTCGTGCTGTCGCGGCCGGACCAGCATGTTGCGTGGCGCGACCACTGCGCGCCAGCCGATCCGCTAGACCTGATCGATCACGTCCGCGGCGCCGCGAAGCAAGCCGCTCACTAGTGTGGCGGTTCAGTCTTCGTTGGCCGCGATCGATTCCATCAGGGAGACGAGCTGACGCTGAACCGTCTGATCCTTGATCTTGCTGTAGGCGCGAAGCAACCGAAGGCTGAAGGCGCTATCGAGGAACAGCAGGCTTTCCACTTCGCGCGCCTTGCTGTCGCCGTCATAGAAGAAGGTGACGGGCACATCGAGCGCGGTTGCGATCTGCTGCAAGCGCGCAGCGCCGACGCGATTGACGCCTTTTTCGTACTTCTGGACCTGCTGGAAGCTCACGCCGAGCTGTTCGCCTAGCTCGGCCTGCGAAATCTTCTGTTCCACGCGCCGCAACCGGATGCGCTTGCCAAGCTCGATATCCGGCTTGCCGGCACTGCGCTGCTTCATCTTTTTCGCTATGGATTTGTTCATACTGCTTGTACCCGTCCTTCGTTCACGAAGCGCCTGAATAAACGGAATCCGAGGTCACTTCTTATACATTGGTTCCAGAGTCTGTTCTAATGGTGGAGAACCGCACCCAAATCCGGGAATCTACGGAGATTTAGGGCGTTCTACGGGCAGCCTTAATGGCCGTCAAATTGCCAAGTAAATGAATGACGTTCGTAATGCGAGCCGAACGGTATCTCGTTGCGAGCGTTCCTGTCATCATGCCTCGCTGAAACCCACCGACAAATCGCGCTACCAACGGCGTTTTTCCCCTGGTAGTTTGCATCTAAGGGTCGTTTCTGTCGGGTTTGCAAGCCATAGGTCGTGTAAGAACCTTGGTACCAGCCTGGAGCGGGACGATTTGACGCGTCGGCCGCGGCCTCGCCAGATTGGTTGGCGGCCTATTGCACGGCCGCCGCTGTGGTGGGAGCGAACTGAAACCGGCTTTCGCGGCGCAGCAGTGCGAGCCCTGCATGGAAGGCCGTCGCATGGTCCGGTTGCGGCCGGATCAATACGGGATAGGCTGTGATGTCACAAATCTGTGTAAGGACGAAATCTATCTTCTCGGTCCTAATGCGGCGGGACTTTTTCTGGTGGCAAGGTGTTGATCGGTCCAACGCCATCTTGCGGGCTCGATAACGGAAACACGCTGTGGTTTATGTCGAAGAAAATCTGCGGGACGTGCTGGCGACCCTCGAGGAATGCCAGGCGGCCCTGGTCCATAATGGCGATCACGACACGGCACAGCTGGTTTCGGTCGCGATCCTGGCGCTTCGGATCAAGCTGAACCGGGTCGAAGACTCGGAGCTGAAGGCTTTGTGCGATGCAATGCTGCGGGAGGCTGATGCAAGGCCGGCGCACAGCAAACCGCAGGAAGGATCGCGGCCACGGCCGCCGGTGTCGCTCAAGCTGGTCAAATAGCGCCGCACGCCTGCCGAAACCGTGATATCGGGCCCGCCCTCGTGATTTTGCGGAATGGCGCATATCCGCTACATCAGCGCCCATCATGATCCATGACGTCTCGATCCCCGCCGCGCTGATTGCCGGCCTCGTCAGCTTCCTGTCGCCCTGCGTGTTGCCGCTGGTGCCGCCTTATCTCGTGTACCTGACCGGCGCGACCATCGAGCACGTCGCCAATGACGAGGCGGTGTCGGCCTCGCGCCGCGCGGTGATGATTTCGGCGGTCATGTTCGTGCTCGGCTTCTCCACCGTGTTCGTGGCGCTTGGCGCCAGCGCCTCGCTGATCGGCGGTTTCATCCATGCCTGGTCGGCGGAGCTGTCGCTTCTCGCTGGCTGCGTCATCATCGTCATGGGGCTGCACTTTCTCGGGCTGACGCGGATCGATCTGTTGATGCGGGAAGGGCGCTTGCCGATCCCCAAACCCGTCGGACTGTGGGGCGCCTACCTGATGGGGCTTGCCTTTGCGTTCGGCTGGACGCCGTGCATCGGTCCGATCCTAGCCGCGATCCTGTCGATCGCGGCCTCGGAGGCGACGGTGACCAAAGGCGCCGGCCTGCTCGCGGTCTATTCTGCAGGTCTTGGCATTCCGTTCCTGATCGCCGCCTTCATGGTCGAGCAGTTTTCGACGCTGTTCGCGCGCATGAAAAAGCACCTGGCGCGGGTCGAGCAGGCGATGGGCGTGCTGCTCGTCGTCACCGGCATCGGCTTTCTGACCGGCGGCGTTTCGGCAGTCAGCATCTGGCTGCTCGAGACTTTTCCGAGCCTTCAGACCATCGGTTGAATCTAAAGATTGCTGTCGGTGATGGCTGAATAGACCATGGTGCGCAGCTCGCGCCGAATCGGCGTTGCGGTCGACGGCAATACCTGCGTCATGAAAATCGCAATCAGCTCTTCCAGCGGGTCGATCCAGAACGAGGTCGTTGCCGCGCCGCCCCAGGCATATTCACCCGCGCTTCCGGGAATAAGCGTCCGCGCCGGATCGAGCGTCACCGAAAAGCCGAGACCAAAGCCGATGCCGTGGTAGGTCGCTTCCGAGAACAGCGACCGCGACAGTTCCGGCAGCGTCTTGCCGCCGGGCAGATGGTTTGCCGTCATCAACTGAAGCGTTTTCGGACCGACCAGCCGCACGCCGTCGAGCTCGCCGCCATTGAGCAGCGCGCGACAGAAGCTGAGATAATCGGCCGAGGTCGAGCACAGTCCGCCGCCGCCGGAAATGAGATCGGGCGGCGACAGGAAGGATGAGGTCGCCGGATCGTCCTGCAGCGTCAGTCCGCCTTTGCGGTCGGTGGCGTGAAAGGTCATGGCGCCTTGCGGACTCGCCGAATAGCATGCCGCCAGGCGGCGCGCCTTGTCGGCTGGGACGAAGAAGCCGGTGTCCTTCATGCCAAGCGGATCGAAGATGCGCTCCTGCAGGAATTGTTCGAACGGCTTGCCGCTGATCAGGCCGATGAGATAGCCGATTACGTCGGTGGAGACCGAGTAATTCCAGGCTTCGCCCGGCGAGAACTCCAGTGGAAGCTTGGCGAGGCCCTCGATCATCGATTGCAGCGTGCCGGCCTTCTCGACCTCGCCGATTTTCAGTTCGCGATAGGCGGCATCGACATTGCCGCGCTGCTGGAAGCCGTAGGTCAGGCCGGACGTATGCCGCATCAGATCGATGATCTGCATCGGCCTGGACGGCGGTCGGGTGAGAAACGCCGGCCACACCCCGGCCTGGAACACGCCGAGGTTTTTCCATTCCGGAATATATTTATGGACGGGCTCGTCGAGCGCGACGCGGCCTTCTTCGACCAGCATCATGAAGGCGATGCTGGTGACCGGCTTGGTCATGGAGTAGATGCGGTAGATCGTGTCGTCCTTGACCGCGACCTTCCGCTCGATATCGGCCAGCCCTTGCGAGGAATTGTGAACGAGCCGGCCGCGCCGATAGACCATGAGCTGGGTGCCGGGAAAGCGGCGGGTCTCGATGTAGCGCTCGCGCAAATGGCGGTCGATCCGCTCAAGCGCGGCTTTTGACATGCCGGCGGCTTCGGGCGAGGCGAGGGCAAGCGGGCTCGGCATAGTATTTCACCTCTTGAAAAGCGGAATGTAGCTCTTAGCCCATATCGGCATGGCGTTCCAATGACCGATCTAAAGGTATAGATTGGCGCCAAATAGACGTAACCCCAAGGACGCAGCGAAATGCCCCAGTTCAGCGAGACCGAACTTACCGACGCCGTCATCAAGAGCTTCGAGGAAGTCCAGGACCCCCGGATCAAGTTCCTGATGGAAGAACTCGTGAAGTCGCTGCATGCCTTCGTGCGCAAGACCGATCTGACCTTCGCCGAATGGGAATACGCGATCGACTTCTTGACCCGCGTCGGCCAGAAGTGCACGCCAAGCCGGCAGGAATTCATTTTGCTCTCGGACGTGCTCGGTGTCTCGATGCTGGTCGACGCGGTCAATCACCGCCAGCGCGAAGGCGCGACCGAAACCACCGTGCTCGGCCCGTTCTATGTCGGCGAGCACAAGGTGATGCCGCATGGCACCGACGTCTCACCCAATCTCGAAGGCGAGAAGATGTTCGTGCAGGGTCGTGTGACCAATCTCGAGGGCAAGCCGCTCGCCAACGTGCCCGTCGATATCTGGCATGCCGATGATGACGGCTGGTACGATTCACAGAAGCCGGATTACGAGACGGCAGGTCCGTCCTCGCGCGGCCGCTTTGTCACGGATGCCGACGGCCGGTTCTACTTCCGCACCATTTTGCCGTGCAGCTATCCGATCCCGACCGACGGTCCGGTCGGACAGATGATCTTGGCGCTGCATCGTCATCCGATGCGCCCGGCCCACGTGCATTTCCTGGTGAACGCGCCCGGACACGAGCCGCTGGTCACGCACGTCTTCGTCGAAGGCGACAAATACATCGACACCGACGTCGTGTTCGGGGTGAAGGAAGAGCTGATCGCCAAGGTCGAGAAGCGTACCGACCCTACCATGCCGGACGGTAAGCCGGCCAAGGCGCCGTGGCATCTCATGACCTACGAATTCCGTCTGAAGCCCGGACAGGGCGTGGCGCCGAAGCCGATGGCGGCGGTGAGCGAGGACGCGTGAGGCTTCCCGGCCTCAGTGTCCTCTCGCCAGCAAGACGATCACGATCAACGCAAGCAGCGCCGTCGTGCACTTCCAGAACAGGTTCGGATTGCGTTCGATCAGCGGCCGCGCGGAGGCGTTGACGTAATTCGGATTGGGGTGGCGGAGGTCGTAAACGAATTCGGACAGGCTGTCGTAACGCTTCGCCGGATCGGTGTGCACCGCCCGCCGCAACGCGGCGTCCATCCATACCGGGACATCGCGATTTGTCTCCGAGGCGGACTTGTATCTCAATTTGTTGAATTGCGACCGGGTTCGGGCTTGCGCGATTTGGGCGCCATACGGCAATTGGCCCGTCAGCATCTGGTAGGCGATCACGCCGAGCGAGAACAAGTCGGAGCGTGCTGAGCCGCCTTCGCCGCGGAAATATTCTGGTGCGGTGTACTGCGCGGTGCCGAGAATATCGTCGGCTGCAACCGGAGCCGCAACTTCGGCGACCCCGGCGATTTTCGTCGCGCCGAAGTCGATGATCTTGGCCGTCCCGGTCTTGTCGATCATGATGTTGTCGGGCCGCAGATCCTGATGCAGCATTTCCTTGCGATGAAACGCCCGCAGACCTTTCGCGACCTGCTCGACGATGTTGCGCACGGTTTCCAGATCGGGTTTGGGATGGTCGATCATCCATTGCCGCAGCGTCTGTCCCTCGACATATTCCATCGCGACGTAGAGATAGTTGCGCTTTCGCGAGGGCTGGCAAGGTTTAAGCACGTGCGGGCTGTCGAGGCGGCGGGCGACCCATTCCTCCATCATGAAGCGTTTGAGGTAGGCCGGATCGTCACGCAGGTCGATCGAGGGAATCTTGATTCCAACCAGCGCGTCGCTGTCGGTATCGACGGCAAGATAAATATGGCTGCGATGGCTCGCATGCAGTTCGCGGACGATCTGGTAGCCGTCGAAGACGCTGCGTGCCTCGAGCAGCGGCGGAAGCGGCAGTTCCGATGACGGTTGAAGTATCTCGCTCGCCTCGCGCGATGGCGTTTCATCGATCCGCACGATCTGGATCGTCAGGTTGTCCTGGCTGCCATGTTGCAAGGCCTCGTCGACGATGCGTCTTGCGACGGCATCGAGGTCGGCGGGGTGTTCTCTCACCGCGGTTGCGATGAACCGTCCGCTGACATGTTCGTAAACGCCGTCGGTGGCGAGCACGAACACGTCGCCTGTTTCGGCGGACAGTGCCTGATAGTCGATTTCGATTTGCGGATTAATGCCGAGCGCCCGACCGAGATAGGTCTGCTCCGATGAAACGATCACGCGATGATCGTCCGTCAACTGTTCGAGCGTGTGATCCGCAAGGCGATAGACGCGGCAATCGCCGACATGGAAGATGTGCGCCGTCGTCGATCGAAGCACCAGCGCAGTGAAAGTGCAGACGTAGCCCTTGTCCCGGTCATAGGCATATTGGCTGCGCCGTGTCTGTGAATGCAGCCAGGCATTGGTTGCCGCCAGCACGCGCTGGGCGGACGTCTTCACCGACCAGGATTCGGACGTACAGTAATAGTCGGTCAGGAAGCTCTTGACTGCCGACTCGCTCGCAATGTGACTGACTTCGCTCGAGCTGATGCCGTCGGCGATGACAACGGCGATGCCTTTCAGTGCCAGCAGCGGCTCAGTCGGGATCAGCGCGCCATGGAAATCCTGATTGGTCGGCTTGCGGCCTTTGTCCGAACATTGCCCCAGCGATATCCGCAATTCGGCCGGCATGATTGCCTACGGAAAAAGGGAGCCCGCCAAAGCGACGATTGGCGGCGGACTCCCGGGTTGAAGCGTTAGACCGCGACGCGGACCGGTGCCGCCTTGGTGTCACGCTTGGGCGCGGTGCGCACATGCGTGGCGTAGAGCGTCAATCCGGTGAAGGAGAGTCCCCCGACGAGATTGCCGAGCACGGTCGGGATTTCATTCCAGATGAAGTAATCCATGATCGAGAATTTGGCGTGCAGCATCAGTCCCGACGGAAACAGGAACATGTTCACGACCGAATGCTCGAACACCATATAGAAGAACACCAGGATCGGCATCCACATCGCGATCACCTTGCCGGGGACGGTGGTGGAGATCATGGCGCCGACCACGCCGGTCGAAACCATCCAGTTGCAGAGCATGCCGCGAATGAACAGCGTGACCATGCCGGCGGCGCCATGCGAAGCGTAGCCGAGCGTCCGCGATTCGCCGATATTGCCGAGCGCTGCGCCGACCTTGTCGGGATCCTGCGTAAAGCCGAAGGTCGTGACGAATGCCATCATGAAAGCAACCGTCAGCGCGCCGGCGAAGTTGCCGATGAACACCAGCCCCCAGTTTCGCAGCACGCCATAAAGCGTGACGCCGGGCCTCTTGTCGATCAGCGCCAGCGGAGTGAGCACGAATACGCCTGTCAACAGATCGAAGCCCAGCAGATAGAGCATGGAAAAGCCAACGGGAAACAACAGCGCACCAACGATTGGCTGGCCGGTGTTGACGTTGATCGTGACTGCAAACCAGGCGGCGAGCGCCAGGATGGCGCCGGCCATATAGGCGCGGATCACGGTGTCCCGCGTTGACATGAAGATCTTGGATTCTCCGGCATCCACCATCTTGGTCACGAATTCCGAAGGCACGAGATAAGACATTGAAAGTCCTCTTTGGTCAGGTTCAGCCAGGGCGCGGCGGCTCGCAGTGATTGTCGATCCGAAGTCGCAAGCTCCGGATTGCTCTTCACGATGATGATGTCGGCATCCGTGGATTGCTGCGTCATCCGCCCATGTCTCGGTCGAGGACAAGCCAAGGGAAACTCGACGGGCGATGTCTCGAGGACATCGCAGCTTGAGCCGAAGTTGCCTCGCTCGGGGGTGACGTCTGATTGTTTTTCAGCCAGCGCGGCCTTGAGCAATCCGGTAGATCGCAGTCTTCGTTGACTAGCGATTAAGCGATGCAATCGACATGCCATATCGCTTCGCGCCGCCGTGGCCGCGATGCTGCGATGTCCTTGGGCAAATCCGCCGCGAAATTTGAGCACCTTGTTCAGAGCTTGCGCAAAATTGGCGTGCAGCCGGCTTTCCAGCGAGGTGCGGGTGCTTTTTTGAGCGTATCTGCTCAACCTTTGTGCGGCGCACAACAAATGAGCGACTGCAAATTTTGAATGCGGATTGCTGTTGGCCAGAGAATCGGTCGATCAGGAGTAAAACATTGTCCTGGTTTATGTTTTTGTCTTTCGCGGGCTTGGCACGAAGCTTGAATAACCTTTGTGGGGACGCCATCGACGCCGTCCGCTGAAAAGCCATTCATCCGAATTGCGACCGCTTGACCGGGCTTCGCCCGGAACGCGCTGCCGTGCCCTCCGGCTGGCGATCCGACAGGACCTTCAGACAAAGGAATTTTCAATGAGCGCGAAAGACCCGACCTGGATTTCCGACTGGAACCCTGAAGATCCGACCTTCTGGGAGACCAGGGGCAAGGTGACGGCCCGCCGCAACCTGATCTGGTCGATCGTCGCCGAGCATATCGGATTTTCCGTCTGGCTGATCTGGAGCATCGTCGCGACCAAGCTGCCGGCCGCCGGCTTTCACTATACAACCGACGAACTCTTTCAGCTTGTCGCCATTCCGGGCCTGATCGGCTCGTTAATGCGCTTTCCCTATACTTTTGCGGTGACGACGTTCGGCGGCCGCAACTGGACGATCTTCTCGGCCGCGGTTCTCTTCATTCCGACCTTCGGACTTGCTTATTTCGTCAGCCAGCCCGACACGCCGTTCTGGCTGATGCTGCTGGTGGCTTCGACCGCGGGCCTCGGCGGCGGCAATTTTGCCTCCAGCATGGCCAACATCTCTTTCTTCTATCCCGACCGCATGAAGGGTTGGGCGCTGGGCCTCAATGCCGCCGGCGGCAATATCGGCGTGTCCAGCGTTCAGCTGATCACGCCGATCCTGATGGGCCTCGGCGTCATCAATCTCTACCAGGCGACACCGGTCTCCGGCGTCTATTTGCAGAATGCCGGCCTGATGTGGGTAATCCCGCTGATCATCGCGGTCTGCGGCGCCGTGTTCTTCATGAACAACCTGACCTCGGCGAAGTCCTCGTTCAAGGATCAGCTCGCGATCGTCAAGCGCAAGCACACCTGGATCATGTCCTTTATCTATATCGGGACGTTCGGATCCTTCATCGGCTATTCCGCCGCGTTTCCGCTTCTGATCAAGACGCAATTTCCGCAGATCACGATCGGCATCGCGTTCCTCGGTCCGCTGGTCGGTTCGCTGTCGCGCCCGTTCGGCGGCTTGCTCGCCGACAAGATCGGCGGCGCGATCATCACGTTCTGGAACTTCATCGCGATGGCGGCGGCCACGATCGGCGTCATCTATTTCGTAGGCATCAAGGACTTCACCGGCTTCCTGGCGATGTTCCTGATCCTGTTCGTGACCACCGGCATCGGCAACGGCTCGACCTACCGGATGATCCCCTCGATCTTCCGCGAGGAAAATCTGCGCAAGGCGCGCGGCAAGGGCGATGCCGGCCGTGCGATGGCGATCAAGACCGCGAGCATCGAGAGCGGCGCGGCGCTCGGCTTCATCGGCGCGATTGGCGCTTGCGGCGGCTACTTCATTCCGAGCGGCTTCGGCAAGTCGATCGCGGTGACCGGCGGCCCGCAGCTCGCGCTCGTGATCTACCTCGGCTTCTACGCGATCTGCCTCGCCTTCACCTGGTGGTTCTACCTGCGCCGCAGCCCGGCGGAGGCTAGCGCGACGGGTCTCGCCGAGGCGCGGATCTGAGCTGAAAACAAGTCCCGCGAGCCTTCGCGGTTGAAAGATCGACCTCGTTCCGCACGCGGGACGAGGACCTAAAGCGAAAAAGCAACAGGCAGGAGCAAGATATGACGCCGGATCAGGTCAAGCTTGTGCAACAGAGTTTCTCCAAGGTGGTGCCGATCGCCGATAAGGCGGCGGTGCTGTTCTACGACCGCCTGTTCGAAATTGCTCCGCAGGTGAAGGCGATGTTCCCCGCCGACATGACCGAGCAGCGCAAGAAGCTGATCGCCATGCTTGCCGCGGTCGTAAACGGTCTTTCCGATCTGCCTTCGATCCTTCCCGCGGCAAGCGCGCTGGCCAAACGCCATCTCGCCTATGGCGCCAAGGCCGAGCACTACCCCGTCGTTGGCGCCGCCTTGCTGTGGACGCTGGAAAAGGGATTGGGCGAAGCCTGGACCACTGATGTCGCCAGTGCAAGGACCACCGCCTACGCAACGCTGTCCGGCTTCATGGTTTCGGAAGCCTATGGCAACTCGCAAGCTGCTGAATAGGAAACATTGATGAGTGAATCGCTCGTCATCGTCGGCAATGGCATGGCGGCCGCGCGCCTCGTCGATGAACTCGCCAAGGTCGCCCTCGGGCGGTATGCGATCGCCGTCATCGGCGCCGAGCCGCGGCTTGCCTATAACCGCGTGCTGCTGTCCTCGGTTCTGGCGGGCGAAACCGCATCGCATGAAATCGAGCTCAAGCCGGCCAATTGGTGGCGCGACCGCGGGGTCACGCTGAAATATGGCTGCACCGTCGACGAGATCGATGTCGGCCGCCGTGAGCTGAAGATCGCCGGTGAAGAGAGTGTCGGCTTCTCCAAGCTGGTGCTAGCGACCGGATCAACGCCGCTGCGGCTCAATGTGCCCGGCGTCGAACTGTCCGGCGTGCACACCTTCCGCGACAGCCGGGACGTCGATTTGCTGCTGACGCTGGCTGCCGCCAAAAAGCGCGTGGTCGTGATCGGCGGCGGATTGCTCGGGCTGGAAGCCGCTTATGGGCTCGCGAAGGCCGGTGCGCCGGTGACGCTGGTTCACCTGATGGATCGCTTGATGGAGCGCCAGCTCGACGCGCCGGCGGCCGCGCTGCTCAAATCGCTGGTCGAGAACAAGGGCATCAAGGTTCTGCTCAACGCCAGTACCAAGGCCATCGTCGGCGAGCGGCGTGTCGAAGGCGTCGAACTCAGCGACGGGCAGCGGATCGACGCCGATGTGGTGATCCTGGCTGCCGGCATCCGGCCCAATATCACGCTGGCCAAGGAAGGCGGCATTGCCGTCAATCGCGGCGTCATCGTCGACGATCAGCTTCAGACCGACAAGGCCGGCATCTTCGCACTCGGCGAATGCGCCGAACATCGCGGCATCTGCTATGGCCTGGTCGAACCGGCCTATGAGCAGGCCAGGGTGCTGGCGCAGCATCTGGCAGGCCGCAACGCCGCCTATACCGGCAGTGTGGTCGCCACCAATCTCAAGGTGTCCGGCGTCGGCGTATTTTCAGCCGGCGACTTTCTCGGCAGCGATCGCAGCGAAACCAGCGTGCTCAGCGACGTCAGGCGCGGCGTCTACAGGAAACTCGTGATCGAAGACGGTCGCCTGATCGGCGCCGTGCTGGTCGGCGATACCAGCGATGCGCTCTGGTATCTCGAACTGATCCGCAAGCGCGAAAACATTGCGGCCGTTCGCAAGGACATGATGTTCGGCCGGCCGGCCGCGCCATTGGCCGTCGCGGCATGATCGGGCGCTTGCGATGACTGCGGTCGATACTTCCCTTCAGACCACATCGACGACCTGCCCCTATTGCGGCGTCGGTTGCGGCGTGCTGGCGACGCCCGATGGACGCGGGGGCGCCGCGATTTCCGGCGATCCCTCGCACCCGGCCAATCTCGGCCGGCTTTGTTCGAAGGGTTCGGCGCTCGGCGAGACGCTGGGTCTTCAAGATCGTCTGCTCTATCCGATGATCCGTTGCAGCAATGGTGCGATGGAGCGGATTGCCTGGACCGATGCGCTCGATCATGTCGCGCATCGTTTTGCCCACATCGTTGCGCGCGATGGTCCGGGCGCGGTCGCGTTCTATCTGTCCGGGCAGTTGCTGACCGAGGATTATTATGTCGCCAACAAGCTGATGAAGGGCTTCATCGGCAGCGCCAATGTCGACACCAATTCGCGGCTGTGCATGGCGTCGTCGGTGGCGGGTCATCGCCGCGCCTTCGGCGCCGACACCGTTCCCGGAAACTACCAGGACCTCGACCAGGCCGATCTCCTGGTGCTGGTCGGCTCCAACGCCGCCTGGTGTCACCCGGTGTTGTTTCAGCGCATGGTGGCCAACAGGCAGCGGCGCGGCGCGCGCATGGTCGTGATCGATCCGCGCAAGACCGACACCTCGGAAGATGCCGATCTGTTTCTGGGGCTGAAGCCCGGCACCGATACCGCGCTATTTTCGGGGCTGTTGGTGCATCTGGCCGATCATGGCGTGCTCGATCGCGAATATATCGAGCGTCACACCAGCGGTTTTGACGAAGCGCTGGCGCGCGGCCGCGCCATCGCCGGCAGCGTCGTGGAAACTGCCTTGGCCACCGGCCTTTCCGAATCGGACGTCGCGGCCTTCTTCGAAATGTTCGCGGCGACCGAACGCGTGGTCACGCTTTACTCGCAAGGCGTCAACCAGTCGGCGCAGGGCACCGACAAGGTCAATGCGATTCTCAATTGCCACCTGGCGACCGGGCGGATCGGCAAGGTCGGCGCGTCGCCGTTTTCGCTGACGGGACAGCCGAACGCGATGGGTGGCCGCGAAGTCGGCGGCCTCGCAAACCAGCTCGCCGCGCATATGAACTTCACGCCGCCCGATATCGACCGGGTGCGCCGGTTCTGGAATGCGCCGCGCATCGCGACCCATGAAGGTTTGAAAGCGGTGCAGATGTTCGAGGCGATCGGCCGCGGCGAGATCAAGGCGCTGTGGGTGATGGGCACCAATCCCGCCGTGTCGTTGCCCGAGGCCGATGCCGCGCGCGATGCACTGAAGAAACTTGAACTGTTCGTGATCTCCGAGAACGTGCTCTCCAACGACACCGTCGGCGTCGGCGCTCATGTGCTGCTGCCGGCGCTTGCCTGGGGCGAGAAGTCCGGCACCGTCACCAACTCCGAGCGGCGCATCTCGCGTCAGCGCGCATTTCTGCCGGCGCCGGGCGAGGCGCGGCCGGACTGGTGGATCATCAGTGAGGTCGCAAAGCGGCTCGGCTTTGCGTCGGCTTTCGATTACCGCTCGGCGGCGGCGATCTTTCGCGAGCACGCAGGCCTGTCATCCTTCGAGAATAACGGCAGCCGCGATTTCGATATCGGGGCCTTGAGCTCGGTGTCGGACGAAGGGTTCGACGAGATGGCGCCCATCCTGTGGCCGTTTCGCTACGGTGATATCGAGCCATCGGAACGGTTCTTTTCGAGCGGCGCGTTCTTCACGGGCGACCGCAAGGGACGGTTCGTTGCACCCGAGCGGCCGGTGCTGCGCACCGAAACCTACGAGGGCCGGCCGCTGCGGCTGAATACCGGCCGCATCCGCGATCAGTGGCACACGATGACGCGCACCGGCACCAGCGCGCGGCTGGGCGCGCATCTGCCCGAGCCGTTCGTCGAGGTCCATCCCGACGACGCCGCACGATTTGGGCTTGCCGACGGATCGTTCGCCCGCGTCACCACCGATCACGGACAGTGCACGCTCAAGGTCGTCGTCAGCCCGCGGCAACAGCGCGGCATGCTGTTTGCGCCGATCCATTGGAGCGCGGCCAACGCCTCCAGCGCGCGGGTCGGTGCGCTGGTCGCGCCCCTGATCGATCCGTTTTCCGGCCAGCCGGAGGCCAAGGCGACACCGGCGTCGATCACGCCATATGAGTATGTGTTTCGCGGCTTCGTGCTGTCGCGCAAGCCGGTCAAGTTGCCCGACCATGCCTGGTGGGCGCGCGCCACCGTCAATGGCGGCCTCGGTTATCTCATCGCCGATAACGCCGAGCTGAAGGGCTGGTCGTCCTGGTTGCGCGCGGTAGCCGGCGAGGAGCTTGCCGAGTATTGCGACTTTGGCGGCGGCGTGTATCGCGCGGCATCGTTCACGGACGATGCGATCGAGACTTGCCTGTTTCTCGGACCGGCGCGTGACGCCGGCGACTGGGATGCGGTCAAGGAATTGTTCGCAGCCGGCTCACTTGACGACGATCAGCGGCGCATGTTGCTGTCTGGAAAGCCTGCGCAGGGAACGGCCAGCGCGGGTCCCGTCGTTTGCGCCTGTTTCGGCGTCGGCCGTACCACGATCTGCGATGCGATCGCCGCAGGTAGCCGTTCGGCGGCCGAGCTCGGCGTCAAATTGAAAGCCGGCACCAATTGCGGCTCGTGCATTCCCGAACTCAAGCGCCTGATCGCGCAAGCGGGAACCGACCACGAACGCGCCAAATTGGTCGCGGCAAGCTGATCGACGTTTCAGATCATGTGATCTATGGTGCGCCCGCTTTCGCGCCATAGGGCACTTCCATGAAACACAAGAAATTCGGACCAACCGGCCATGATGTTTCGGTCATCGGGCAGGGCACCTGGTATATCGACCGTGGCGACCGCAAGTCGGCGGTTGCCGCGCTGCGCCGCGGGCTGGATCTCGGCATGACTCACATTGACACCGCCGAGATGTATGGCGATGCGGAACTCGTCATCGCCGAGGCGATCGCAGGACGACGCGACGAGACCTTTTTGGTGTCCAAGGTGCTGCCAAGCAACGCCTCGCGGCGCAGCACCATCGCCGCTTGCGAACGTTCGTTGACGCGCCTGAAGACGGATCGGCTCGATTGTTATCTCCTGCACTGGCGCGGCAGTGTTCCGCTGTCGGAGACGGTTGCCGGTTTCGAGCAACTGGTGAGCGCTGGCAAAATCCGATCCTGGGGCGTCTCCAATTTCGATGCGGATGACCTCGACGAGATGCGCGGCGTCGCCGGCGACGGAAAGATCGCCTGCAATCAGGTGCTGTATCATTTGCAGGAACGCGCGATCGAGCACGCGGTGATGCCGTGGTGCGCAAAACACGACGTCGCCGTGGTGGCCTATTCGCCGTTCGGCCATAACGATTTTCCGCAACCCGGCAGCAAAAGTGGCGCGCTGTTGCAGACCATTGCCAAACGCCTTCGCGTTTCGACGCGCCAGGTCGCGCTGGCGTTTCTGGCGCGCGATCCGCACGTGTTCCCGATTCCCAAGGCATCGAGCGCGGAACATGCCGCTGATAACGCGGCGGCCGGCGATCTCGTGCTCAGCGCCGAGGACATTGCGGCGCTGGACCAGGCGTTCCCGCGCGGAGCGAAACCGCGAAGCCTGCCAATGCTTTGAGGCCGCATGGTGAGCGAATGGTTGCGCTGAAAGGTTGCGCCGTCCCGTTGCGCGCATATCCGCTGCCTGTTTTCGGGTGTTGTGACAATCGCGCGATGGCGCTTTTTTGAGGGCTGCCCGATTCGGTGAGCCCCCAATTCAAGCCGTGACTCCTCCTTCAGCAGCCTTAAAGCTCGACAGCGTTCCCTTGCCGTCGCCCGAGCAGAAGCCGGCGGTCAAGACCGCGCCCGCGCGCGCCGACCGGCCGCTGCGCGGAATAGCGCTGTTGATCGCTTCGACGGTTTTTCTCGGCACGTCGGACGCGACCTCGAAATATCTCTCGACGACGCTGCCCTCGATCGAGATCGCCTGGATCAGGTTCCTGATCTTCCTGATCATCATGGTTCCGGCGATGGTGCCGGCCTCGCCGCTGTTCGCGTTGAAGACCCAGCGTCCAGTGCTGCAGGTGATGCGCGGGGCCGCGCTGCTGAGCTCTTCGCTGTTGTTCATCTCGGGCCTGCGATTCCTTCCCATTGCGGAAGCCTCCGCTACCAGCTTTGTCTCGCCGCTATTCGTCACCGCGCTCTCGATCATGTTTCTTGGCGAGAAAGTCGGCTTGAGGCGCTGGGTTGCGACGGCGATCGGGTTGATCGGGGTGATGATCGTGCTGCGTCCGGGCACCGGCGCGTTCCATCCGGCCGCATTCTTCCCCGTGGTGTCGGCATTCGCCTGGGCCTGCTGCCTGATCATGACGCGCCGCATGAGCGGGCACGAACGCGTGATGGTCACCATGACCTATTCGTCGATCACGGGCTTCGCGCTTCTCTGCGCGCTGGTTCCCCTGGTCTGGGTGACGCCGACCTGGCACGATATTATGTTCGGCGTCATCATCGGCCTGACGTCGACGGCCGGACAGTGGATCGTTGTGCTGGCGTTTCGCTATGCCGACGCCTCGGTGCTGGCACCGTTTTCCTATGTCCAGTTGCTTTGGGTCACGTTCCTCGGCTTTGTGATCTTCGGTGAAGTGCCTGATCTCTGGACCATCGCGGGCGCGGCCTTCATCGTCGCGAGCGGTCTCTATACCGCGCATCGCGAGCGCGTGCGGCACTCGCAGCTCGCAGCGCTCGCTGCCGAGCGCTCGCCGAACGCATAAGGCGCGGTGTGGTCACACCGGCAGCGCGATTGAATATTTCACCTGACTGAGCGCAAAGCTCGACTCGATTGAGGCAATGCCGTCGAGCCGCGTCAGCTTGTTTTTCAGGAATGCTTCGTAGGAAGACAGATCGGCGGCGACGACGCGTAAGAGATAGTCGCGGTTGCCAGTCATCAGGTAGCACTCGAGCACTTCCTCCCATTTCGAGATCGCGCGGGCGAAGCGGTTGAGATCCTCTTCCTTCTGCCGCGCCAGCTTGATCGAGATGAAGACGCTGACATGAAGGCCGACCGACTTTTGGTCGACGGTCGCGATGTAGCGGGTGATCACGCCGCGCTCCTCCAGAAGTTTTACCCGGCGATGACAGGGCGAGACCGACAGCCCGACCTTCTCGGCGAGCTCGGCCATGGTGATGCGGCCGTCGGATTGCAGATGGCCGAGGATCTTGCGGTCGATGGCGTCGAGGGCATGCATTGGGATGAACCATTTATCAGGAGGGTGTATTTGGCAAATTATACCAAAAAACGCGGGTATACCGCCAAAATTTGAGATTTTCGGCATCGCTCGCCGCGGTAACATTCAGCCAAAATAGCCGCCAAACGCCGTTGGCCGGGAGCACGCCATGCCGATCGAACCCTCACGCCTCGACATTCTGAATGCGCTGACGCGCAAAGTGCTGTGGCTGTCCTCGTGGACCATTCACCACGCCAACCATGTCAGGCCCAATATCGATGGCCTGAAGGTCGGCGGCCATCAGGCCTCATCGGCTTCGCTCGCCACCATCATGTCGGCGCTGTATTTCTCGGTGCTCCGGCCACAGGACCGCGTCGCGGTGAAGCCGCATGCGAGTCCCGTGTTTCACGCCATCCAGTATCTGTTCGGACATCAGACCCGCGAGAAGCTGGAGAACTTCCGTGGCTTCAAGGGCGCGCAATCCTATCCGTCGCGGACCAAGGACGTCGATGATGTAGATTTCTCGACGGGTTCGGTCGGTCTCGGCGTCGCGCAGACGCTGTTTTCATCGCTGGTGCAGGACTACGTCAAGGCGCATGGCTGGGCCAAGGACCGTCCCGAAGGGCGGATGATTGCGCTGGTCGGCGACGCCGAGATGGACGAAGGCAATATCTTCGAGGCGTTGCTGGAGGGCTGGAAGCATGGCCTGCGCAACACCTGGTGGGTCGTCGACTATAACCGCCAGAGCTTGGATGCGGTGGTGCGCGAAGGCCTCTGGGAAAAATTCGAAACCATGTTCCGGAATTTCGGCTGGGACGTGGTGATCGTCAAATACGGCAGCCTGATGCGCGAGGCCTTTGCCGAGCCGGGTGGCGAGGCGCTGCGTAAATGGATCGATGCCTGTCCAAACCAGCTTTATGCGGCACTGTGCTTCCAGGGCGGCGCGGCGTTCCGCAAGCACTTGCGCGACGAGATCGGCGATCAGGGACCAGTGACGAAGCTGATCGACAAGCGCAGCGACGACGAATTGCTGGCGCTGATGTCCAATCTCGGCGGCCACGACATGGCGAGCATGCTGGAGGCGTTCGGCTCGATC
The DNA here is from genome assembly GCF_035701725.1 of Bradyrhizobium sp. Lineage (GTDB taxonomy): Bacteria > Pseudomonadota > Alphaproteobacteria > Rhizobiales > Xanthobacteraceae > Bradyrhizobium. The sequence goes on from NZ_DASSRP010000242.1 coordinate 43,949, forward strand.
GATCATGATCGGCCGGTCTGCTTCATCGCCTATACGATCAAGGGCGTCGGTCTGCCGTTCCAGGGCCACAAGGACAACCATGCCGGCCTGATGACGGTTGCGCAGATGGAAAAGTGGCGCAGCCACCAGAACATCCGTCCCGGTCACGAGTGGGACAAGTTCGAAGGCCTGCCGCTCGAGCCGGCCGAAATCGAAGCGTTCCTGTCAAAGGTCCCCTTCAACCGTGAGGGCCGGCGGCGCCTGAGCGCGCCGGCAGTCGCGGTGCCGGAGCGGCTCACCTTCGCGCCGTCGGCGCAGATGTCGACCCAGCAGGGTTTTGGATTGTTGCTGAATGAACTCGCGCGCGGCGATAGCGCGCTGGCCGAGCGTATCGTCACGGCCTCGCCCGACGTCACGGTGTCGACCAACCTTGGTGCCTGGGTCAACCGCCGCGGCCTGTTCGCGCGCGCCGAGAAGGCCGACCTGTTCCGCAGCGAAAAGATCCCCTCGACCTTCAACTGGGATGCCTCGCCCAAGGGCCAGCACATCGAACTTGGCATCGCCGAGATGAACCTGTTCATACTGATGTCGGCGCTCGGATTGTCGCACACGATCAACGGCGAGCGGCTGTTGCCGGTCGCCACGCTCTACGATCCCTTCATTGAGCGCGGCCTCGATGCCTTGAACTACGCCTGCTACCAGGATGCGCGGTTCATGGTTGCGGCGACGCCGTCCGGCATCACGCTGGCGCCGGAAGGTGGCGCCCATCAGTCGATCGCAACGCCTTTGATCGGCATGGCGCAGGATGGTCTTGCGTCCTTTGAGCCGGCCTTCGTGGACGAACTCGCCGTCATTATGCGCTGGGGTTTCCAGCACATGCAGCGCGAATACGGCGAGGGCGGTTCGGTCTATCTGCGGCTCACCACCCGCAGTATCGACCAGCCGCAGCGCATCATGTCGCCCGAACTCGAGGCCGGCATTACCGAAGGCGCGTATTGGCTGCGCAAACCCGGACCGAATGCGGAAGTCGTCGTTGCCTATACCGGCGCGGTCGCGCCGGAAGCGATCGAGGCAGTCGGGCTACTTGGCGAAAACCGCCGCGACATCGGCCTGCTCGCCATCACCTCCGCCGACCGGCTGTATGCGGGA
>NZ_DASSRP010000243.1:0-17414 GCF_035701725.1 Bradyrhizobium sp.
GGGCTGGGACTGTCATGGCCTGCCGATCGAATGGAAGGTCGAGGAGGAGAATTATCGCTCCAAAGGCAAGCCGAAGCCCGACTTCCGCGATTCCACCGCGATGGTGGCGTTCCGCAAGGAATGCCGTGCCTATGCGACGCACTGGCTCAACGTGCAGCGCGAGGAATTCAAGCGGCTCGGCATCGTCGGCGACTGGGACCATCCCTACGCCACCATGAGCTATCCGGCCGAAGCGCAGATCGCGCGCGAATTGATGAAATTCGCCGCCAACGGCACGCTCTACCGCGGCTCCAAGCCGGTGATGTGGAGCGTGGTGGAGAAAACCGCGCTCGCCGAAGCCGAAGTCGAATATGAGGACTACACCTCCGACACGGTGTGGGTGAAATTTCCGGTGACGTCACCGGCCCATGGCGCGCTCGCCGGCGCCAGCATCGTGATCTGGACCACGACGCCCTGGACGCTGCCCGGCAACCGCGCCATCAGCTTCTCGCCGAAAATCGGCTATGGCCTCTACAAGGTCACCGAGGCGCCCGCCGACAACTGGGCCAAAACCGGCGATCTTCTGATCCTGGCGGATGCGCTCGCCGAAGGCGTGTTCAAGCAGGCGCGCGTCACCTCTTACGAAAAACTGCGGGATATCCCCGGTGATACGCTCGATGCCGTCGAATGCGCGCATCCGCTCAAGGGCGTCGACGGCGGATATCAATTTGTCGTTCCGCTCTTGCCGGGCGAACACGTCACCGACGATGCCGGCACCGGCTTCGTACACACCGCGCCCGGTCACGGCCGCGAGGACTTCGACGTCTGGACCGCGAATGCGCGCGAACTGGAAGCGCGCGGCATCAACACCACCATTCCCTATACGGTGGACGAGAACGGCGCGCTGACGGCGCAAGCGCCGGGCTTTACCGGCAAGCGCGTGCTCAACGACAAGGGCGAAAAGGGCGATGCCAACGAAGCCGTGATCAAGGCTTTGATCGAGGGCGACAAGCTGCTGGCGCGCGGACGGCTGAAGCATCAGTACCCGCATTCCTGGCGCTCGAAGAAGCCGGTGATCTTCCGCAACACGCCGCAATGGTTCATCGCGATGGACAAAGATATCGCGGTAGACGGCAAGGCGAAGCCGGGCGACACCCTGCGCGCCCGCGCGCTGCACGCGATCTCCGTGACCCAGTGGGTGCCCCCGGCGGGCCAAAACCGCATTAACGGTATGATCGTCAACCGTCCGGACTGGGTGATCTCGCGCCAGCGCGCCTGGGGCGTGCCGATCGCCGTGTTCATTCGCGAGAACAGCGACGGCTCGGCGGAAATCCTGCAAGATGAACTCGTCAATCAGCGGATCTGCGAGGCCTTCATGGAGGAAGGCGCGGACGCCTGGTACATGGAGGGCGCCCGCGAACGCTTCCTCGGGTCTCGCGCCAAGGAAGACTGGAAGAAGATCGACGACATTCTCGACGTCTGGTTCGATTCCGGCTCGACGCACGCCTTCGTGCTGGAAGATCGCCAGAATTTTCCCACCCTCGGCCACATCGTCCGCAAGGTCGACGGCGGCCAGGACACCGTGATGTATCTCGAGGGCAGCGACCAGCATCGCGGCTGGTTTCATTCCTCGCTCCTGGAAAGCTGCGGCACCCGCGGGCGCGCGCCCTACGATGTCGTGCTGACGCACGGCTTCACGCTCGACGAGAACGGCCGCAAGATGTCGAAGTCGCTCGGCAACACCGTCGAGCCGCAAAAGGTGATCAAGGAGTCCGGCGCCGACATCCTGCGGCTGTGGGTCTGCGCCACCGACTATGCCGACGACCAGCGCATCGGCCCCGAAATCCTCAAGAACACCATCGAGACCTACCGCAAGCTGCGCAACACCATCCGCTGGATGCTCGGCACGCTGCATCATTTTCATGACGAGGATCGCATCCAGGCCGACGCGATGCCTGAGCTCGAAAGGCTGATGCTGCATCGGCTTGCCGAGATCGACGCCGTGGTGCGGCAGGCCTATGCCGATTTCGACTACAAGACCGTGGTGGCGACGCTGGCCTCGTTCATGAATACCGAACTCTCGGCGTTCTACTTCGATATTCGCAAGGATTCGCTGTATTGCGATCCGCCATCGTCGCTCCAGCGCAAGTCCGCGCTCACGGTGATCGACTACATCTTCCGCTGCATCGTCACCTGGTTCGCGCCGATCCTGAGTTTTACGGCAGAAGAAGCCTGGCTGTCGCGCTATGGCGATGCCGCCTCATCGGTGCATCTGGAACTGTTTCAGAAGGTGCTTTCTGCCTGGCGCGACGATGGCTTGGCCGCGAAATGGGAAACCATTCGCGACGTGCGTCGCGTCGTGACCGGCGCGCTGGAACTGGAGCGTGCCGCCAAGCGCATCGGTTCGTCGCTGGAAGCTTCGCCCGTGATCTACGTCTCCGACCGTCAGACGCTGGCGACGCTGTTCGATGTCGACCTGGCCGAGGTCTGCATCACCTCGAGCTATGAAGTGCGCGAAGGCGATGCGCCAGCCGATGCCTTCCGTCTCGACGCGGTGCCCGGCGTCGCCGTGACCGTCGAAAAAGCGGTTGGCAAGAAATGCGCGCGGTCGTGGAAGATCCTGCCTACGGTGGGTGAGGATGTCGAATATCCCGACGTATCGCCGCGCGACGCGCGCGCGTTACGGGAATGGAAGGCGATGGGGGTAACGCCTTGAGCCAGCATCTACGCCTCGGGGTCATCGCGGCCGCGATCACGCTCGTGCTCGATCAGGCTTCCAAGTTCTGGTTGGTCCGCGTGTTCGACATCGCCCATCGCGGCACCGTCAAGCTGACGCCGTTCTTCGATCTGGTGCTGGCCTGGAATCAGGGCATCAGCTTCGGCTGGTTTCAGAACGATGGCCTCACCGCCCAGATCGTCCTGACGGCGATCAAGGCGGTGGCGGTGGTGGTGCTGGGGGTCTGGATGGCCCGGTCGCACAGCCTGCTGGCGACGTTGGCGCTCGGGCTGATCATCGGCGGGGCGATCGGAAATGGCGTCGATCGCCTGGCCTATGGCGCGGTGGTCGATTTTGCCCTGTTTCACGTCCGGATCGGCGAAAATACCTTTAACTGGTACGTGTTTAACCTGGCCGACGTGGCGATTGTTGCCGGGGTGGCAGCACTATTGTATGACTCGTTCTGGGGAATACCCGCCGCAAAAGCGCCCTGATCCGGCACATAGTAGCCGTCGAGCATGACGGCTTTTGCAGGCCCCAGCCATGCCCAAGGGCTTGGACGATAACGCGATTTTGACGGGAAAAGCGCGATGCAAAAAATGCAGGCTAGCGGTTTGATCGGACGGACCCTCGGTCTTGCGGTCCTCTCCTTGAGTCTGGCTGTCACCGCCGGTGTGGCCCGGGCGGCAGATAATGACGGCCGGACCATGTCGGAAAAAATTTCCGACGGCTTCTACGGCATGATTCGCGGCACCAACATGGATAACCGCGGCATCGACTACCGCGAGCGGTCGCCATTGGTCGTGCCACCGACGCTCGATTTGCCGCCGCCCGTCAACTCCGCCGGCGACGCTCAGCAAATCGCGAACTGGCCCAAGGACCCCGACGAGCGTGCGCGCAAGGCCGTGATCGCGGCCAAGAAAAAGAATGCGCCGCCCGTGGCACGGGTCCAGGCTGCGGCCAATGGCACGCAGGCGCCCCAGGCGATCAACATCGCACCTCCGGTCGACGAGCCGGCGCCGAGCCCCGGGACGACGCGCCGTGCGGATGCCCCTGTCATGAGCAGGGAAGCGACCGATCCGGTTTACGACAAGGGCGGCGATCTCTTCACCGGCGGCGCTTCGGAACTGGCCGACAAGATTGGCTTCGGCGGCGACTGGTTCGGCAGCAAGAAGTCCGCGACCTATGAACCCGGCACCGAGCCCGCCCGCGAAGCTCTGACCCAGCCGCCGGTCGGCTATCAGACGCCGGCGGCCGGCTATGCCTATGGCGAACAGAAGAAGAGCATCTGGGACGGTCAGGCCAATCCGGATCGCAACCCGCTGGCCCAGAAGTCGAGCGCATCGAGCGTCGTCCACTAAGGTCTGGTGGTCCGGCTCCGACATTTGCACCCGCCGAGGCAGCTGATTGGCAAATGTCGGAAGCAAGGGACCACCAGCAAACATAGAGTTCTGATAAATCCGGATTTGACATTCGCGTCGCGCATGCGCCGCTACAGGGGTAGCGGATGTCACATCCACTTGACGAGTTGCGTCCTGATTTCCCGAGCAGATCGGACGCCGCGTATGGCGCGGCGCCATCGTCTCCAGCAACAAGGATTCGCGGTGGCGTGTTGTACTTTCGCTCTTGAAGCTCGTGGCCGGCTCCGCGGCGCCCTCCTCCTCGCCGGGCGTTCAGACCGCGCATGAAATCATCCACGGCACTTCGCGCATTGCTGTTCGCCGGCTTGCTGGCCGGCCTTGCGGCCTCCTCCACCGCCGCGCCGGCCGAGACCACGGCCGCCCCCTCGCCGCCGGCCACCTTCACCCTCGCCAATGGATTGCAGGTCGTCGTGATTCCGGATCACCGCACCCCGGTCGTCACGCAGATGATCTGGTACAAGGTCGGCTCCGCCGACGAGACAGCGGGCAAATCCGGCCTTGCCCACTTTCTCGAACATCTGATGTTCAAGGGGACGAGCAAGCATCCGGCCGGCGAATTTTCGCAGACCGTGCTCAAGGTCGGCGGCAACGAGAACGCTTTCACATCTTCCGACTACACCGGCTACTTCCAGCGCGTGCCGCGCGAGCAGCTCGGCAGAATGATGGAGTTCGAGGCCGACCGCATGACGGGCCTGGAGCTGAAGGACGAAAACGTGTTGCCCGAGCGCGACGTCGTGCTCGAGGAATTCAACATGCGCATCGCCAACAATCCGGAAGCGCGCCTCACCGAGCAGATCATGGCGGCGCTGTATCTCAACCATCCCTACGGCCGGCCGGTGATCGGCTGGCATCAGGAAATCGAGAAACTCGATCGCGAGGACGCCCTTGCCTTCTACCGGCGCTTCTACGCGCCCAACAACGCCATTCTCGTTATCGCCGGCGACGTCGAGGCCGACGAGGTGCGCCCGATGGCCGAGCGGACGTTCGGCCCGATCGCCGCGCAGCCGGCCATCCCGCCCAAGCGCATCCGTCCGCAGGAGCCCGAACCGGCGGCGCCGCGTACCGTGACCTTGTCCGATCCGCGCGTCGAGCAACCGGGTTTGCGGCGCTACTACCTGGTCCCCTCCGCCGCGACGGCGGCTGCCGGCGAGAGCGCGACGTTTGACGTGCTGGCGCAACTGATGGGCGGCGGCAGCAACTCGTATCTCTATCGGCGCCTCGTGATCGACAAGCCGCTCGCGGTCAATGCCGGCGCGGCCTATCAGGGCGCCGCGCTCGATGCGACGCAGTTCACGATCTCGGCCTCGCCGCGGCCCGGCGTGACCTTCGCGCAGCTCGAGCAGGTGATCGACGATGTCATCGACGACATCGCCCAGAACGGAATTCGCGCCGAAGACCTCGAGCGCGTCAAAACCCAACTGATCGCCGAAACGGTCTACGCGCAGGACAATCAGGCCACTTTGGCGCGTTGGTATGGTGGCGCCATGACCACCGGGCTGAGCATCGAGGACATCAGAAGCTGGCCGGATCGTATTCGCGCCGTCACCGCCGATCAGGTGCGCGCCGTCGTGCAGAAGTGGTTCGACAAGAAGCGCTCGGTCACCGGCTATCTCATCAAGGACGCAACGCCCAAGCACGTGGAGAAGCGGTCGTGACTTTTCTGAAGATCGGCGCCGCGCGCTTGTGGATGGCGCTTGGCATTTGCATGGCGATCGCGACCATTCCGGTGCCCTCGCACGCCGCCGCCAAGATCCAGCACCTGATTTCTCCGGGCGGCATTGAAGCCTGGTTCGTGCAGGACGCCACCGTGCCGCTCGTCGCGATGGAATTCGCCATGGATGGCGGCGCGGCGCAGGATCCTGATGGCAAGGCCGGCACCGGCAACATGGTCGCCGACCTCATCGACGAGGGGTCGGGCGATCTGGATTCCCGCACGTTCCACGAACATCTCGACCGTCGCGCGATCGAGCTGAGTTTCAGCGTCACGCGGGATTATTTCCGCGGCTCCTTGCGCATGCTCAAGGAGAACAAGGACGAAGCGTTCGAACTGTTGCGGACGTCGCTGACCTCGCCGCATTTCGACGGCGCCGACGTCGAACGCATCCGCGCCCAATTGATGTCCGGCCTCAAGCGCGAGACGTCGAACCCCGGCTCGCTCGCCAGCCGCAAATTCCTGGAGGTCGCTTATGGCGATCATCCTTATGGCCGAGCCAGCGGCGGCACGCTCGAGAGCCTTCCCAATATCACGGTCGCCGACCTCAAGGACTATGTCAGCCGCGTGCTGACCAAGGAGCATCTGAAGATCTCCGTGGTCGGCGATATCGACCCGGCCTCGCTCGGCGCGCTGCTCGACCGCACCTTCGGCGGACTGCCCAGCAAGTCGAAACTCGTGAGCGTGCCGGACATCGTGGCCAGCAAGCCGCCGCAGCGCGAGTTCATCGCGCTCGATGTGCCGCAGACCGTAGTGACCTTCGGCGGTCCGGGTATCCTCCGCAATGATCCCAATTTCATGGCGGCCTATGTCGTCAATCACATCCTCGGCGGCGGCTCAGGGTCGCGGCTCTATCGCGAGGTTCGCGAGAAGCGCGGCCTTGCTTATTCGATCTCGGACTCGCTGGTCTGGATGAACCACTCTGCCCTGTTCGTCGGTTCGACGGGAACGCGGGCGGATCGCGCCGGCGAGACGGTCGAAGCCCTGACGCGCGAAATCCGCCGCATGGGACAGGACGGCCCGACCGAACAGGAACTGGACGAAGCCAAATCCTATCTCAAGGGCTCGCGGCTGCTCTCCCTCGATACGTCTTCGAAGCTCGCCTCCGCCATGCTGCAATACCAGCTCGATCACCTCTCGATCGACTATCTGGAGCGGCGCAACGCGCTCGTCGATGCCGTCACGATCGAGGACGCAAAGCAGGCCGCACGCAGGCTGTGGGGCGACGGTCTCTTGACGGTGATCGTCGGACGCGCCCCGGAAGCCGCCCAGCCCGTGGCCGCGGTGCCGCTGAAGGCAAACTAGACTACCTTGCAAGCAAATCGCGCGTAAAACCGCTATTGTTGCGGTGCCAGCGCGATTCCACCCGGGAATCGCTTGTTTCCGGTGAAGCCATGCTGCGGATCGCCCGCGACCTTTGGATCGACGAGAACGATCTCGATATTTCCTTCGTTCGTGCGTCCGGTCCGGGCGGACAGAACGTCAACAAGCTTTCGACCGCCGTGCAGCTGCGGTTCGACACACGGCGGATCACGCTACCCGATGATGCCGCCTTGCGCCTGGCGCGGCTCGCCGGCCAGCGCATGACCAAGGACGGCGTGATCGTCATTCAGGCGCAGCGCTTTCGCACCCAGGACCGCAACCGGAGCGACGCCATCGAGCGCCTGGTCGAGTTGCTCCGCGAGGCCATGATCCGCCCGGTTCCGCGCCGGGCGACCCGCCCGACGCTGGCCTCGAAGAAGCGCCGCCTCGAAGGCAAGAAACGCCGCAGCGACATCAAGGCGGGCCGCGGCGCGCGGCGTTTCGACGATTGAAGCAATCCGGGGACTTCTCGGGACTAGCCCTCCCCCCAGCCCGCAAAAGCCACTAAATTGGTCGTTCTTCCACTAGTGAGCCCGAATGCCCGTCCGACAACTGCCCGAACAGGTCGTCAACCGCATCGCCGCGGGCGAGGTGGTGGAGCGTCCGGGGAGCGTGGTCAAGGAACTGGTCGAGAATGCCATCGATGCCGGCGCAAGCCGGATCGATATTTTCACCGACGGCGGCGGCCGGCGCAAAATCGTGATCACCGACGACGGCGGCGGCATGACGCGCGCGGATCTGGCGCTCGCGGTCGAGCGCCACGCCACGTCCAAGCTCGATGACGAGGATCTGCTCCGCATCCGCACGCTGGGATTCCGCGGCGAGGCCCTGCCGTCGATCGGCGCGGTGGCCAAACTCGGCATTACCACCCGTCATGCGAGTGAACCGCACGCCTGGTCGCTCTCGGTGGAAGGCGGCGTCAAATCCGAGGTCGCGCCCGCAGCGCTGTCGCAAGGCACGCGGGTCGAGGTAGCTGATCTCTTTTATGCAACGCCCGCGCGGCTGAAATTTCTCAAAACCGACCGCACCGAGGCCGAGGCGATCCGCGAGGTGGTTCGTCGGCTGGCGATGGCACGGCCCGATATCGCCTTTACGCTCGCCGGCGAAGAGCGCAGCCCCGTCACCTGGGCCGCGGCCTTGCCCGGCGCACCCGGCCAACTGACGCGGCTCGGCGATATTCTCGGGGCAGACTTTCGCGTCAACGCGATCGACGTCCGCGCCGAGCGCGATGGCGTCATCGTCGAGGGATTTGCCGCCAGTCCGTCGCTGACCCGCGCCAACGCGCTTGGCCAGTATCTCTTCGTCAACGGGCGGCCGGTACGGGACAAGCTGATCCTGGGTGCGGTGCGCGCCGCCTACGCCGATTATCTGCCGCGTGACCGGCATCCGGTCGTGGCCTTGTTCGTCACGCTCGACGCACGCGAAGTCGACGCCAACGTCCATCCCGCCAAAACCGAAGTTCGCTTCCGCAACGCCGGCCTGGTCCGCGCTTTGATCGTGCATGCGCTGAAGGAGGGTTTGGCGCGCGAGGGCAAGCGTACGGCCGCCAATAGCGGCGGCGGCGCGATCGAGGCGCTGCGTCCGGCCTTCGTGTCGAGGGCACCGGGCGGCGGCCAGGCGAATTGGGACTGGCGTCGCTCGCCGGCCTTCCCGGTTGGACCGTCGCCGACATTTCAAACCGCGGCGGCCATGGCGCTCGCCGAACCCGGCCAGGCCGCCTTCGACGTCGGCGCACCGACCGCGGATGTCCGCCTCTACGAACAACCGGCCGCCGATCTGCTCGACCGTCCGCTCGGCGCGGCGCGGACGCAGATCCACGAGACCTACATCGTCTCCCAGACCCGCGACGGTCTGATCGTGGTGGATCAGCACGCCGCGCATGAGCGCATCGTCTATGAGAGGCTGAAAGCCTCGCTCGCCAAAAGCGGCGTGCAGCGACAGATCCTGCTGATTCCGGAAATCGTCGAGATGGATGAGGCCACGGTCGAGCGGCTGTTGGAACGCGGCGAGGAGTTGGCTTCGTTCGGGCTTGCGATCGAATCCTTCGGACCCGGCGCGATTGCCGTGTCCGAGACGCCGTCGCTGCTAGGAAAGACCAACGCCGGCGGATTGCTGCGCGACCTCGCCGAACACATGGCCGAATGGGATGAGGCGCTGCCGCTGGAGCGCCGACTGATGCACGTCGCGGCCACCATGGCCTGTCATGGCTCGGTGCGCGCCGGGCGCCGCCTCAAGCCGGAGGAGATGAATGCGCTGCTTCGCGAGATGGAAGACACGCCGAATTCAGGCCAATGCAATCACGGCCGCCCGACCTATGTCGAATTGAAGCTCGCGGACATCGAGAAGCTGTTCGGGCGGAGGTGATACTACCCGATCGTCATGCGCGGGCTTGACCCGCGTCCATCTTCACAGAGAGAATTTCATGACCGATGGATTGCCGGGTCAAGCCCGGCGATGACGGAGTCTGTCAACCGGTAACGGAATCAAATAGCCCGCAAGAACACGAACTCCGTGTCGTCGTAGGCGCGCCGTTCCAGTTCGACAAAACCTTCTGGCGCCTTGAAGCCCGCAGCCTTGGACTCCTCGACCACGAGCAACGCGGCGGGTGTCAGCCAACCGCCGTCGCGCAGCGAGACAAGTGCCTTGTCGGCGAGCCCCTTGCCATAGGGCGGATCGAGAAACACCAGCGAGAACGGCTCGACCGGATGCGCCGGTCCAAGGTTGGTCGCATCGCGGCGATAAACCTTGGTCACGCCGCCGAGGCCAAGCGTTTCGACATTGTCACGCATCAAGGCACGCGCCTCGGCGCCGTTATCGACAAACAGCGTGAACTTCGCGCCGCGCGAGGCGGCCTCGACGCCGAGTGCACCGGTACCGGCAAACAGGTCGAGCACGCGTGCCTCCGAGATCGGATCGTCGTAAGCGTGAATCAGGATGTTGAAGAGCGACTCGCGCAGGCGGTCCGCGGTCGGGCGGATATCGCGCGAGGCCGGCGAGGCAAGATTGCGGCCCTTCAGCCTGCCGCCGACGACGCGCATAGTCTACTCATCCCGCGGCTTGAGATCGCGTTTGCCATGGTAACCGCGCTTGGGACGCCGGGGCGGCCCGTAGCCATTGGCTTCTTCCTCATTGCGCGCGCGCGCCTCCGCGCTGCCGGTGCGCCGTACCAGTACGCGGCGGCCCTTGCTGTCGGCGATCAGCGCGCTCTTGCCGGCCGGCTTGAATGGCTTCTTTCCGCGCGGCTTGTCGGCCTCGTTGGACTTTGCCGCTGCGGTCTCGACCGGCAGATCGAAATCCGCCCGCGCCAGCGCCGCGACCTTCTCGCCAAGCTGTTCGCGCAACACGCGTGTCTTCACCTCCTCGACCGCACCTTCGGCCAGTTCCTGCAACTGGAACGGACCGTAGGAAATGCGGATCAGGCGATTCACTTCGAGGCCAAGATGCGCCATCACGTTGCGCACTTCGCGATTCTTGCCTTCGCGGATCGCAAACACCAGCCAGACATTGGCGCCCTGATCGCGCTCCAGCGTCGCCTCGATCGGCCCGTATTTGACGCCGTCGACCTCGACGCCTTCCTTCAGCGCATCGAGCTGCGCCTGTGTCACTTCGCCATGGGCGCGAACACGGTAGCGCCGCAGCCAGCCGGTATCCGGCAATTCGAGCGCGCGCGCCAATCCGCCGTCATTGGTGAGCAGCAGAAGGCCTTCGGTGTTGAAGTCGAGCCGGCCGACGCTGATCAGCCGCGGCAGGCCTTCGGGAAGGTTGTCGAACACCGTCGGCCGTCCTTCCGGATCGTCGTGGGTCGTCATCAGGCCGCGCGGCTTGTGATAGAGAAACAGCCGCGTGCGCTCGCGCGGAGGCAACGGCGCGCCGTCGACGGTAACGACGTCGTTGGCGGTGATATCGAGCGCGGGCGAATTGATGATGCGGCCGTTCACGGCAACACGGCCCTGCGTCACCATCTCCTCGGCGTCGCGGCGCGAGGCAAGACCGGCGCGCGCCAGCACCTTGGCGATCCGCTCGCCGGATTTCTTCGGGCTCGGCGCCTCGCGCGGCGCGCGCTTGTCGAAGTCCGCCTTGCGCTCGCGATAGGCACCGCGGCCGCCGAATGCCGGGCGCTTCGCGAAAATCCTGCTGTCATCCTCGTTGTCGCGCCGCGGCCGGTCGTCGTCGCGGCGGAACGAGCGGCCCTCGCTGCGCGGATGCTCCTGCCACTCCATGCGCCCTTCGGGACGCGCGTTGCGAGGTCGCTCGCGGCGCTCATCATTGTCCCGCGTCTCCCAGCGCGGCCGGCTGAATTTCGAGCGATCGCCCGGTTCGCGGTCGTCCCGCGACCTGGCTTCACGCTTCTGCCAGGGCTTCATCTCGCCACGGTCGTGCCCCTCAAAATCGCGCGGACGCCTGTCGCCGCGGCCAGCGAAATCCCGGCGTGGCCGCCGGTCGCCATCGTCCCTGGAAACCTTGCGGTCATCGAATGAACGCTCAGTGCGCTCACGGCGCGGCGGACGCTCGCCACGGTCAAAGTCGTTGCGCTCGCCACGCGGCCTGAACGGCCGCTTGCCCCGATCGCCCTCGCCGCTTCTGTCACGGTCGAAACGCGGCCGGTCAGAAAAGTCACGGCGCGGCTTGCGGTCGTCATCGCCTCGCGCGAATTTGCGGTCATCGAAGGTGCGTTCGGAACGCTCGCGGCGGGGCGCACGATCGCCGCGGTCATAGTCATTCCGTTCGCCGCGCGGCCTGAACGGCCGGCTGCCACGGTCCTCGCGCGGTGTGTACGGACGTTTGTCGTCGCGATCTTCTCGCGGCCGGAATGAACGCTTCTCGCCCTCCCCGCCGCGCGACGGCCGATCGCCATACGGCCGATCACGACGGGGCGGTGCATCGCGGTCATCGCGACGCGGTGGGCGATCGTCGCGCTTTCCGGCATACGGGCGCCGCTCGCCTTCCGCCTTGCCGACAAAACCGCGCTTGGCGAACTTCTTCTCCGGCCCCCGAGCAGCCCCCGTGCGACCCTTGCCGGGCGGCTTCCGGTCGCGCCGACCGCGTGAATCGTTGTTCTTATTGTTGTCGCGAGGCATGAAAGGTCTCGTTTCGGGTGCAGGTATAAATGATGATCATGCGCACTCTGTCCGAGAGGCGCCGTCTCACACTAGTGGTCCGATTCTAACATTTGCATCCCGGTGTGGCGGGCACTCTTGCAAAAGTTAGAATCAAAGGACCACTAGCAAATCTCAGTTTCCAGCGGAGTTTTGGATTTGACATTCGCTTTGCGGATACGCGGATACAGGATAGCGAATGTCAAATCCACTCCGCTGCATTGGCATCGACTTTTGCTGAAGGGACCTCCCATAGCAGACTTCTCCGGAGGATACGAGGCATGACAGCCCCATCTTTCATGGATTTAGCGCTGAAAGAGGCCGAAAACGCCGCAAAATCGGGCGAAGTCCCGATCGGATGCGTGGTCGTCCGCGACGAACAGGTGATCGCCACCGCCGGCAACCGCACCCTGACCGACCGTGACCCGACCGCGCATGCCGAAATCCTGGCGATCCGGCAGGCCGCCCACGCGATCGGCAGCGAGCGGCTGACCGACTGCGACCTCTACGTCACGCTGGAGCCTTGCACGATGTGCGCGGGCGCGATTTCGTTTGCGCGGATCCGCAGGCTGTATTTCGGCGCCGCCGACCCGAAAGGCGGAGCGGTGGAATCCGGCGTGCGCTTCTTCGCGCAGCCGACCTGCCATCACGTGCCGGACGTTTACTCGGCCGTCGGCGAGCAGGAAGCAGCTAAACTCCTGCGCGATTTTTTCAAGGCGAGAAGGTGATCAGGATCGTCATTCCGGGATGATCCGCAAGGACCAGACCCGAAATCTCGAGATTCTCTGGTGCGCAATCGCGCATCATAGGTCACACTTCGCGTGCCCCGGAATGACGGCGCAACGCTCACCCCGCCAGAAAAAACTCCCGCAACAGCTTCGCCGTCACTTCCGGATTTTCTTCCGTGAGAAAATGCCCGGAATCGACCGGCGAACCCGACACATTCGTCGCCCAATTCTTCCAGGTATCGAGCGGCGTCGCCGCGGCGCGCGCGATGCCGACATCGCCCCACAATGCGAGCATCGGAATCGTGATCTTTCTGCCGGCCTCGCGGTCGGCCTTGTCGATCTCGTAGTCGGCATAGGCGCCGGCGCGGTAGTCTTCGCACATCGCATGCACGCGCGACGGATCACGGAACGCCGCGAGATAATGTTCCAGCGCGCGCGGATCGATCGCATCCAGGGTTTTCGACTTGGTCTGGCTCGCCATCTTGAAGCGCAGGAAGAAATCCGGATTGCCGCCGATCAGCGTCTCCGGCAGCGGAAAAGGCTGCGCCAAAAACGTCCAGTGATAGATCTTCAGCGCGTAGGGACGGTTGATCCGTTCCCAGTAATCATAGGTCGGCAGGATATCGAGCACCGCAAGCCGCGACAGCCGGCCGGGATGATCGAGGGCGAGACGGTAGGCGACGCGGCCGCCGCGATCGTGTCCGGCGAGCGCGAAATGGACATGGCCGAGTTGCTCCATCGCCTCGACGATCGCCTGCGCCATTGCGCGCTTGGTATAGGGCGCGTGATCGTTGTCGCTCTCGGGCATATCGGACCAGCCGTAGCCAGGAAGGTCGGCGATCACGAGCGTGAAACGATCGGCGAGTTCAGGCGCAACGCGATGCCACATCACATGGGTTTCGGAAAAGCCGTGCAGCAATAGCAGCGGCGGCCCCTTGCCGCCGACGCGGGCGAAGACGCGGCCGGATTTCGTATTGATCCATTCGGACCCGAAGCCGGGAAACAGGTCGGCCAGATCTGACATCGTCGATCACTCCACACTCGGTTGATCAGCAGGTTATCCTTGCACCTGCTCCTGCTCCACCGCCTGCCAGCCGATGTCGCGCCGGCAAAAGCCGTCCGGCCATTTAATACGATCGACGGCGGCGTATGCGCGTTGCCGCGCCTCGGCAACGGTCTTGCCGGAGGCGCAGACGTTGAGCACGCGGCCGCCATTGGCCAGAATGGCGCCGTCTTTGGCAACCGTGCCGGCCTGAAAGATTTCGACGCCTTCGATTTTGGCGGCCTCGTCCAGCCCCTCGATGCGGCTTCCTTTGGCGTAGTCGCCAGGATAGCCCTTCGCGGCCATGACCACGGTCAGCGCCGGTTCGCCGTACCAGCGCAGATCGAAATGCCTGAGCTCGCCGTCGCAGGCGGCGAGCATCGCCGGCACGATGTCGGACATCATCCGCAGCATCAGCACCTGACATTCGGGATCGCCGAAGCGGACGTTATATTCAAACAGCTTGGGACCATCGGCCGTCAGCATCACGCCGGCATAGAGCACGCCGGAAAACGGCGTGCCGCGCGCCTTCATGCCGGCGACTGTCGGCCGGATGATCCTGGCCATGATCTGGTCGTGGATATCAGGCGTGACGAATGGCGTCGGCGAATAGGCGCCCATGCCGCCGGTGTTCGGTCCCTGGTCGTTATCGAACACCCGTTTATGGTCCTGCGCAGAGGCCAGCGGTATCGCGGTCTCGCCGTCGCAGAGTGCAAAGAAGCTGATCTCGCGCCCCGAAAGATATTCCTCGATCACGACCTCGGCGCCAGCAGCCCCGAACGCGCCCTCGAACATCATGGCGACGGCAGCTTCCGCCTCGGCCAGCGTCATCGCGACGACGACGCCCTTGCCGGCGGCAAGCCCGTCGGCCTTGACCACGATCGGCGCGCCTTGCTGGCGCACATAGCCGAGCGCATCGGCCGCATTGTCGAAGCGGCGATAGGCGCCGGTCGGAATATTGAACTCCGCACAGAGGTCCTTGGTGAAGCCTTTCGACCCCTCCAGCCGTGCCGCCTGCTTGCTCGGACCGAACGCCTTGATGCCGGCGCGCGAGAGATCGTCGACGATGCCGGCGGCCAGCGGCGTCTCGGGTCCAACGACCACAAGATCGACGGCGTTATGCTGGCAAAACGCGATCACCGCCGCATGGTCGGAGACATCGAGCGCGACGCATTCGGCCTCACGGGCGATGCCGGCATTGCCCGGCGCGCACCAGAGCTTGGTCAGCAAAGGAGACGCCGCGATCTTCCACGCCAGGGCGTGTTCACGGCCGCCGGAACCGAGCAGAAGGATGTTCATTTTGATGTCGGTCGCATAAAACGGCCTTCGGCTGCAAGAGGTTGACTTGCAGAACTAACCGTTTCCCCCGGATGCCGCGATGATCTGCTGCAGCGAGGCGACATGGCGCGCAAAGGCCGCTCGCCCGGCCGCCGTGGCTGTCACCGTGGTCTGCGGCCTCTTGCCGACAAAAGCTTTCTCGACACCGACATAGCCGGCCTTGGCCAGCGTTTCGATATGGGCCCCGAGGTTGCCATCGGTGGCCCCGGTCAGCTTCTTCAGGCGCGAGAATTCAAGCCCGGTCCCGGACGGCAACGCATTCAGCGCCGCCATGATCCGCAGGCGCAACGGCTGGTGAATGATATCGTCGAGTTCGGCCACGGATCAGATCCTGCGCATCCAGAGCCCGGAGAGGATCAGCCCGCCGCCGTTGACCGCGGCCATCCACCACAAAAACGCAGCGCCCATGATGAAGAAATAGCCGATCAGCGTCAGCACGGTGATGGCAAAACCGATGAAGATGAAGGCACGGCCGAACCAAAGACCAGCGATGCAGTAAAACAGCATGAAGTAGATCGGCCAGAACGCACCGAGTTCGCGTGGGCCGTATTGGCCGAGCACGACGCTGCACAGGATGCCGAAGCCGTAGAACAACAGAAACGCCGCCAGCACCTTGAGATCGAAGCTCTGCACGCCGGCGGTCTTGCGGCCCATGAGGCTGAGCGCCGCGACGCTCGCAACGGTCAGCACATTGACGGCAACCCAGATGAGAGTGGCGCGGGATGGCGCGACGAAATTCGCGAGATTGCCCGCCAGCACCAGCACACCCGCGGCGATCATGATCTGGCTTGCGAGATCATAGATGCGCGACTGGCGAACGCGCTGAACGATGGCTTCGATATCGCTCAATGCCTGCGCGGCTTCCTTGGCGCCGATGTCGGTCATGAGCCTGTCCGGGTGTTGGCGACATAATCGGCGACCGCCGCGACGCCGCGTGGATCGCCGACAATGCCCATGTGATCGACGCCGTCAACCAGCCTGACTTCGGCTGCCGGCACCACCGCATGCACGGCGTCGGCATATTTGTCGGCGAGCATCAGTTCGTCGGCGGCGCCGGCAATCAACGTGACCGGATGATGCGCGGCGGCGAGATCGCGCCGATAGTCGCGCGTCGCGAAATTACGCATCAGACGATAGGAATAGCTCGCGTTGAGAATACGTTCGGAGTTTGCCGGTACCGCAAAGGCCAGCGTCGGCAATCCTTCGCAGCAGTCGATACCCAGTTTGCCGAGCGCCACAAGCCCGAGCAGACGCGGAACGTCGGCTTTCGCCCAGCCGCCGGAATTCGGTCGGTTGGTCGGCGCATCGTAGCCGAGATAGGGCGCGAGCAGCACGGTGCGCGCGAACAGATCCTGGATCGGCGAGCTCGCAACGCGTAGCGCGAAGCCGCCGCCGGCGGAGTGGCCGAGCAAGGTCAGCGGCGCCGCCGCTGAACTCTTGCGTACCTGCTCGACGAGATCGGCCATGTCGTTTTCAAGCTGCCCGATGAAACCGATGTCGCCCCGGCTGCCGGACCCGCCATGTCCACGCAGGTCGGGGGCATAAGTCTCGATGCCGCGGGCGGCGAGCGCGTCCGCCAGCGCGTGGACGGCGACGCTCGATCCGGAGGAACCGTGGACCACGATGGCAATCTGTCCCTTCGTCGTCCCACGGGCCGGGTAATGGCGGTAGGCGAGCTCGGTGCCGTCACGGGCGGAAAAGCGCGACAGCGGCGGCATGGTGCTGCGGTCGACCGCGCGCGCCGACTGCGAGATCGATGTCAGTTCAGGCAGCCGCTCCAACGGGGTTGCGATCATCGCCGCGAGGATCAGCGCGGCGAACCCGACCAGTCCCAAGCCCCAGCCCAAGACGTTCAGCGGAAAACGAATGATCCATTTCGACATGGCCCTGCTCCTCTGGACTCGATACAGATAACTCTGTAATACAGAGTTATCTGCGAAGCAAGTCTGTCATTGGCGGTGGGCGGCGAAAATCCTTAACTTTGGGTCAACCCTGATTCCCCGATCCGAATGAGCGAGATG
>NZ_DASSRP010000244.1:0-11867 GCF_035701725.1 Bradyrhizobium sp.
GGGCCGGTCATGCTCGGCGGCGCCACGCTGAAACGGCAAGGCGCGCGCGCTGTTCCGTCGCTGACCTACCTCGAGCGCCAGCCAAATTTCAGCATCGGGCCGGAGAAGGACGACGACGACACCGTCGTCGACCTCGCGCAGATGGCCGCGCTCGGCCAGCAAACGGCGCGGGCCAAGAAGATTGCGACCGGAACCGCCGCGTCCGCTGCGAACATCGTGCCGCAGGGCGGCCTGTTCTGGGACGGCCGCGCCGACACGCTTCAGATCCAGGCCAATGGCCCGATGCTCGATCCGAGGGAAATGGATGGCGGCAGCATCGAGATCATCGGCGAAAAACTGCGCAGCGCGCCTTATGCGAAGAAGTTCGCGACATTGTTCGGCGAACGGATCTTCAAGGACACCAAACTTCTGGTCGCCGAAGCCACCTTTGCGGTCGGCCGTTATCAGTTCGAGGAGCCGAGCTTCCACCCCTATGACAGCAAGTACGACTACTGGCTGGAGGGCAAGGCGCGGCTGAGCGAGGCCGAGCTGCGCGGCCTCAAGCTGTTCAACGATCCGGAAAAGGCCAATTGCGCCGGCTGCCATACCTCGCAGCCGAGCCGCGACGGCTATCCGCCGACCTTCACCGACACGCAGTATGAGGCGCTCGGCGCCCCGCGCAATCTTGCGCTCTCCGATACAAAGGATGCGGGCTTCTTCGATCTCGGTATTTGCGGGCCCGTGCGCAAGGACATCGCCGATCAGACCCAGTTCTGCGGCATGTTCAAGACGCCGACCTTGCGCAACACCGCGGTCCGCAAGGTGTTCTTCCACAACGGCGTATTCCATACGCTGCAGGAGGTGATGGATTTCTACAATTTCCGCGACACCAATCCGGAGAAGGTCTATCCGATCGGTGCCGACGGTAAGGCGCAGAAGTACAACGACCTGCCGGCGCAATATCACGCCAATGTCGACGTCGCAGATCCGCCGTTCAACCGCAAGCTCGGCGAAACGCCGGCGATGACGGCGCAGGACGAAGCCGACATCATCGCGTTTCTGCAAACCCTGAACGACGGCTACAAGCCGGCGCCGTAAGGCGAGGGGGCGGCGAGAAGATCTGTGCCTATCTGGCCATGGCCGCATCAATCGGGCTCCGGCCTTTTGTTTTGACGCGTTTTCTTCACGCGAAGGGGTGCCTGCTTCGCTCGAAAACGCTATGGGCCGCCGCCGCTCCGCAACGGGACGGGCTGATCGGCAAGCATGCCTTTGATGACGACCTCGCGTGCCTTTGCGGCATCAAGCGCATGCTTTGCAATCAGGTCGGCGCAGTCGGCGACGATCTGATCGGCGTCCTGCATCAGCTTCAGTTCCTTGTAGCGATCATGGCGCCCCAAGCCCATGCTCATCCCGACCAGCTCGAGCAGGTTGACGATGCGGAACGGCTGGTCGCGTTCATGCGCGCAGAGCTCGCGGTGTTCGGAATGATAGACTGTGATGAGCGCATCGATGCCGGCCTCGCGCGCCGCTTGAAATTCGTTCAAGGTCAGTTCGCGCTTGAACTGCGGCAGTACGCTGAGATTGACGCCTTGCAAGCCGAGCGCCGGCTGATTGAGGTCGACCAGCGTGATGCCGGGAACGGTGCGCAGGATTGTCTCGGCCGCTTCCATTACCCCGGCGACGCCGGGATGACGGTGAAGCGCGGCGCGCATCGGTACCCGACGGGTGAGGTGCGGCGTCAACCGGTCGAGCTTGCCGACGAGAAAGCGCATGAAGGGCGTCATCTCGAAGGGGCGCGCGCCGCGCTGACGTTCGAGTGCGGGAAGGGTGGTCTCGGTGAATTGCACGTAGCAGCTTGGGCACCACGAAATCACCTGCCCCGATTTCGATTGCGACAGCTTGTCGACGCTGTTCGTTCCCATGCGCCCGGACATTTCGACATCGCCCGGCCGCATGTGAACGATACCGCAACAATGGCTCGGTCCGCCCATCACCTGATAGCGAATCCCGAGCCGATCCATGATGTCGAGCGCGAGCAGCGCGATATGCGGTGTCTTGAGCACGTTGCAGCCGGTGTAGAACACGAAGTCCGGCGGCTCGGTGGTCGTGCTCACCGAGGCGGATTTCTGACCGAGCCGTACCAGCACCTCGTCGTTTAGCTGAATCTGCGTGAGCACCGCGACATCCCGGCCAAGTTCGCGGTATTTCTCCAGCGCCTGTTTTCGCCGTGACGAAAGATCGTTTTTCGCTTTGGCCATCGCAACGCGCGCCATCGCGAGCAGAAAACGCGGGTTGACGGCTTCGTCGCAGGCCCGGATGCATTCGCCGCTCAGCGTGCAGGCCTGCGCCCATTTCCGCGATGCCTCGGGGCCGTCGCCGTCGCGCAGGATGTCGAGTATACCGCCGATGACATCCTGCGGCGCTGCATCGGCCAGGCCGGCAGGCGTCACGCTCGGGCAGGCCTCGACGCATTTGCCGCAACGGGTACAGGCATCGACCATCTCGTTGACGCGCATCTCGACCGCGGCTTCGAAGGAAACATCGCTGGACATGGGCCCGCTTCCTGCCGGTTCACCCGGCGCTTCATTGTCTGGATCCCGGCTGATGCCAAGCCTAGCTCAGGCTGGCGCCCGCGCAACCTGGATTCGCCGGTGTTCGCAGCATCGAGGCGGCCGCTTTGCTCGACGCCGCCGCCGTCCATCAATGTGGCGAGAACGAGTCAGCCGCGCCTAAACAAGACATGACCGAATCGTGAGCATGCGGTCCTCCGATCGCGTGACGCAGCGCCTCGTGACATCAAACGCCGAAAAGAAAACTGAGCGAAGCCGCGCGATGTTCGCATCATGAGGGAGCGGCGCTTGATTCCAACAGCTGGGTGTTTTGCATGAGATGGGTCGTTGTTCTGGCAATCTGGCTGGCGCTTTCGTTTCCCGTCAGCCTTGCGACGGGACGCTATTTGCGCTGGAGAAACGAGGAATGACGCAAATGAATAGAGGCCGCGTGATTGTCAGGTCGCAGGTTTCAAAACTTGTTGGCTTCGCGGAGTTGGCGGCCTCCGCCACCGTCTTTCGCCGGCATTCGCGCTTGGTGTCTGCGCCAATATCTTCACATTGCTGCTTGAGGCGCGAAAGGAGGCTGTAGTCACCGCATTCTCCCCCGACTCGACAACGGCGCGATTTGGCACCGATCTGAAAATCCTCAACGCCGCAACAGATGGAAGCCGCTGTCCTTAGTGGCTTGCCTGAAGGTGTGGTGCGGGCGGCGGGACTCGAACCCGCACGACGTTGCCATCGAGGGATTTTAAGTCCCTTGCGTCTACCAATTCCGCCACGTCCGCTTTGATCGTGGGATCAAGTACTTAGCGCTGCTTCGGGGCCGGGAAGCGCGGCCGGGCCGGCCAAAGTGCGCCTGAAACCTTTAAGCGACCCGGAATGGTAAGGCAAAGCCTCATTCCGAACACGAGTGCCGCCTAGTCCCTGTTTTACGCAACCTCAAGGGTTGAGGGACTAACAGGGTTATATGATCGTTTCGATGGCCCGCATTCGTCTGGCGGCTCGCGCTTTTGCGGGGGCGGTCCTCTTTGCCTGCGCTCCGCTTGTCGCCGGCTGTGCCAGCATGAGCGACGGCATGACCACGGCGTTTGCCGACCCCGCTAAATACCAGCTTTACGATTGCAAGCAGCTCGAGACCGAGCGCAAGGCGCTGTCGACGAGGATGGCCGAGCTGCAGGGTCTGATGGCCAAGGCCCAGGACGGCTTTGCCGGTCCGGTCGTCGCCGAGGTGGCCTACAGCAACGAATATGTCGCTGTGCGCGGCCAGGCGAGAAATGCCGAAACGGCCTGGGTCGCCAACAAATGCCACGAAACGCCGGCCAAGGCGGCGAGCCCGACGCCGCCGGCTTCTCCCGTCGCCGACAAGTCTGGCCGGACCGCGATCCGGTAACGGCGGTCGACCGGCACTCCCGCAGTCGCGTTCCGAATCTGTGGCCGGGCAGCCACGCGAAGGTCGAATCCACTTCTCTAGCGATGCTCAAGCCTGCCAGCTGTAGATCCAGTCCTGCCGCGACAGCATCCGCTTTCCACCCATCGTCTTGATGACGAGATCACGGGCCAAGGCGAGGGGACCCGACAGATGATAGATCCGCCCGAGCTGCCGCGCGGTGCGCTGTAACCGCATCACGCGCGGCCGGCGTAGTTTCTCGTAGCGCTGCAAGGCCGCCGTCAGTGCCGCCGCGCTTTCGTCCTGGCGGCCGGCAAGGCACTTGGCGAGCACCGCAGCGTCCTCGATCGCCATGGCCGCGCCTTGCGCGGCAAATGGCAGCATTGCATGCGCCGCATCTCCCAGCAGAGTGACCGCGCCTTCGCTCCATTGCGCGCCGCCTGGCACGGCGAACAGCGCCCATCTGCGCCAGCCATCGACAGCCCCGATCAGCATCCGCGGAATGGCATGCCAGCCGGCGGCGACAAAGGCGGTCTTGATCTCGTTGCTGTCGCCCGGCTCGCTCCAGCCGGGCCTGTTCCACTGTCCGGGCACGACGGCAACCACGTTGATTCGGCGTCCGCCGGAAATCGGATAGGTCACGAGATGGGCACCGCGGCCCATCCAGAGTTGAACCCGGCGTGCGGTGTATTCGCGCGGCAGTTGCGTGGTGTCGAGCGTGCCACGCCAGGCGATCAGGCCGGAAAAGCGCGGTTGCAGGTCGGGCAGCAGATGGTGGCGGACCGCTGACCAGATGCCGTCGGCGCCGATCAAGGCAAGCGCGAGTTCCTCGCAGCGCGTTGTCCCGCTGCGCTGGATCACAGTCAGCCCCTTGGCATGGGAGCTGACGTCCTCGAACTGGCAACCAAGACGCAGGTCGATGTCGGAACAGCTTTGCACCTCGTCGCGCAAGGCGGCCTGCAAATCGGCGCGATGGATTACCCAATAGGGTGCGCCAGGCTGCGCGGTCTGATCGAGCGGCAGGCGGCAGATCTCGCCGCCGCTCGTGGCGCTCATCAGACAGATGGCCTCGGGCGTCACCGCCGCCGCGGAAAGCCGCGGCTGCAGGCCGAGTTCCGTCAGCACGCGGCTGGCATTGGGCGACAGTTGCAGGCCGGCACCGGCTTCCTCCAGCCGTTCCGCCTTCTCCAGAAGGATGACGCGAAACCCTCGTCGGGCCAGCGCGAGCGACGCGGTCAACCCTCCGATACCGGCACCCGCAACGATGATCGTTCGCGAAGCCGCCATTAGGGGTGCCTGCTTTCCGAAGTCCCTACTTCCATGCCAGCCTCCAACTTTGGCGAATTTGGAGGCGGAGGCCAGCCGGTCAGGCGACCTTGTCGATCAGCACGCATTCCGGCGGGCGCGCCTCGCCGGCCTTGAGATCGGCGGCAAATCGATAGAGTGTCGAGCAATAGGGGCAGATGATCTCGTTGTCGTTGCCGAGATCGAGAAAAACATGGGGATGATCGAAAGGCGGATTAGCGCCGACGCACATGAACTCCTGCGAACCGATCTCAATGACTGCAACGCCGGCATCGTTATGGAAGTGCGGGACGACATGGTCGGACATCGAATTCACCCTCGGGTAGAACGGCAAGCGGCACCGGCATGACGCTCCGCCACGTAAAAAGCGGCCTCACCATAGAGACGGAACCTGCCGATTCCTAGTCCACTTTCCGCAGGACTGCTGGAGTGGACTTGGTGACCCTGCCGCTCGCTTCTTCTTACAAATTCGACACAATCTTGTTGTCCCGAGAAGCCCTTCTTTCGTCGGGGCGGTTGTGTCGTAAAAGCGGCGCATTATTTTCTTCATGCGAGGGCAACTGGACTCTTTCGAATGACGCGATGGCGGATCGGTCTGACGTTGGCGGCGATGGCAGTGAGCGGTGCAGCGCTTGCCGCTCTGTGGCCGCGTGCGCATGAAGCTGCCTCGGTTCTGGCGGCGCAGAACGATCCGGCCGAACTAGCCGATCTGCAGGTCAGTTCTGCCCTGCGAAATAGTGGAAATATAATCGCCGGCCAGGTCGAATCCGCGCTCGCTGCCCATGACGCGGGCCTTGCCGCGAGCTTCGTCGATCTCGCCAGAGCCAAGAACGTTCCGTTGCCGGACGATCTCGTGCAACGCGTCGATCAGGCCGTGGCCGAACAAAGCACCACTTCGCATTTTGCCCATCGGTTCGCTGCCGGTTTTGTGACCGGTAATGCCGATGATGCTGGCAGCCTTTCCGGTACCGTGGCCGGCGATCTCTTTGTCTTTGGCGATATCCGCGACGTCGTGCGCGAGAGCAAGCATCTGGTGATGGGGGAGGAGACCGATCGTCTGGTGCTCGGCCTTGCCACCGCCGGCCTTGCCGTGACCGCGGCAACCTATGTCTCGGTGGGCGGCGTTGCGCCGGTGCGGGCCGGGCTGACGCTGGTCAAGGACGCCCGCAAGGTCGGACGGCTCGGGGAAGGCCTGACCGAGTGGGCCGGGCGCTCGGCGCGCGAGGTGGTCGACACTTCGGTGCTGCAAGAGGCGGTCTCGTCGGCGAGTGTCACGCGTCCCACCCAGACCGTCAGCGCGATCGGCGCAGCCTTCCGCGCTGAAAAGGCAGGTGCGCTGGTCCGCCTTGCCAAGGATGTCGGCCGCGTCGGCGAAAAAGCCGGTGCGCGCGGCGCGCTCGATACGCTGAAGATCGCCGAGGGCCCTGAAGACGTGGCCCGGGCGGCGCGGCTTGCCGAAGCCAGCGGCGGCAAAACCCGTGCGATCCTCAAGCTGCTCGGCCGCGGCGCGCTGTTGTTGGCTGCCGGTGCGTTCGATCTGTCGCTTTGGGTATTCGGTGCATTGTTTGCGCTGATCTCCTTCCTAATCTCGGTCAAGTCCACGACCGAACGCCTCACGCAGTCCTGGATCGATCACGGCAAGCGGCGACGGTTGCGGAAGCAGCTCGCTGCGGCCGCAGTCTAGGGGGCCGATTCTAACATTCGCATCCCGGCGCAGGTTGACACTGTTGCGAATGTTAGAATCAAAGAACCACTGGCAAATGTGAAGCTCTAGTGGAGTTTGGGATTTGACATTCGCATTACGAGCCGCGCCTAAGCATCCAGCGAATGCCAAATCCACTCCACTAGCGGTGGTCAGCGCCGCCGCAAACGGCTAATTCTCCTCATCTCTCAAGCATGGAATCATCGATGCCGAGTTTTCACCACGGCGCAGTTGAAATTGCTTATCTCGACGAAGGCGAGGGCGATCCGATCATCCTTGTGCACGGCTTTGCCTCCAGCAAGAGCGTGAACTGGGTGTATCCAACCTGGGTCTCGGACCTGAAGAAGAGCGGCCGCCGGGTGATTGCTTTCGACAATCGCGGCCACGGCGATTCCACCAAGCTCTACGATTCCGCCGAGTATGAACTGGCGATCATGGCGAGCGATATCGCCGCGCTGATGGACCATCTCAAGCTCGATCGCGCCGACGTCATGGGTTATTCGCTGGGATCGCGCATGACGGCGGTGCTGGCGCGAAGCGAACCGCACCGGTTCCGTTCGGCGATCCTCGGCGGCATCGGCATAGGCCTGATTGAAGGCGGCGGCCCCGGCGAAAACGTCGCCACCGCGCTGGAGGCGGATTCGCTCGACGAGGTCACCGACCCCGTCGGGCGCACGTTCCGCGCGTTTGCCGACCAGACCCGGTCCGACCGCAAGGCCCTTGCGGCCTGCCTGCGCGGCTCGCGCCGGCTGATGAGGCGCGAAGAAGCGGCAGAGATCGCCGTGCCGGTGCTGATCGCGGTCGGTACCGTCGATGAGATTGCCGGTTCAGCACATGCGCTTGGCGAGATCATTCCGGGCGCGGAAGTGCTCGACATCCCGCGTCGCGATCACATGCGAGCGGTCGGCGACAAGGTCTACAAAGAAGGCGTGCTTGATTTTCTGTCACGCCGCCCGTGAGCGGTCGATCGCGCCTTCGCGGCGCTTCATCGCCGCGATCATGAGCGCGAGTGTCGTGATCCAGACCAGGCGCGAGCCGTAGCGATCGTGCGGCCCCGAGATCACGCCGCAGATCACGGCATTGCCGAGCATCGCAAGGCATACGGTCGCCAGCAACAGCGTCAGGTCGTCCATGCGCCGCCGAATGATCGCGCCGATCAGGAGAGCGAAAACCAGCGCCGTCGAGAACAGCGCGACTGGAACGTGGATCAGATTGAGGGGACCGAAGGTGAGGTGGCCCTTTTGCTGACGCGCCGCATCGACCAGGTTTAATTGATGCTGCACGAACTCGCGGAAGATGCCGTAGGTATGCATCAGCGACGGGTGGTCGGTGTTTTCGCCGCTGGCGACCTTGAGCATCTGCTCGCTGCTGTTGATCAGGGCATCTTTGGCCTGCCATAGCGGATATTCGATCAGCGCATGAGCGGCGATATAGCCCATCTCGTCGCTCATGCCTTTGAAGCGGCCGAGCTGGTTGAACACGCTCTCGCGGCTCCAGAGAAAATCATCCGCGGTTTCCGGCAGTTCGTTGCGGTAGGGGCAGAGCTTGAACTGCTGCGTGGGACAATGGTCGTTCAGGTAGCGGGTGACGATTCCGTCCTCAAGCATGCGCGCAAAGGCGATGGAAAAACCGCCGGGCGTCCAGGCGAGGTGCCCGGACAAAGCGAAGTTGGCGGCAAGCAGCATGATTGCGCCGGCCGCGATGCTCAGCATGCCCTGCACCAGCGGCGCGGCGTTGATGCGCCCGCGCAGGAAAGGACGGGCGATCCATCCGACGAGGCACAGTCCGAGCAGGATGGCCATCGTCGCGCTGTGGGTTGCGGCGGCAAAGGCAATGAAGACGAATAGCGCGACCCGTTCGCCGGTCGAGATCCTCTCGTCGAACAGCACCAGAAGAAACAGCGCCAGCACAGAGAGCCCGGCAAAGATATCCGTCAGCAGCATGCTGGCGAGCCACGGTAATGCCGTCGTCAGCGTCAGCACCAGGCACAGGCTGAACAGTCGCCACGGCCTTGCAAGGCCGAAAACCCGCAGCGTGAGCTGCAAAATCCACATCGTTGCCAGGGCCTGGATGGCGAGGTTCAGCCAGAAAGCACTGTGTTCGCCGTAGTGCAGATAGAGGCCGAAGACAGTGGAACGGCTGGGGACGAGGTAGCCTTCATACCAGCGTGCCAGGTAGCCGCCGGTGTCCGACTGCAGCAGGGGATATCTGTTCCAGATTGCCGGCGCGAGCAGCATCAGGGGAATAGCTGCCGCAATCGCCCAAACGACAAACGGGTTCGAGGCGCGCCCAGGCAGGGTATTTGTGGAGTCCGCCATTGACCGACCATGCCTAGAGGATTGGAAGGTGGGAAATGCGCCGATAGTCGGCTTGATTTATGACAACGGCCAACCAACTAGGTCAAACAAAGCGATTCTGGCGCTCAGCCATCGCCTGGCAATCACGTTCACCTTGGTGTGAGCGTGGCGGGACAGAAGCGGGTCCGATGTGCTAGAGTGCCGGTCGAATATTGTGACATTTGAATAATTTGCGGGGCGTGCCTATGGCAAAGCATCAGATCAATCCGCAAGGCGGCAGCAAGCTTGCGGCGCTCGATCCGATCTGGGATCGCGTGCGGAGCGAGGCTGAGGACATCGTCCGCCGCGAGCCGGAACTCGCCTCCTTCATCTATGCGACCGTGCTGCATCACGACCGTCTGGAGCAGTCGGTGGTGCACCGGATTGCCGAACGTCTCGACCATTCCGCGCTTTCGGGAGACCTGATCCGCCAGGCCTACGACGAAGCGCTGCGCGATGATCCCGATATCGGCAATGCTTTCCGCGCCGATCTCGTTGCGGTTTACGACCGCGATCCCGCCACCTCGCGCTTCATCGATCCCTTGCTTTATTTCAAGGGCTTCCATGCGATACAGACCCACCGTCTGGCGCACTGGCTGTTCAAGCGCGGGCGCAAGGACTTCGCCTATTATCTGCAAAGCCGTTCCTCATCGGTTTTTCAGACCGACATCAATCCGGCTGCGGTGATCGGGCGCGGCATCTTCCTCGATCACGCCACCGGCTTTGTCTGCGGTGAAACCGCCGTCATCGAGGACGATGTTTCGATTCTGCATGGCGTCACGCTCGGCGGCACCGGCAAGGAGAACGAGGACCGCCATCCCAAGATCCGCCATGGCGTCCTGATCGGGGCGGGTGCGAAGATTCTCGGCAATATCGAAGTCGGCCACTGCGCCCGGATCGCCGCCGGCTCGGTGGTGGTGAAGCCGGTACCGCACAATGTGACGGTGGCAGGCGTGCCTGCCAAAATTGTGGGCGAGGCGGGATGCGCCGAGCCGTCCCGTACGATGGATCAGATGCTCAACGCGATCGGGCTTTGATCGTCGCGTGAAAGTAGTGGATTTGGCGCAGCCACGTCTTGCCGTTTTGCAGTTGGCGCGATGCGCGGCTATAAGGCATCTACAAATGACCTTCGCGTGGCGCTGGCGGTGACAGCCGTATCGGCCTAAAATTCCTTGGAAAACTTTTGCATTCGGAGACTGCCGTGGACGTTCAGGAAGTCAGGAAACTCGACGCCTACCTCAAGCGCGTATTCGGCAACCCCAAAATCCGCGTGGTTCCGCGCCCCAAGAAGGATGACTCGGCCGAGGTTTATATCGGCGAGGAATTCATCGGCGTTCTCTTTGTCGACGACGAGGATGACGATCGCTCGTTCCAGTTCCAGATGGCCATTCTGGAAGACGATCTGGTCGAGCAGGGCTAATCCTTATCACTTGTTTTGACCGTGTAGCTCTCGGGTCAGGCGATCCATGGCCTGCGCGACCTCGCGCCAATGCGCGAGCCAGCGGCGCGGGAAGCGAAAGGTCAGGTCGGCGCCTTCGACGCGGCGTTCGCTCAAGCACATGCCCGGCGTAGCCGCCTCGCGGGAGCAGCGGGCGGTGAATTCTGGAGCGCTTGCGGAGAACAAGTCCTCGCCGCTGTAAGGCGAGCCTTCGCGGAAGGCGCGCATCATCAGGCCGTCTTCGCCGGTCGTGGCCGCAGAATCGAGATATCGCGGAAATATGGTGCGGGCCCGCATCTCCGGCGCCAAGGCATCGTGGTGCGAGGCGATCGACAGGAAGATCCGGTCGATCGGCTGCATGGCTGCGTCCTCCACCTCCGCCGCGCTGACGTGCTTCTGCGCCTCCGGCGCTTCGAGCGACGGGTAGATGAACGACAGGTCGATGCGCTCCTGCGGTCCGGTGCGGTGCTGGATCTTCATTCGGATGGATGCCGACGGCACATTGAACAGTGTCGAGCCGACGCTCACCGGCAGCCGCGTCGGTTCCTTGGCCGCATCCACATCCCAGGTCGGCCACAGCAAATAGGTGACGAAGCCGAGCGAGGCCACCGCGATGGCGCCGATCAGAAGGATCGGAAGCCAATGGATGTGCCAATCCTTGCTCGCAAAGCGCGTGATATTCTGGGTCGAGGCGATGAAGTTCATGAACGACGATGCGGAACCGTTAAGCGGGGGCGAATCAACTCAAATATGCCATGCGGCGCCGCGCTTCCGTATGCTTTTGCGGCAACGGCTGGCGGGGCGTGCCATGTTCCAGCCGCTGTTCCAAGCGGCCGCCTGTTAACCTTTCCTTAAGGATGTTGTGGCGGCGCCGGGCCAATTTTGCGAAGCAGAGGCCGTCATTTTATTCGTTGGGTGAGTTGTGCCGAATATGTCGCCGGATGCGTTGAATTCGCTGTTTTCGCTTTGCATCGGCTTCGCGCTCGCCGGCGCGCTGACGTCAGGCTTTCAGGCTGTCGTGCATCGGCCTGCGGGCTTCGGCCTGTTGCAGGAAGGCGTCGCACCGAGCACGTTTGCCGCCGTTCCGTTCCTGGTGTTCGCCGCACCGTTCATCATCATGCGCAACACACTTCGTGGCGTGCAGGTAGAGCGGCGCCGTTTTGAGTTC
>NZ_DASSRP010000245.1:0-3568 GCF_035701725.1 Bradyrhizobium sp.
GCCGGCGCTGACGGCGGAAATGGTCGATTGGGCGCGCGCCACGGGATTTCGCGTGGTCGCTGCCGGCAAGGGCACCAAGTACCTGCCGGCCTATCACGACATCACACCGGACGGCGTCTGGCAGCATTATGGCCTCACGGCAAGCGAGGCGCAGTCCGCCGGCATGAATCCGCAGATGTTCAATTCGTTTCTCGACGGCACCAAATCCGCGATCGAAATGGCGGCGATTGCCAATGCCACCGGGCTCGACGTTCCCGCGAGCGGATTGTTGTTTCCGCCCTGCGGCGTCGACGACCTGCCGCACGTGATGCGGCCGCGCGCGCAAGGGGGCGGGCTGGAAAAATCCGGCGTGGTGGAAGTGGTGTCATCGCTCGAGCGTGACGGCCGGCCGGTGTTCCGCGACCTGCGCTGGGGCGTCTATGTGGTGCTGGAGGCGCCGAACGACTATGCCGCCGACTGCTTCAGGCAATATGGCCTGAAGACCGACGCCAGCGGCCGCTATGCGGCGATGTACAAGCCGTACCACCTGATCGGGCTGGAGCTGAATATCTCGATCCTGTCCGCGGCGCTGCGCAACGAGCCGACCGGGCAGCCGCTCGGCTTCCGCGGTGATGTGGCATCGGTCGCCAAGCGCAATTTGCGCGCCGGCGAGATGCTCGATGGCGAAGGCGGCTATACGGTGTGGGGCAAATTGATGCCGGCCAGCGCAAGCCTCAAAGCCCGCGCGCTGCCGATCGGGCTTGCGCACCACATCAAATTGAAGCGTGACGTCGCCCATGGCGCTGTGGTGAGTTGGGACGACGTCGAGGTCGATCCCGACAACGACACCATCAAGACGCGGCGCGCGATGGAGCAGAAATTCGGCGGAGGACACTGATGGCGCGGATCATTCCTGCACCGGCAGGTCCTCACCATGGACATACCAGTCGGCACGCGAGGACCAGTGAACATGCCGGGCGGGCGATGAGCCGAGCGGCTGGTCGAAACTTCCGGCATGCACGATCGCCTCGCGCCCACTGCGCGTCAGATGCGGCATGGGGCTGCCACACGTCTTGCAGAACGCGGTGGCAAAACTCCGTGCCTGCGGCAGATCGAAACGCACGACGGACGCTTCGCCGCGTAGCCAGTGCAGCGCCGAGGCCTTGACGACCACTTCACACGAATGTGCCGTTCCGGTCGCCTTGCGGCAGCGCGAGCAATGGCAATTCAGGAATTGATCGAGGGGGCCGTCGACCCCAAAGGTGACGTCGCCGCACAGGCAGCTTCCGCGAAACGTTGTCATGCCGGTCTCCCCGCCTCATCAACAAAAAAGCCCCGGAAAATTCTCCGGGGCTTTTCCATATCATGTCGTCGATGATCAGTTCTGGTCGTCGCCGAGAATGGCGTCGAGCTTGTCGTAGTTCTTGACGACGAGATCGATATTGCCCTTGTTCTCGATGGTCGGCTCGGGGGCTTTCAGCGCCTGATTGAGGTCGTCGAGAGCCTCCTTCTTGTCCTTGGCAGACATCTTGGTGTCCGCCTGGATCTGGGCGATCTGCGCCTTCATCACCGCGGCCATGCCGACATATTTCTTGCTCGCGGGGTCGATACCGCTCATCACCATGCCGATATTGTCGACGACGGTATTGTACTCATCGTAGCTCGCAAAGCCGTATTTCTTGGCGGTGGAATCAAGCTGCGCGGTGATCTTGGGATCCGGCTTGCCGTCCTGGGGCATCTTCTCGGCCAGCGCGTCCATGTCCTTGGCCGCCGCGATCACGCCCTCGACCTGCTTGTCGGTCAGCGCGATCTGCTTGATGGCCGAAGGCTGACCGGCAGGCGCGGCGGAAGGAGGCGCCATCTGTCCACCCTTGGCTTGCGCGAATGCGCCATTGCTCGAGAAGACCGCAAGGGAGGCGGCGAGACAGGCAATGCTGAAGGTGATGGCGACAGGGCGGATGAACTCACGCATGGGGAGGCTCCTAGGGGCTGGGGGGAACGCTTTTGAGTTTGCGATTTAGCTCTCTGCGGGGCGGTTCAAACTTCGGAACCGGAGCACTAGGTACGGGGCGTGAAATGAACGGGCACTGAACCCGGCATTTATCGACCAATCATGACAGAAATGCACACGTGTGGCAGCGCTTGGAGAGACAAGACCCCAACTGCAGTAATCGGCATCTTGCACGATCGTGATGAGTTCGATGACGTCATCACGAAAAAGCCCCGGAGCATGCCCCGGGGCTTTGGAATATCTGCTCGCATCGTTCGACGCGGCGCGACAGCGCCGAGACGATCAGTTCTGATCGCCGCCCATGATCGGAGCAAGCTTGTCGTAATTCTTCACCACGAGGTCGATGTTGCCCTTGTTCTCGATCGTCGGATCGGGCGCCTTCGCCGCCTGATTGAGGTCGTCGAGAGCTGCCTTCTTGTCTTTGGCAGACATCTTCTTGTCGGCCTGCACTTCGGCAATCTGGGCCTTGGCGACGGCTGCATTGCCGACATATTTCTTGCTCGTTGAATCGATGCCGGCCATCACCAGTCCGATATTGTCGACGACGGTGGTGTATTCGTCGTAACTCGCAAAGCCATTTTTCTTCGCTGCGGCGTCGAGCTGGGCGGCGAGCTTGGAATCTGGCTTGCCGCTCTTGGGCATCTTCTGCATCAGGGGATAGATGTCCTTGTCGGCGGAGATGACGCCTTCGACCTGCTTGTCGGTCAGCGCAATCTGCTTCACCGCGGCCGGCTGGCCGGCTGCAGGCGGCGGGGCCATTTGCTGCTTGCCCTGCGGAGCCATTTGCTTGCCTTGCGCAAGCGCGCTCTGGGTGGGCAGAGCCGCCAGAGAGGCGGCGAGACAGGCAATGCTGAACGTGACGGCAACGGGGCGAATGAACTCACGCATGGGCGGGCTCCTCGGGCTTGTTGGGACGCTTCTGGATTTCAGGCTTAAGTCTTCAGGGGGGCAGGTTCGAACTTCGGAACCGGTCCATCAGTACGGGGGACGAAATGAACCGGCCGTGAACCCCGCATTTGCCGGCCCATCATGACAGAAATGCAGGCGACCCGGCAGCAGCAAAGTGCGGCTTCAGAACAACAAAAACGCCGCTCTCCCGGCATGGGGAAAGCGGCGTTTTGTATGTCGTGACACGTAGAGAGGAATACCTTGTCCTTGGCAGGCCTGGCAGCGACCTACTCTCCCAGGGCTTGAGCCATAGTACCATTGGCGCTGAGGAGTTTAACGGCCGAGTTCGGGATGGGATCGGGTTCAAGCTCCTCGCTAAGACCACCAGGCCGGCGAAGGACAAGGAAACGAAGCAAGCGAGCGAGCGCGAGGCGCTCGCAGCGAATGGTGACTAGCGAATGGCGAATGGATGAAAATCATCCCTACTCGCTATTCGCCATTCCCAATTCGCAGGTCACATGGACACTGAAAATGAGAGCAATCAAGCCAATCGAACGATTAGTACCGGTAAGCTACATGCATTACTGCACTTCCACACCCGGCCTATCAACGTGGTCGTCTTCCACGGTTCTCAAGGGAATGCTCGTTTTGAGGTGGGTTTCCCGCTTAGATGCTTTCAGCGGTTATCCC
>NZ_DASSRP010000246.1:0-6535 GCF_035701725.1 Bradyrhizobium sp.
CAAGAGCTTCCTGTTTCAGGCAACGCCCTCGGTGCTGACCAAGGACCGCCTGCTGGCGTTCCTGAAGGAGAAGATCCTGACGCTGGGCACCGCGGCGTGCCCGCCCTATCACCTCGCAATCGTGATCGGCGGCACCTCGGCCGAGCTCTGCATGAAGACGGTGAAGCTCGCCTCTGCGCGCTATCTCGACGCGCTGCCGACCCACGGCTCGGCGGACGGCAATGCCTTCCGTGATCTCGAGATGGAGCAGGAAATCCACAAGATGACGCAGTCGCTCGGGGTCGGCGCACAGTTCGGCGGCAAGTATTTCTGCCACGACGTCCGCGTCATCCGCATGCCGCGTCACGGCGCCTCGCTTCCCATCGGTCTCGGCGTGTCGTGCTCGGCCGACCGCCAGGTACTCGGCAAGATCACCAAGGACGGCGTCTATCTTGAGGAGCTTGAGCATAACCCGGCGCAATATTTGCCGCAGGTCGAACAGGCGCTCGGCGGCGATGTGATCAAGATCGATCTTGGCAAGCCGATGAAGGAAATCCTGGCGACGCTGTCGAAATATCCGGTGAAGACGCGGCTGTCGCTCACCGGCACCATGATCGTGGCCCGCGACTCCGCGCACGCCAAATTGCGCGAGCGGTTGGAGAAGGGCGAGCCGCTGCCGGACTACTTCAAGAACCATCCGATCTATTACGCCGGTCCTGCGAAAACGCCGGAAGGCTATGCGTCCGGCGCGTTCGGCCCGACGACTGCGGGACGAATGGATTCCTTTGTCGATCAGTTCCAGGCCGCCGGCGGTTCGATGGTGATGCTCGCCAAGGGCAATCGCGCGCCAGCCGTGCGCGAGGCCTGCAAGAAGCACGGCGGCTTCTATCTCGGCTCGATCGGCGGGGCGGCGGCGAACCTCGCCGAGCACTGCATCAAGAAGGTCGAGGTCGTCGAATATCCCGAGCTCGGCATGGAAGCGATCTGGCGCATCGAGGTGGTGGACTTCCCGGCCTTCATCATCATCGACGACAAGGGCAACGACTTCTTCAAGGAATTGAATCTGGGGTGAGGGGGATAACCCCTCTTGGGTCTGCGGGCTCTGTCGATTCTTGCCCTCGTGCCATGCGGCTCAGGGCGTAGGCGGCGAGACTGGCGCATAGCGCCGGCACTGCGGCCGCGACGAACACCGACTGGCTGCTCATTTGCCTCGCCAGCATGATCCCGCCGACCAGGGGGCCGACGATCGATCCGACCCGGCCAATGCCGAGTGCCCAGCCGACCCCGGTTGAACGGATCGCCGTCGGATAGAGTGTCGCCGACAGCGCGTTGGCGCCGCCTTGTCCGCCGACGACGCAGAAACCTGCGCAGAAGATTGCGATCGTCGTGAGCGCGATCGAGTGACTGGAAAAGCCGATCGCCGCAACGGCGATCGCGGCGATGGCATATGTAAGCGCGAGGGCGCGGAACGAGAAACGGTCGAGAAACTTTCCGAGCGCGAAGGTCCCGACGATACCGCCGACCTGCAACATCGATCCGATGACCGCGGCCACTGAGACGGAAGCACCGAGCTCGTTCAGCACGGTGGGGAGCCAGTTCGACAGCAGATGGAGGTCGAGCAGGCTCATGAAGAAGAGGGCCCACAAGAACAGGGTTGCCCATGCGCGGCCGCCGCTCAACAGGTGCATCACCGGAATTCCCGGCAGTTTGATCTCTTGCACGACGAAGCGTATGCCGGCCGGATGATGGATGGACGGGTTGATCCGTGTCAGCAGTTGAGCAACGCCGTCATTTGCATCGCCGCTCAGCGCGAGAAAGCGGACGGACTCGGGCAGCCACGCCGCCAGGAGCAAAACAAGAAGGAGCGGCACCGCGCCGCCAACCACGAAGACCGAGCGCCAACCGAAGGCGGGGATCAAGGCGGCGGCGAGCAATCCGCCGATTGCTGCGCCAACGACGAACCCGCAGAACATGGTCATGACCATGGTGGCCCTGCGGCGATGCGGTGAGAATTCCGATGTCAGGGCGACCGCGTTTGGCATCGCACCGCCAAGGCCAAGTCCGGTGAGAAATCGAATGATCATGAGGTTCGAGACGTCGCTGGCGAAGATTGTCGCGAGCGTGCCGAGGCCGAAGGCGATGGTGCAAACGATGATGATCCGCCTGCGTCCGATGCGGTTGGCGACAGGGCCTAGCAGCAACGCACCAATCATCAGGCCGAACAGGCCGGCACCAAACACCGGCCCGAGCGCTCCGCGCGCCAGCTTCCAATCCTGCGCGACGGCCGGTGCGACGTAGCCGATCGCCTGGGTGTCGAACCCGTCGATGAACAAGACGGCAGCGCATGTCAGCAGCAATTGGATCTGGAAACGACCGACCGGTTGGCTGTCGATGAAGCCGGCGATGTCGATCTCGCCACGCGCGTCGGACGTGGTGGCTGAATTCTCGGCCATCTCGTCCTCCCCGGACGCTTTATTTTTGTTAGGTTGGGTCTATGACTTGAAATCCCAAACCTTATAGTTTGAGACTTAAGTCACTTTTTCGTCCGTCGCAATCGCGTTCTCGCGGCGGAGACCGGTGTGGCCTCCAGCCTTCACCGCGGCTAAGAAAAACAGAGGAACCGCCGATGATGAGGATCGACGCCTACACGCATTTCATCCCGAAGCGCTTTTTCGATAAATTGACTGATGTCGCCGGCGACTACAAGGATATCGGCAAACGCGTCCGATCGATGCGGGCGCTCCACGACCTCGATTACCGAAAAAGCATTGTCGACGGCCACAAGGACTACGCGCAGATCCTTTCCTATCCGCAGCCGACGATCGAGAGCTTCGCGAAAAACCCGGCGCAGATCGACGAGCTGACCCGGTCGCTCAACGATGGGTTTGCCGAATTGTGTGCGAAGGAGAGCGATCATTTCCCCGGCTGGGTCGCGCAGATTTGCCTCGATGCCGCGGATGCCGGCGTCGCCGAGGCCGAACGCGCCATCAATCAGCTCGGCGCGCTCGGTGTGCAGATCTATACCAACGTCGCCGGCAAACCGATCGACCTGCCGCAATACCGGCCGTTCTGGAAGAAGATGGCAGAGCTCGGCAAGCCGATCTGGTTGCACCCGGCGCGGGGCGCCAATATGCCGGACTATCTGTCGGAGAAGAAGTCTCTGTACGAGATCTGGTGGACGTTCGGCTGGTCCTACGAGACCGCTGTCGCCATGTCGCGCCTGGTGTTTTCCAAGATCCTCGACGATCATCCCGATCTCAAGATCATCACCCACCACTTCGGCGGTATCGTTCCCATGCTCGAGGGACGTATTGGTCCGGGCTGGGACGTACTGGGCGAGCGCACGTCGGATGAGGACTACGTTTCACTGCGCAAAAGCCTCAAGAAGCGTCCGCTCGATTATTTCAAGCAGAATTTCTACACCGACACTGCCGTGTTCGGTGGCGTTGCGGCCACCAAATGCGGCCTCGAGTTCTTTCCGCATAACAAGGTGCTGTTCGCCTCCGACTGCCCATTCGATCCCGAGGGAGGAGCGATGTATCCGCGCGTGACGCTCGAGATCTTCGAGAAGCTCGACCTCTCAAAGGTCGATCGCGAGATGATCTATTACAAGAATCTTGAAGCGATTACCGGTCGCAAGTTGGTCCGGTGAGAACGTTGGCGGGCATCTCAACGAGGTAATTTCATGGTCGAATGGTTCGATGATCTCAAGATCGGCATGCGCTTCAAAAGCGAGAGCAAGACGGTCTCGAAGGAAGAGATCCTGCGCTTTGCCGGCGAATTCGATCCGCAGCCGTTTCACCTCGACGACGAGGCGGCCAAGCACACCATCCTCAACGGGCTCGCGGCTTCCGGCTGGCATACCGCGGCGATTGCGATGCGGCTCGCGATATCGGCAAAACCCTTCGGGGCGCATCCGCTGTTCGGCGCCGGCGTCGACGAGTTGCGCTGGATGTTGCCGGTGCGGCCGGGCGATACGATCCATCTCGAAGGCGAGGTCGTCGATCTCGTTCCGTCGAGGTCCAAGCCGATCGGCGTTGCCCGTGTCAAATGGACCGCCTACAACCAGAACGGGGAGGCGGTCTATACCTTCAATCCGATCGCGATCGTGCCGCGCCGCCCGGCGTGATTTACGATCGCCCAAGCCAGCGCGTTCCATCTTCCGGCCTTTTTCCCGGTCGTGCTAGGATTCCCTGCGAATCAGGAATCCCTCAGACATGAGTGCAGACAGCGACAGTCGGATCGCGTGGCATAGGGTGCAGCTCAAGAAGAACCGCGAGGCGCTGAAGGCGCTGGAAACCGCGCGGTTCACGACCGGCGAGATCGCCGGCCGGCGGCGCGGCTCGCAGTCGATCGACGAGCTGAAAGCCAAGATCGCGGAGTCCGAGCGCTGCATCGCCCTGCACGACCGGGGTAGCCGGCGGCCGATGGCGACCGACTTCCGCAGCCTTGCCGGGGTGAACTGGAGCGCCTGGAATACCCGCGCCGGCGGCGATCGCTAGTATGGCGACATATTGATGTAGCGCAACGCCAGCGCCTGCGGACTTCTGGATAGGTAGTCGGTCGAGGATCCTCATCCGGGGTGAGGCTTGGCCACTGTTCGCGCACCATTGGCGCTTCTTCTTCTGTCGCTGGCTGCGATCGCTGCGGTGTGGTGGTGGCTGGCCATGCCGGTCACCCTGCCGCATGTGCCGATCGATCCGAACGCCAGGTTGCAGTGCATATCATACGCCCCTTTCCGCATCCGCCAAACGCAACTGTCGCCGACGACGCGGGTGTCGCGGGAACAAATTTCGGAAGATCTCGGCCAGCTTGCCAGAATATCTGACTGCATCCGCACCTACGCGACGGATCAGGGGCTCGATCAGATTGCGGAGGTCGCGGCTGAGGTCGGGCTGAAGGTGATCCAGGGCATTGCGCTCGACAAGGACCGGCGGAAGAACCTGACGCAGATATCGACGGCCATCCGCCTCGCCAACCAGTTTCTGCAAACCATCGCCGCGCTGGTGGTCGGCAGCGAAGTGCTGTTGCGTGCGGATATGGCCGCGGACGAACTCGCGGCCACGATCCGCGCGGTCAAGGCCAAGGTCGCCGTCCCCGTCACCTATGCCGATAGTTGGGACTTGTGGCTGCGCAACCGCGAACTTGGCGAGGCCGTCGATTTCGTCACCATTCATGTCCTGCCATATTGGGACGATGTGCCGGTCCGGGCGGAGCTCGCCGCCGCTCACGTCGACGCTATTCGCCGGCAGGTGGTGGCCGCATTTCCAGGCAAGGAAGTCCTGATCGGAGAAACCGGATGGCCGAGCGAGGGACGGATGCGCGAGGCGGCGCTGCCTTCGCGCGTGAACCAGGCCCGCGTGGTCTCTGACATCCTCGCTCTTGCCCGACGCGAGAATTTCCGCGTCAACCTGTTCGAGGCCTTTGATGAAAGGTGGAAACAGCGGATCGAGGGCACCGTCGGCGGACATTGGGGACTGTTCGGCTCCTGGGCCCGCACGCTGAAATATCCGCCCGGCCTTCCCATCAGCAATTTCCCGCTCTGGAAGCTGCAAATGGGTAGCGGAATGGCGCTGGCGATCCTGGTATTCGGCACGGCATGGCTGACCGCGCGCCGCAAGGCACGGCAGCCGCGGCCGGTCTCATGGCTTGCGGTTGGAATATCGGCCACCACGGCCGGAATCCTGTTGGGAGTCGCCGCTCAAAAGATGTTTTATGAAAGCTATGGAGCGGTTGGCTGGCTTTTATCGGGCGCGCTTCTGCTATCGGCAAGCGCCTCGCCGCTATTTGCCGCCAATGCGCTGATGTCCGCCCGCGCGCCAGCCACATCGGTGGAATTGTTCGACCCGGGGGACTACCGGGCGTCGTCGTTGCTGGCGAACATGCACGGCGTGGTCCTGCTGGTGACGGTCGTGATCGGGACGGAGACCGCGCTCGGGCTGGTGTTTGACCCGCGCAACAAGGATTTTCCCTTTGCGGCTCTCACCATGGCGGCGGTGCCTTTTGCGGCCATGGCGCTGCTCAATCGCGCCGGGAAGGGAGGCCGCCCGATGGCGGAAGCGTTGTTTGCCGGCACGTTCCTGTTCGCCGCGGTCTATATCGCCTTTCACGAAGGCGCCGCCAACTGGCAGGCGCTGTGGACCTGCGCCGCCTACCTGCTGCTTGCGCTGACGCTGTGGCGGGCGCGTGCGTGAGGTGGCGCTTGACCCCGCCGGTTTGACGGCTTGCAAAATACGCGAATTTCGCGAACCATTGCCGCGACATTGAAGCAGGCCGATGGAGTGATCCCGTGCGCAAGTGCCTTTTCACGATGTTAAATCTGGCGGCGCTTGTCTCGGGCCTTGGCGCCGCGGGCGCCGAAGAACTCACCGGCACGCTCGCCAAGGTCAGGGACCAGGGATACATCACCATCGGACACCGCGAGGCCTCGGTGCCGTTCTCCTATGTCGACGACAAGCAGCAGCCGATCGGCTTTGCCATGGATA
The DNA here is from genome assembly GCF_035701725.1 of Bradyrhizobium sp. Classification (GTDB taxonomy): domain Bacteria; phylum Pseudomonadota; class Alphaproteobacteria; order Rhizobiales; family Xanthobacteraceae; genus Bradyrhizobium. The sequence goes on from NZ_DASSRP010000246.1 coordinate 6,465, forward strand.
TCTGCGGCAAGATCGTCGAGGCCGTGAAGCGCGAGTTGAAGCTCGACAAGCTCGAGGTGAGATATGTGCTG
>NZ_DASSRP010000247.1:0-30739 GCF_035701725.1 Bradyrhizobium sp.
AAGGCTCCCCCTGACGACCCTGCGGTGCCATCGTGGGCCAAGATTGATTCGATGACCGAGCGCGGCAAATTGAACCCACTGAGCGTCCCCGACCACCAGCCTGCCGCCGGCGGCATCGCCGCGCGGGCGCGCGCGGCTGCCGGCCCCCGCTATCTCGACGGTCTCAATCCCGAGCAGCGCGAGGCGGTCGAGACGCTGGACGGCCCGGTACTGGTTCTCGCCGGCGCCGGCACCGGCAAGACGCGCGTGCTGACGACGCGTGTGGCCCACAGCATCAGCCTGGGGCGCGCGCGCCCGAACGAGATCCTGTCGGTGACCTTCACCAACAAGGCGGCGCGCGAGATGAAGCTGCGGCTCGGCCAGATGCTGGGCCAGGCCGTGGAAGGCATGCAATGGCTCGGCACCTTCCATTCCATCGGCGGCCGCATCCTGCGTTTCCATGCCGAGATGGCGCAGCTCAAATCCAATTTCACCGTGCTCGACGTCGACGACCAGGTCCGCCTGCTCAAGCAGTTGCTGCAGGCCGACGGCATCGACGACAAGCGCTGGCCGGCGCGGATGCTGGCCGGCCTGATCGACGGCTGGAAGAACCGCGGCCTCGGCCCGTCGCAGGTGCCGCCGGGCGAAGCCGCCGTGTTCGCCAATGGCAAGGGCGGCAAGCTCTACGCGGCCTATCAGGAGCGGCTGAAGATCCTCAACGCCGCCGATTTCGGCGACCTGCTGCTGGAGAACATCCGGCTGTTTCGCGAACATCCGGACGTGCTGCGGCAATACCAGAACCGCTTCAGGTTCATCCTGGTCGACGAATATCAGGACACCAATGTCGCGCAGTATCTCTGGCTGCGGCTATTGTCGCAGGCGCCTTCCTCTTCCACCTCTCCCCGCGCTGCTGTCCCCTCTCCCCTTGTGGGAGAGGGTGCCGAACCGCGTAGCGGTGAGGCGGGTGAGGGGTTGGGTGTGGTGTCTGTAAGCGCAAGTGACCCCTCACTCGGCGCCTCGCTTCGCTCGTCGCTACCCTCTCCCACAAGGGGAGAGGGGACAGAAGAGCGGGGCGAGGGTGCAGACGCCGGCGCCTGCGCCAAGAGCCGCAGCCACAGATACTGCGCGACATTGGTGTCCTGATATTCGTCGACCAGGATGAACTTGAAGCGATGCTGGTATTGCCGCAGCACATCAGGGTGTTCGCGGAACAGGCGGATGTTTTCCAGAAGCAGATCGCCGAAATCGGCGGCGTTGAGAATCTTCAGCCGCTCCTGATAGCTCGCATAGAGCTTGCCGCCCTTGCCGTTGGCGAACACCGCGGCTTCACCCGAGGGCACCTGCGCCGGACCAAGGCCGCGATTCTTCCAGCCGTCGATCAGGTTGGCCAGCATCCGCGCCGGCCAGCGCTTGTCGTCGATGCCTTCGGCCTGCAAAAGCTGCTTCAAGAGTCGCACCTGATCGTCGGTATCGAGCACCGTGAAGTTGGATTTGAGCTGCACCATCTCGGCATGGGTGCGCAGGATGCGGCCGCCGATGGAATGGAAGGTGCCGAGCCACGGCATGCCTTCGACGGCCTGGCCGAGCATCTCGCCGAGGCGATGCTTCATCTCGCGCGCGGCCTTGTTGGTGAACGTCACCGAGAGGATTTCGCCCGGCCGTGCCCGGCCTTGGCTGAGGATGTGGGCGATGCGGCAGGTCAGGACGCGGGTTTTGCCCGTGCCCGCGCCGGCCAGCACCAGCACCGGGCCATCCAGTGTCTCGACCGCCGCGCGCTGCTCGGGATTGAGCCGTGAAAGGTAGGCGGGAGCCGCCCCGGCGCGCGCACGCGCCGCAATCCCGCCAGCCACAGGCTGGTGGTCGGGCACGTCGTGGCGGGGCAGGTGGCTCGGCTCGCTCATGTCCTGATTCGGTTTGCGCGCCCACGATGGCATCATGGGCGATTGAAGGGGAGCCTTCATAGCAGGAATGGCCAACATATGGGGCGTGGGACAGGATTTTGACAGGAGTTATCCAGCCCCAAGTACCCCTGTTATTTGTTCCTTTTGGAGCGGGATTTTTCGCCGGATTTGCGGCTTTTGCCGCCCGGAACCTTTGTTCCAGGCCGAGATTGGTTCAACGAATGCGTCGATGCTTCGGCATGGCGCCAGAACGGATCGAAGCGGAGCTTGTCATGTTGAGCTGGGTCGTCACCTTTCTCGTCATCGCCCTGATCGCCGGTATTCTTGGCTTCGGCGGCATCGCGGGTGTCTCCATCGAAATCGCCAAAGCGATCTTCTTTATTGCGGTGGTGCTGTTTATCATTTCCGCCGTCGTCGGCTTGGCGCGCGGCAGGAACCGCGTGTAGCGCGGGTATAGTCGTGGCGACCGCATCCGGCCTCGCGAGCGGGTCGATCAAGTGGAGAGCGAGATCGCCGCAAATTCACGCTGAACCCCGGCCAGATGCTGGGCGATTACGTGAGCGACCTCTTTGGCGTGGGTTGCGATCATGAAGCGGGCCGCCCCCTCCATCCGTGTCAGGGTCGCGTTCGGGATACACTGGCCGAGGAGGCGGTTGGCGCGCTTGACGGCGGGATGGCTTTTGGTACCCATCAAAACCAGCGTCGGAATTCGCACGCTGGCGAGGAAGGCCGGCGTCAGCGCAAAGCCGTAGACGCTTTTCCAGTCGAGCATGTTACGGGCGTGGGTTCGATCGCATAATCGCGGACGCGCTGCGGCCATCCGGCAAAGGTGCCTTCCCCGCCGTAGAAATCGATCATCTGCGTGATCGCGCAGCGGTTGCCGGCCTTGTAGGCCCCGAAATACGCGTCGGTCATCTTGCGGAAGGCGAAGTAGTAAGGCTGGCGCACGCCGCCCTCGCGGATAGGATGCTCAAGGTGGCGGCTGAGCGGGGCAGGGGGCGGCCTATGAACTTTTCCGAATATCTGAAGCAGGATGCGGTCAGCCTTGCCGACCGGGTCTGGCGCCGCGACGTGACGGCGGATGAATTGCTGGCGCTGGCGCTGGGGCAGAGCGAAAGGGCGCAGCCGAAGACCAACGCGATCTGCCGGATGATGGAGACAGAGGCCCGCGCCCAGCTGCAAAAGCCGCTGACCGGCGCTTTCGCGGGCGTGCCGTTCCTGATCAAGGATATCGCGCAGGACTATGCCGGATTGCCGACCAGCGCCGGCAGCCGCGCGATGCAGAAAAATGTCGCGGCCAAACACGCGCACGTCGTCAGGTGTTATCTCGACGCCGGGCTCGTGATTTTCGGCAAGACCAACCTGCCGGAGCTGGGCTTAAAGGGCGTGTCGGATTCGCAAAGCTTCGGCCGGGTCTGCAATCCCTGGAATGCCGAACACACGCCGGGCGGTTCGAGCGGCGGCGCAGCCGCGGCTGTGGCTTCAGGCGTGGTGCCGATGGCGGCCGGCAATGACGGTGGCGGCTCGATCCGTATTCCTGCCGCCTGCTGCGGTCTGTTCGGATTGAAGCCGTCGCGCGGGCTGGTTTCACCCGGCCCGAACAGCGGCGAGTATTGGTTCGGCGCGTCGGCCGAGGGCGTGATCTCGCGCAGCGTGCGCGACACGGCGGCCGCGCTCGACGTGATCGCGGGCGGCGAGCCGGGCGATCCTTTTCTGGCCGCAAAACCAGCAGAGGCCTTCGCCCAATCGATGGCGCGCGATCCTGGCCGGTTGCGGATCGGATTTTCCGCGGTCTCGCCAATCGGCACGCCGGTGCATGATGAGGCAAAGGCCGCGGTCGAGCGCGCGGCCGCTCTTCTGCGTGGCCTTGGCCACGAGGTCGATGAGGCTGCGCCCGATATCGACGGCGCAGCGCTCGCGAAGGCGTTCCTGCACGTCTACTTCGGCCAAGTCGCGGCCATGCTGGCGCAGGCGCGTGCGCTGGGCATCGAGCGCGGCGAGTTCGAACTGCTGTCGCGGGTGCTGGCGACGCTCGGCGGCGCGATTTCGGCCGGCGCGCTGACGACGCAATTGCTTAAATGGAACGAGTTCGCACGCAGCCTGGCGCGCTTCCATCAGCGCTACGACGTGCTGCTGACGCCGACATTGGCGCATCCGCCGGTGCGCCACGGTCAGGGCGATCCCAGCGCCGCGGAGCAGGTGTTGCTGAATGTGCTCGATCGCGTCGGTCTGCTCGGCCTGATGGCGCGCCTTGGCTTGTTCGACAGCACGATCGACAAGATCGCGCAGGACAGCCTGCAATATGTGCCGTTCACGCAGCTCGCCAATCTCACGGGCGTGCCGGCCATGAGCGTGCCCTTGCATTGGACAGCCGCCGGCCTGCCGCTCGGCGTTCAGTTCACCGGGCGCATGGGCGACGAGGCGCGGCTGTTGCAGCTCGCCCATCAGCTCGAGACGGTGCAGCCCTGGTTCGACCGGCTGCCGGCGTGGGTGGGACAGGCCTAGCGCCGACGATCAGCCCAGCCCTTTCGACTTTGGGGGGACGACCCAACTTCGCGCAAGATCAATCCCGATCAAGTAAAGCCGGGCTCATTGGGCGATCAATCCGCCAGCAGGAAGGAGAAACTCAGATGGCGCTATTTGTCCTCGTTCCCGGGGCGGGAGGCATGGCTTGGTACTGGCACCGCGTGGTCCCGCTCATTCGCGCGGCGGGACACGAGCCCCTCGCGGTCGATCTGCCGGGCGACGACCGGCGCGCCGGTCTCGAAACCTATGCGGACATCATCACTCGCACGATCGCGAAGCGAAGCGACGTAATTCTGGTCGCTCAATCCCTGGCGGGCTTCACCGCTCCCCTTGTTTGCGCGCGTGCGCCCGTAAAGACGGTCGTATTCGTCAACGCGATGATACCAAAGCCAGGCGAAACCGCCGGCGCCTGGTGGCAGGCAACCGGCGCGGTTGAAGCGCGGGAACAAGCTGCTGCGCGGCGCGGCTACGCGACGGAATTCGATGTGGAGACGTATTTTTTGCACGACGTGCCGCGGGACGTCCTGCGCAACGGCCCGCAACCACGCGACCAGGCCGAGACCGTTTTCGGTGAGCCCTGTCGCTTCGAGCGCTGGTCAGAGATTTCCGTTCACGTTCTTGCGGGACGAGACGACCGCTTTTTTCCGATCGAATTTCAAAGGCGTGTCGCGCGTGAACGGCTCGGCAAGGAAGTGGAGGAAATTCCCGGCGGCCATCTCGTTGCTCTGTCGAATCCGGAAGGACTGACCGAGCGGCTGCTGGCGCACTGCTAACAAGCCTCTGGTGGGGCGGTTCAGAAGTCCGCAATCGTATTGCCGCGAGGTCGTCATACGGGCTTCTGAACCAAAAGCCACATTAGAACATTAGATATTTCCTTTCGATTCCGAAGTCGCAAAAGTGGTTCCGCAAAAAGCTGCGCATTTTGGAATCGGGACACTAGCCCTTTGATGGCATGCCGATCGCCCGGCCGACGCCTTCGGGCCGCTGCAGCCGCGCATGGGCGCGTGCCACCGCCTCGATCGTGGCGCGAACGTCGGACGGGAAGGGCGCGGTCTTACGCTTTTCCATGTCGACATGCATGGTCATGTTTTCCGAGGTCGCCGACAGCCACCCCTCGCGCGCATGGCGCAATTCCTCGAACGTGTGCAGGCGTTTTTCGTCGGCGGCGAGCAGGTAGACCGAAATCTGCACGGGATCGCCGAGGTGGATCTCGCGCAGGTAGCGCACGTGGCATTCGGCCGTGAAAGTGGAGTTGTTGCGCGCCTTCTTATAGTCAGGGCCGATGCCGAGCAGCAGCCAGATCTCGTCGATCGCCCGGTCGAACATCACGTTGTAATAGGCCATGTTGAGGTGGCCGTTATAGTCGATCCATTGCGGTTCGATTTGCATCACCGATGAGAGGAACGGCGCCGGGATACTGCCATTTTCTGCCGTCATGCTTCCCATTCCCCTTCGCCGGGCGTAAGGCGGACATCATGTCTTGACCCCCTATATATCCTTTGCCACGGTATTTCCGTGGCAGGAGTCTAACGGTGGCGACAACGATTACCAACAATCCAAAGCGCGCGGAGCCCAAGGCGGTGGCGGCCGTGGTGGAAAAGCTCGCGGCGCGGTTCGGCAACCGTCTGGTCACCTCGCAAGCCGTGCGCGAACAGCACGCCCATACCACGACCTGGTTGCAATCGCAGCCGCCGGACGCGGTGGTGTTCGCGCAAGGCGCGGTCGACGTCCAGGACGTGGTGCGCGTCTGCGCGGCCGATGGCGTTCCCGTGATCGCTTTCGGCACCGGCACCTCGCTGGAAGGCCAGGTCAATGCGCCGGCCGGCGGCGTCTGCATCGATTTTCGCGACATGAACAAGGTGCTGGAGGTCCATGCCGAGGACCTCGATTGCGTGATCGAGCCGGGGGTCACGCGAAAGGCGCTGAACGAGCACCTGCGCGACCAGGGTGTGTTCTTCCCCATCGATCCCGGCGCCGACGCCTCGCTCGGCGGCATGGCCTCGACCCGCGCTTCCGGGACCAATGCCGTCCGCTACGGCACCATGCGCGAGAACGTGCTGGCGCTAAAGGTCGTGCGCGGCGACGGCGAGATCATCACGACCGGCACCCGGGCCAAGAAATCCAGCGCCGGTTATGACCTCACCCATCTGTTTGTCGGCGCCGAGGGCACGCTCGGCATCATCACCGAACTCACGATTCGGCTGCGCGGCATTCCCGAAACGATTGCGGCGGCGGCCTGCTCGTTCGACAGCGTGCGCGGCGCCTGCCAGGCGACGATCATGGCGATCCAGACCGGGATTCCGGTGGCGCGGATCGAACTGCTCAACGCCGAGCAGGTCAAGGCGTGCAATTCCTATTCGAAATTGTCATTGCCTGAGACGCCGTTGTTGCTGCTCGAATTCCACGGTAGCGAGGCGGACGTCGCCGAGCAGTCGAAGAATTTCGCCGAGATCGCCAGCGAATGCGGCGGTGGCGGTTTTACCTGGACCACGCGCCCCGAGGACCGCACTAAATTGTGGCAGGCGCGCCATGATGCCTATTGGGCGGTCAAGGCGCTGCGCCCGGGCGCGGGCGTGGTGGCAACCGACGTCTGCGTGCCGATCTCCCGCCTCGCCGATTGCGTCACCGAAACCGAGGACGATTTGAAGCGCCTGCGCCTGCAATCGCCGATTGTCGGCCATGTCGGCGACGGCAATTTCCATTGTTCGCTGCTCTGTGACGTCGATGATGCCGACGAGATGGCGCGCGGGGAGGAGTTCATGCACCGCCTGGTGGAACGGGCGCAGTCGATGCAGGGCACCTGCACCGGCGAGCACGGCATCGGCCAGGGCAAGCAGAAGTACCTCGAAGGCGAGCTCGGCAGCGAGGCGATCGAGGCGATGCGCGCGATCAAGCAGGCGCTCGATCCAAAGAATATTTTTAATCCGGGAAAAATCATGCCGGCCTAGAGCTCTGATTCCGGGGTGCGCATGCTATCGCGGCGGCCTCGGATGCAAACCGCGGAAATCAAAGGAGCTCTGGCAACGCCTGGTTTTCTGGTCCAAATGTTGCTGCGCAAGATGACACCAACATCGGAAGCAGAGGGCCGAAGCGGATGACGCAATTTGCGGCTACAGTGATCGTGCCAGTATTCGATTGACAGGAAATTTTCGGCTTGAGAGTCTTGAACCTGATGATGCGCCTTGGCCGAAATATCGCCGCCGCCCTGCTATTGCTGCTGGCGCCGACCTTGCCGGCGGCCGCGGAAGATAGTGCTTCCTCGCCGCCGGGCCCTTCCGCGCAGACCCAGCCTGCCACAGCGCCGAGCGATGCCGACGATTCTGCAGGCGACCTGAAGCCGCAGACGCCGGACACCGACCTGTTTGCGATGATGAGCGGGACATGCAGCACGCTCAAGATCGCGGGGCGCGATTTTGCCTGCCGCACCGTGGCCTACTCTCACAGCAGCGGTGGCCGCGCTTATTTCACCATCGCGCTCGATGATCCCGCCGACCCGAACCACATCGTTTCGTTCTCCGGCGATGGCGGCAAGCGCACCAATGAAAACATCTATGATCTGGCTGTCGACCGGATGCTGCTCAACTCCAAGAGCCAGCCGAAAGCGGATGGCTTGCCGGTGCCGGCGGTGGTGAAGTCGGCGGGGCGATGTGTGCAGCTCGGCAATTTCGCCGCCGGTCGCGTCACCAGCATCGTCTGTTCGGCAACCGACAGGCACGGCAGGCGCTACGACCTGCGCTTCGAATCCGATGGCTCGCCGATCACGGTGCGCCGGGTCAATCCGTCCTCGCCGACCATCCGTGGGCAGGGCTAGTGCATACTTTCCGAAGTTCGTGCTCCGTCGCGGCAACCACCTTCACGAACTTCGGAAAGTCATGGGCACTCGCAAACTTATTGAATCTAGTGTTGCCGCGACTTCTTCAAAGGAACATCACAGTCGCGGCACACTAGAAGTCCATATTTTCTGGTGGCCCTCTAGGTTTTTTCGGGAAGACGCCTGATGGCGATGCGCTGGTTCAACAAGCCCAAGCCGAAGGAGATTTGGGAAGTGCCCGTGGCATGGCCGATCGGGGATATCGAGGCCGCGCACCGGATCCGCGACATATGCCGCGCCGCCGCCGATAGTGCGGCGAAGGCAGGTACGCCCAATGCGAAGGACCGGCAGGAGGAATTCCAGCGCTTTGAACGTGCGGCGCGCGCGGCGATGGAAACCGCGATGAAGATCGGCGACGATCTGCTGCGCGATACTGCCGTGCGCCAGATCATCGATCTGTGCCTGACAGCAGAGGATGTCAGGACGGCCCGGATTCTGTTTCGTGCGATTCAAGCGCCGACGATTCGCGACGAGGTCCTGCGCGATCACCCGATCCTGGCGCAGTAATACGCTACTTCTCGACCGCGCCGCCGCTCTCGGCCCAATCCTTGAAGCCGCCGAGATTGTAGACCTCGCTATAGCCCATGTCCTTGAGCAGCTTGCCGGCCAGCGCAGCGCGCCCCCCGGAGGCGCAGTAGATCAGGACGGTCTTGTCCTTGGAAAAGTTCTTGTCGTGGGTCGGCGAGTCGGGATCGGCGCGGAATTCCAACAGCCCGCGCGAGACGTGAACGGCACCGGCCGCCTTGCCGCTGGCCTGAACTTCGGTGCCGTCGCGGATGTCAAGCAGCAACGTATTGCCCTTGGCGATCTTCTCGCGCGCCTCCGCGGCCGTGATCTTCGGCACCGCAGCGTTTGCGGCTTCCATCATCTGCTTGACACCGAGCGCCATGCTTTATCTCCCTGGTAATTGATTGGTCTCGAGGATAGCTGCTTATAGCCGTCATTGCGAGCGCAGCGAAGCAATCCAGTTGGCCAAAATAGCTGGATTGCTTCGTCGCTCCAGCGCAAAATTGCTTTGCAATTTTGTCGCGAGCTCCTCGCAATGACGACTGTATTCGACGGTTATGGATCGCGCCTCCAAGAGGGACCTCAATGCGGCTTCCGTTTTTCTACGGCTGGATCATCATTGCGGTGACTTTCGTCTCGATGGCGATCGGCGTCAATGCACGCACGGCCTTTTCGTTGCTGTTTCCGCCGATCCTCGGCGAGTTCGGCTGGGACCGTGGCGTGACGGCCGGCGCGTTCTCCTTCGGCTTTGTCGTCTCGGCAATCGCAAGTCCCCTGATTGGCCGGCTGATGGATCGTTTCGGCCCGCGCAGCGTGATGGAGCTTGGGGTCGGCTTGATGGGGAGCGGTCTTCTGCTCGCGCCGCTGACACGCGAGCCCTGGCATCTCTACCTGACGATCGGCGTGCTCGTCGGCGCCGGCAGCATCTGCCTCGGCTATACCGGCCAATCGCTGTTTCTGCCGAACTGGTTTCACCGCCGCCGCGGCCTCGCCATCGGGCTCGCTTTTGCCGGCGTCGGCGTCGGCTCGGTGACGCTGCTGCCTTGGGTGCAGTTCATGATCGACGCAAGCGGCTGGCGCGCCGCGTGCACCGCGATGGGTCTCTTGCTCCTGATCGTGCTGGCGCCGATCAACCTTCTGCTGCGCAAACGCCCCGAGGATCTCGGCCTGTTGCCCGATGGCGACGTCGAGCCGTCGCCGCTCGCGCCGAAGCCGGTGTCGAACGTGGTCGATCCCGCCTGGACGAGCATCGACTGGACGCTAGCTCGCGCGATGGCTACCGGGCGTTTCTGGTGGATTGCGGTCGGCTATTTTGCCGGACTTTACATCTGGTACGCGGTGCAGGTGCACCAGACCAAATATCTGCTCGATATCGGCTTCAGCCCGGCAGTCGCGGTGTGGTCGCTCGGGGCGGTCTCAACGCTCGGCATTCCCGGCCAGATTTTCCTCGGCCATTTGTCCGATCGCATCGGCCGTGAATGGGTCTGGGCGATCGGTTGTGCCGGATTCGCGATTTGCTTTGCGGCGCTGATTGCACTCGCCCAGATTCATTCGCTCGTGCTGATCTATCTGATGGTGTTCGCGCAAGGCGCGCTCGGTTACGGTCTGACCTCGGTGATGGGCGCGATCGTGGTCGAAATCTTTCAGGGCAGGCATTACGGCAGCATTTTCGGAACCATCCAGGTTGCAGCGCTTGCCGGCGGCGCGGTCGGACCGTGGGTGACGGGCCTGTTGCATGACTTCACCGGAAGCTACGGTGGCGCCTTCCTGATCGCGATCGGCATGTGTGCGCTTTCGGCGCTGGCGGTCTGGCGCGCCGGCCCGCGGAAAGTCCGCGCGGTCGCCGGCCGCCTGAACCGGATACCGGACTAAAGTCCCGGGACGGGACGGTGTTCGGACCTTCATGCGCGGCCATAACCCTCCTATATTGCGCCGAAACGGAGGGAGACGCTGATGAACGAGCCCGCACAGGCTGCGGCAGCCGCGCCGCTGTTCAATCCGCTGGCGCCGGAATTCATCAAAAATCCCTATCCGCATTACGACGAGCTGCGTCGCCGCGACCCGGTGCATCTCACCACGCATGGCATGTATCTCGTCAGCCGCCATGCGGATGTCAGCGGCATCCTGCGCGACAAGCGCTTCGGCAAGGATTTCGTCGAGCGATCGAGCCGGCGCTACGGCCCGAAGATCATGGACGAGCCGATGTTCCGCTCGATGAGCCACTGGATGCTGCAACAGGACCCGCCGGATCACACCCGTTTGCGTGGTCTGGTCGTGAAGGCCTTCACGGCGCGGCGGGTCGAAGACATGCGGCCGCGGATTCAGGAAGTTGTCGATCAGACCCTCGATCGCGTCATCCCGCGCGGCAAGATGGACCTGATCGAGGACTTTGCATTCCGCCTGCCGGTCACGATCATTTGCGACATGCTCGGTATTCCCGAAGAGCACCGCGAGACGTTCTACGCCGGTACGCGCGATAGCGGCCGGGTGCTCGATCCGGTGCCGCTGTCGCCTGCCGAGATTGCGCAAGGCAACGCTGCCAACATGATGGCGCAGATGTATTTCAAGCAGCTGTTCGAGCTGCGGCGGAAACAGCCCGGCGACGATCTGACCACGCAGCTGGTGCAGGCCGAGGAAGACGGCACCAAACTCAGCAACGAGGAACTCACCGCCAACATCATCCTGTTGTTCGGGGCCGGCCACGAGACCACCGTCAACCTGATCGGCAACGGGCTCTTGGCGCTCTACCGCAATCCGGACCAGCTCGCGCTGTTGAAAGCGCGCCCGGAACTGATCGGAAACGCGATCGAGGAGTTTTTGCGATACGATTCCTCGGTCCAGATGACGGGAAGGGTCACTCTGGAGGACATTGACGACCTCGGCGACAGAAAGATCCCGAAGGGCGAGACCGTGCTGTGTCTTTTGGGATCGGCCAACCGCGATCCGGCGGCCTATCCTGACCGGCCCGACCGGCTCGACATTACCCGCCCCAACATACGCCCGCTGTCGTTCGGCGGTGGCATCCACTTCTGCCTCGGCGCGCAGCTCGCCCGCATCGAGGCCGAAATCGCCATCTCGACCCTGCTGCGGCGGTTGCCGGAGCTGCGGCTCGATGACGCGGAAGATCCACAGTGGCGGCCGACCTTCGTGCTGCGTGGCCTGAAGCACCTGCCGGCGAGCTGGTGAAAGCGGGCTGTGACTTCGCCATAGTTCACTTTATATATGGCCGATATATAGCTGGTGGCGGCACGTTGCTTGCTCGAGATCGGCTCAGGGCCCGGCCGATATCGAGGACGATGGCCCAAGCGCCTGCAACCTGATCCGCGCCTTCAAGAGGAGACACCGTGCAGACGACGCTGCTCGGATTGGCGATTGCCCTGATCGTTGCGCTGGTTGCCGCGCTGGTCGGACCGTATTTCGTCGACTGGAACCAGTTCCGTCCGCAGTTCGAGGCCGAGGCCACCCAGGTCATTGGCGCGCCCGTGCGCGTCGCCGGCGAACTCGAAGCCCGCCTGTTGCCCTCGCCCAGCCTGCGGCTGCGTTCGGTGGTGGTCGGCGGCGCCAACGACCTCGGCAAGGTCAAGGCCGACAAGCTCGACGTTGAATTCAGCCTCGGTTCGCTGATGCGCGGCGAGTGGCGCGCCACCCAGCTTTCGATCGACGGCATGGCGCTCGACCTTGGCCTCGACCCGAAAGGCGCGATCGACTGGCCATCGGGACAAGGCAAGTTCAACCTCGGCTCGCTGTCGATCGACCGGCTGCACCTCACCGGCCGCGCGGCGCTGCACGATGCGCTGAGCCGTCGCACGCTTGAACTCAACGACATCGCCTTTTCCGGCGACGTCCGCTCGCTTGCCGGCTCGCTTCGTGGCGACGGCAGCGTAACAGTGTCCGGCAGCCGCTATCCGTTCCGCGTCTCGTCCGGCCAGAGCGCCGACGGCAACAGCACGCGGCTGCATCTGGTGATCGATTCCGCCGCGCGGCCGCAGTCGGCGGAGTTCGACGGCTTTCTCAGCTTCGAGGCCCGCAGCCCGCGCTTTGAAGGCACCGTGAGCTGGACCGCGAGCGCCGGGAAGGGCGACAAGGGCGCCGTGCAAAATCCTCCGTGGCGCATCGCCGCGCGGGTGAAGGCGGATCACGCCGCGGCCAAGCTCGACCAGATCGAGCTGAGCTACGGCGCTGAAGATGCCGCGCTCAAGCTGAGCGGCACGGGCGATCTGCGCTTTGGTGCCTCGCCGCTGTTGCACGCGGCGTTGTCGGCGCGGCAACTCGATGCCGACCGCTTCGCGGCCAAAGATAGTAAGGACAGTGCCGCGGGCAACAACAGTGCCCGGTCAGGCGGCGCTAAATCCAACAGCATCAAGCTCGGCGACGGCAACGATGCCGCTGACCCGGTGCGTGTGATGCCGGTGTTGCGCGCACTGTTGGCCGCGCTGCCGGAGACGCCTTTTCCGGCAAACCTCGAACTTGCCGCCGAGCAGATCGTCCTCGGCGGACGCAGCGTGCAGAATTTCACCGCCGAGCTTCGCACCGATGCCAATTCGTGGGCGGTCGACCGGCTCGACCTTCGCGCGCCGGGCACGACGCACGTATCGCTGAGCGGCAAGGCGGGCGATGGCGCCGCCGGTCGCTTCAAGGGCACGCTCTCGATCGAATCTTCCGACCCGGATGCGCTGGTGATGTGGTTGCAAGGCCGCAGCGAACTCGGCTATCGCAGCCAAAATCCGTTTCGCCTGAGCGGCGACGTCGCCGTCGATGCCGGCGGCGTTGCGATCGACAATGTGAAGTCGGAGATCGACGGCGCCGCGGTCGAAGGCCGGATGGCGTGGACGCACGATGCCAAGCTCGGCGCGGCGTTCGAAGCGGCGCTGAAGGCCGAGCGGCTCGACCTCGACTCCGCCAACGCTTTTGTGCGCGCGGTGATCGGCCCGCAAGGCGAATGGCCGGAGCGGGCCAGGCTTTCGCTGACCATCAATCACGCCGTCTCGGCCGGACAGGATCTGCATCCGTTCGCGGCGACCTTGGGTTATGACCCGAAGAGCTGGACGCTGGACTCCTTGAAGATCGGCGAGCCCAGCGGCGTCGTGCTGGAAGCCGGCGGCGCGTTCGACCGCAGCAATGCGACGGGCAAACTGTCGCTGAATTCGAGTGCGGCGTCGCTGTCGCAGCTTGCAGGCGCGATCGCGCCTGTGTCGCCGAAATTTGCCGCGCGGCTTGGCGCGATGAAGCTCGCGCCGGGCCGGGCGCATCTGAAGCTCGCGCTTGCCGTCGACAAGGAAGCGGGCCGCGCCGACCGCGCCAATGCGCGGGCCTCGATCGATCTCGACGCGCCGCAGTTCAAGGGCTCGGCGACGATCGCGGCCAAGCCCGGCGCGGCAAATCTGCGCGATGCTGACATCGACAAGCTGTTGCACGGCGAGGTGACCGTGGAGACCAGACTCGCCTCCGAGCAGGGCGCGCCGCTGCTTACGCTGCTTGGTCTCGATGGGATCATCGCCGCGCGCGATGGAGCTGCGCAGCTGCAGGGCTCGGTGTCGGGCGCGTGGGGCGCGCCGCTTCATCTCAAGCTCGACCTTAGCGGCACCGGATTTCAAGCCGAGGCGCAGGGCACTGCCGATCCGTTCGTCCAGGAATTCGATCCCAAGGCGATCAAGGCCAGCCTGTCGTTGACGGCGCGCGGGCTCAATCTGGCGCCGCTGTTCGATCTGAAGGCTTCCGACAAGACGGTGCAGGATGTCGGCTTGTCGACGCGCGTTTCAGTCGCGGCCGGCAAGATGACGCTCGACGACATCGACGGAACGATTTCGGGCTCGCGCCTGCGCGGCCACGTCGCGATGTCGCTCGACGGCGAACGCAAGGTCGATGGCGAAGTCGGCCTCGATTCGCTGGATCTGGCGCCGGTCTTTGCCATGATGATCGGAGCCGGGCGCGATCCGGCGGAGCCGCTCGGCGGTGGACTGTCCAGGGGCTGGCGCGGACGAATCGCGTTTCAGGCGTTGCGCGCCGTGCTGCCGGGCGGCAGCGAATTGCGTCCCTTGAGCGGCACCGTCAAAGGCGATGGTCAGTCGTTGAATGTCGAAGCGATCAAGGGCGCAATCGGCGGCGGCGAATTGAACGGCAACATTGAGGCAAGGCAGACGCCGGGCGGACTTTCGCTGAGCAGCCGCATCGCATTCTCCGGCGTCGACGGCGCCGCCTTGCGCTATCGCTCGCTCGCGATGCCTCCGGGGCGGACTTCCCTGCAGATGACGCTCGCGAGCCAGGGCCGCAGCGCCTCCGCTTTGATGGGCGCGATTTCAGGCAACGGCACCGTGACAATGGAGGCGGCACGTATCGCCGGGCTCGATCCGCGGGCGTTTGAGGTTGCCATTCGCGCCAGCGACGAAGGTCAGGCGACCGACGATGTCCGTCTGCGCAGGCTGGTCGAGCCGGCCTTGTCGGGCGGTGCGCTGCTCGTGGCATCGGCGCAGATCCCGTTCACGATCCATGACGGCCGGCTTCGTGTCAGCGCCACCACGCTGGATGGCGAGGGTGTCCGTGCCATCGTGTCCGGTGGCTACGATATTCTCGCTGACCAGGCCGATTTCCGCGCGGCGCTGACCGCGCCGGGCGCCGGCACCGGACAAGCGAGCCCGCCGGAGATCCAGATTTTCGCCGCCGGCACGCCCGATTCGCTGAGCCGAACCGTCGACGTCGCGACGTTGTCGTCGTGGCTCGCGGTGAGGGCGATCGACCGAGAGACCAGGCGGCTGGATTCGATCGAGCGTGGCGAGGCAAATCCAGCCTCGATCCATCCGGTACAGCCGATGAGCCTGCCTGAGGCGGGCACTCCTGGTCCGCCCGCTATCGACGCCCCGCCGCGGCCGCCGAAGCCGCGGGCCAGCCCGCCGCGCTCGGTGGCAATTCCGCCGGCGGCGAACGCGCCGGCGACGAACAATCCGCCCGCCACCGCGCCGGTTGTCAGTCAGCAGGTCCCGCCACCTTTGCCGCCGCCGATCGAGGTCCGGCCGGCGCCGCGGCCGGCAAGACCAAAGCCGCCGCTGGCGCTGACGCCTCCCGCCCAGCCGCCGGCGTTCTAGCGAAGCGCCGAGGTCGATCTGACATGGGGAGCCGCATCGAGGATCAAAATTCCGTCAGCCTTGCCCGGCGCAAAGATCCTCGGCGTGGCCCTCATGCGTCCATGTGAAAAAGCAGCCTTCACGATTGCAGGCGGCCGGGGGTAGGCTTGCACCATCCGTAACTCAAGCGGACCCCCTAAAGGGAACGGGCGCGCCGACATGACGCTGAACGAGATTTGCCTGTGGATCGATCACACGGCGTTGAGCGAGTGGATCAAGGAAACGGCATGGGTCGTGCCCACCGTGCAAACCATCCACATTCTCGCCATCGCCGTGGTCGCCAGTTCCGCGCTGATGCTCGATCTGCGGCTGATCGGCGTGTTCTGGGCCAACCGGCCGCTTCAGGCGGTGAAGGCGCGGTTCCTGCCGCTGATCTGGTGGCCGCTGCTGCTTTTGCTGGCAACCGGCATCGTCATGATCGTCGCCGAGCCAGCGCGTTCGCTGAAGAACCCGGCGTTTCAGCTCAAGATGCTGCTGCTGCTCGCGGCGCTGACGGTGACATGGCTGTTTCAAGTTCTGCACCGGCGCAAGGCCGGGTTCGGCGATGCCTCCCGTGGCACCGCCGTGACGCTGGCCATCGTCTCGATCGCGCTGTGGTCGTCGATCATTTTCGCCGGGCGCTGGATCGCCTATTTCGCCTGATGCCCACGCATTCATCGCCCCATACGGCAGATCGGAAGGATGGTTTCAGTGGAGATTGATCGCGTATTGGAGTGGTTGCAGTCGACGCCGATCGCGATCGCGATCGCGGAGAACGACCTCCTGTTTCCGTGGATCGAGTCGGTTCACGTTCTGGCGATCGTGCTCGTGGTCGGAACGATCTCGATCGTCGACCTGCGGCTGCTCGGCATCGCTTCGCTCGACATCAGCGCGAAGCGGCTGATGCGCGATATCATTCCCTACACCTGGGCTGCGTTTGCCGTCGCCGCGATCACGGGCTCGCTGATGTTTTCGTCCGACGCCACCCATTACGGCCACAACCGCCTGTTCCAGATCAAGCTGGTGATGCTGGTGCTCGCCGGGATCAACATGGCGGTGTTTCACCTGTTCGGCGAACGCGACATCGAACGCTGGGAGGCGCCGGGCGCAAGGACGCCGGCGTCGGCAAAGACCGCGGCGACCATTTCACTCGTGGCCTGGGTCGCGATCGTTTCGCTCGGCCGCGGCACCGGCTTCACGATGCACTAATGTCAGCGACTCCGAGGTTCGTATCATTCGCGGAGCCATGTTTCGAACTTCTGAACCACCACGCCCGCACTGACTTCACATTGCAACATGTTCTGGCTAGCCTTGGTGGCCGTTCCGAGTTCAGATCACTCTTTAAATCTTGCGGAGAATGCGCGTGAAATCGGGTCCAATCGGTATCGCTTCGGTCGCTCTTTTTGCCCTCTTGCTGGCGCCGTCGAATGTGATGGCGCAGGCGAAGCAGAAAGCCCCCACTGTCATCAACCCGCCGCCGACGGCCCAGGACTGGGCTGATATTGCCAAGCTGCCGGACTGGAGCGGCGTCTGGAATCCGAAGATCACGGACCAGGACGCGCAGGTGAAGAGCAATCCGCCGCCGTGGAACGAGGAGGCCGCCAAGAAGGTCGCGCACATGTTTGCCGAGGAAAAGGCCGGACGTCCGACGCTGATTTTCGGCAACTGCCTGCCTGAAGCGCACCCGTCCTGGATGCTGGTCACGCACAACGCGATGGAAATCCTGTTCACGCCGGGCCGCGTGACCATGCTCGGCGAATCCGACGGCAACCGCCTGCGCCGGATCTACACCGATGGCCGCGGTCACCCGGAATCGTCCGATCCGACCTTCCACGGCCATTCGATCGGTCACTGGGAAGGCGACACGCTGGTAGTCGACACCGTCGATATCGTGCCGCAGGCGCCGCTCGCCATCAGCGAAGCGGTGGGACTGCCCAACAACGGCGACATGCATGTGATCGAGCGCATTCATCTGGCCGACAAGGACATCCTGCACGATGACCTCGAAATCATCGCGCCGCATATCCTGACCAAACCGTGGAAGACGACGCGCATCTTCTTCCGCCAGCGGGCGCGCAAGTTCGACATCGTCGAAGGCGTCTGCGCGACCGGCGATCTGGTCGAGCGCGTCAATGCCGAAGGCGACCACGTCTTTGTCCCGGTGCAGAAATCCGAATGGGGCCATACCACGGCCGTTCCGGCCAAATAGCCGGTCAAGAACAGAACAGGAGACGACCATGCGACATGTCCTCAAATCGATCGGAGCGTTTGCCGTCCTGGCGGTGCTGGCGGGCGGATTGACGGAGGTCGCCGCGCATCATTCGGCGGCGATGTTCGATTTTTCGAAGATGCTCAAGCTCAAGGGCAAGGTCGTGGAGATGCGCTGGGTCAACCCGCATGTCACGATCACGATCATGGGCTCGCCGAGTTCGGATGAAGCGCCGAGCGAGTGGCTGATGGAAACGACCAGTCCGGGTAATCTGACGCGCGTCGGCGGATGGCGGCGCGATATCATCAAACCGGGCGACGAGATCGAGGTGTCCTTCCACCCCGAACGTGAGGCCGGCAAGAAGAACGGGCTGTTGCGCGAGATGAAGTTGCTCTCGACCGGGGAAGTGTTTCCCGCCAATATCCGCGACCAGGAAAAGCCGGGCCTCGAATAAGAACTGCCTCGAAATCAGGCGAGCGGTCCGGCAGCGAAGGGGATCGTCGGGGAGGGGGATGATGAGCCGCTTTACGAGGTCAATCGGTGTGGTTGCGGTCGCGGCGGTCGCCGCCGGCATTTCGCAAAGCGCCGCCCACCATTCCGGGGCGATGTTCGATCAAATGCGCAGCGAGGTGCTCAAGGGCAAGGTCGTGGAGCTGCGCTGGGTCAATCCGCACGTCATGTTGACCGTCAGGGGAACGCTGAAGTCCGGCGGCGCGCCAACCGACTGGCTGATGGAAACGACCAGTCCTGCAAACCTGACGCGCGTCGACGAGGGCTGGCGGCGCGACACGGTGCGCCCCGGCGAGGAGGTCGAGGTGGTGTTCCATCCGCTGCGGCAGCCCGGCAAGCGGCTGGGCCTGTTGCGTCAGCTGACGACGCTTTCAAACGGCCAGGTCTACGCCACCCATCTCCGCGACCAGCAAACGGCCAATCTCGACTAGAGCCGGCATGCGCGCGCTCCGCAAACGAAGCCGCGTTCTGACCGGCATTCTCGCGGCAGCGCTGGAGCTGGCGGCGGTATCGGCGCTGGCCGAGGATCAGCCGCCGGCCAAGGATACGATCTTCACCCGCAAGATCGTGATGGGCGAGATCGACATGAACATGGACGAGATCGAGACCATGCTGGCGCCCGAAGGCAAGCTGGAGCTTGCGGATGCGCAGGAGCATGCCGAAGTTATCTCGACCCTGCTGATGGCGTTTCCACATCTGTTTCCGCCGGCGACCAATCAATGGAAGGAGGGGGCAACACGCGATCCCGCCACCGACACTTTCGCCAATCCAGCGATCTGGTCGAACTTTGGCGAGTTCTATAAGCGCGCGAGCGAGGCCTCGAAAATTGCCTGGAATGCCAGCCGTACCAAGAAGCCTGACGAGTTCAGGGCGCAGATCAAGGAGCTGCGCCTGCGCTGCAATGGCTGCCACGCGCTGAACATGAAGCCGGAATAAGCGCCCGAGCAGGCCGAGCGCGCGAGGCCGTTAGCGAACGGCGCAAACCAAATATAACCGCCCGAGCAGGCCGAGCGCGCGAGGCCGTTAGCGAACGGCGCAAATCGATAGACGCCCGAGCAGGCCGAGCGCGCGAGGCCGTCAGCGAACGGCGCGAATCAACAGACGCCCGAGCAGGCCGAGCGGTTTACGGCCGCGGTCAGCTGCGCGACTGGTTCGGACCGTCGTGACGCGGGACCGGCTCCGTTGCCGACGGGGGCGCCGCGGCCTGGGCGCGCGTGCGGAAGTAGTCGAGCACGAACAGTCTGATCGCCGAAGACAGGTTGCCCTGCTGGCGATTGCTGTCGATCTCGCCGACCAGTTCGGACAACGTGATGTTCCGAAGGCCTGAAATCTCTTTCATGCCGTTCCAGAACGCTTCTTCGAGGCTGACGCTGGTCTTGTGGCCTGCAACCACGATCGATCGCTTGACGACGGGAGACTTCATGACGCTTCCCCGCCGTCGATCTGATGCTGGTCGAGCACTTCGCGGGCCCGCTCGCTCTGCGCTTCCTCGCGCTCGCGCTCGGACCGGGTGCGGCCGAACTTGGCGCGGTTCGTCGCGGCCTGCTGCTCCGCACGCTCCTTTTCGACGCGCTTTCTGAACTTGTTCAGATTGATCAAATCCCCCATCTTGCCCTCCGTCATGCAGGTCGCCGGCCTGCAGCCGACCGAAGGCGCATATGGTTCTCCAGCTCACCCCTCAGGGCCGGCAAAAAAACATTTTGACTTGATGAAGCGGCATGACCTTGAGGTGGATCAATCGCACCCAAAGCGGTCGAAACCGCGCAAGCCGGTTCGGCTCTCATATATGAATTCCCCATTATGCCGTGTGGTCGCAAATGTGACGGTTTCTCGAAATATTTTTGCTCTACCACGGTAATGCACCGCGGTAAAAGCCCGAGGCATAATTCTTTTAGACGATTTGTGGGTTCATTGTCGCGCTGCATGACGCCCATGCAGCGTTCAACCTGGGTGCGTCATTTCGCGCGGCTTCACCAAACGGTCGAATTCGCTGGCGGAAACGAAGCCGAGCCTGATGGCCTCTTCCTTCAAGGTGGTGCCGCGGCTGTGTGCAGATTTGGCCACTTTGGCGGCATTGTCATAGCCGATTTTCGGGGCCAGCGCGGTCACCAGCATCAGCGAACGCTCCATCAGCTCCTGGATGCGCTTTTCGTCGGCGCGTATTCCCGTGACGCAGTTCTCCGTAAAAGAACGGGTGACGTCGGCGAGCAATTGTATGGAATTTATCATACAATATGCCAGAAGTGGCTTGTAGACGTTCAGTTCGAAATGCCCCTGGCTGCCGGCGGTCGTGATGGCGGCCTGGTTGCCGAACACTTGGCAGCACACCATGGTCATGGCCTCGCACTGCGTCGGATTGACCTTGCCGGGCATGATCGAGGACCCCGGCTCGTTCTCGGGCAGGATCAGTTCGCCAAGGCCCGAGCGCGGCCCCGAGCCGAGCAGGCGGATATCGTTGGCGATCTTGAAAAGGCCGGTGGCGGTTGCGTTCAGCGCGCCATGGGCGAACACATAGGCATCGTTGGAAGCTAGCGCCTCGAATTTGTTCGCCGCGCTGGTGAACGGCAGGCGGGTGATCCTGGCGACATGACGGGCAAATGTCCGCGCAAACTTCGGCTTCGAATTGAGGCCGGTTCCCACCGCGGTGCCGCCCTGCGCCAACGGATAAAGCTCTTTCAGGCCCGCGCGTATCCGCAGCATTCCGTGCTCGACCTGGGCGGCGTAGCCGGAGAATTCCTGACCGAGCGTCAGGGGCGTTGCATCCTGGGTATGGGTGCGGCCGATCTTGACGATTTTTGCGAACGCCCTTTCCTTCGCGCGCAGCGCGCGCAGCAGCATCGTCAGCGCCGGCAACAACTGATGCGTGATCGCAGTCGCGGCGGCGATATGCATTGCGGTCGGAAATGAGTCGTTCGAGGACTGGCTCATATTGACGTGATCGTTCGGATGCACCGGCGCCTTGGCGCCAAGTTTGCCACCCAGCAATTCGCTGGCGCGGTTGGCGATCACCTCGTTGAGGTTCATGTTGGTCTGGGTACCCGAGCCGGTCTGCCAGACCACCAGCGGAAAGTGGTCGTCGAACTTGCCCTCGATCACCTCGCGCGCGGCACGGATGATGGCGCCGGCGCGGCGCTGGTCGATCAGGCGAAGTTCGCGGTTGGTCTCGGCCGCGGCAAGCTTGACGATGCCGAGCGCACGGATGATCTCGATCGGCATCCGGTCATGGCCGATACGGAAATTCTGTCGTGAGCGTTCGGTCTGCGCGCCCCAATAGCGGCT
The DNA here is from genome assembly GCF_035701725.1 of Bradyrhizobium sp. Classification (GTDB taxonomy): domain Bacteria; phylum Pseudomonadota; class Alphaproteobacteria; order Rhizobiales; family Xanthobacteraceae; genus Bradyrhizobium. The sequence goes on from NZ_DASSRP010000247.1 coordinate 21,880, forward strand.
CGCATCAACTTCGATGGGGCCGAAACTGTCGGTCTCGGTGCGCGTCGATTTCGACGGGGAGGAAGATTTCGCACGGGCCATGTCGCACTCGTCAGGTCACACTCGATCACACGCTGACGTCAGGCGCTGCCAGCAGCTATTTTTTGCGGAAGCGATCCAGCCGCACCACCTCGGCGCCCTCGGAGGGTTTTTCTCCCTCGTCCTGGTCCTTGGCCGGTCCTGGCAATGCCGATGGCGCCGGCGACGCAGCCGCTGGCTGGGCCTCTTCCGCGGGCGGGGCAGCGTCGGAGGTCTCGAATTGCAGGCCGAACTGCACCGAAGGATCGAAGAAGCTCTTGATGGCGCTGAAGGGAATGACGAGGCGCTCGGGAACGCCGCCAAACGACAGCCCGACCTCGAAGCGATCCTCGGTCACCACCAGATCCCAGAACTGGTGCTGAAGGATCACGGTCATTTCTTCCGGGTATTGCGCGAGCAGACGCGGCGACAGCTTCACGCCCTCGGCGGTCGACACGAAGGTGATGAAGAAATGGTGGTCGCCCGGCAGGCCGTGCTCGGCGGCGTCGGCCAGCACGCGACGCAACACCCCGCGCAGCGCGTCGCGGGCCAGTACGTCATATCGGATGTGATCGGTCGCCATGGTCGGTCCTGTCGCAGAATTCGAAAACTGCCTGCGGAAGCTCGGCCTTCCGACTCGGGGCAGGTTCCCCATCGTACCCGGCTATTTCGTGAAGGTCAGCAGCCTGCACCGGGCTGAAGATGAGGAAAGTGGAGGCTTCTGTTGCCAGGTGCCTCCGAACCCCGCCTAGCGGAGCTTAACCCGCTAGGACTTTAAAGTGGTCTTTCAAACTGCGTTACGCAGCCTGAGCAACCGGAGCATAGTTGTCGTTTGCAACTATTGCATGGCCCGATATCGGCGGAACCATACCGAGAAAAAACGCGCCCTTTACGCCCTCGTCGATCCTATTTCGCCCCCGCCGAAACCTTTCCTGCTCGGGCATGATCCGGAAAAGTGGGTACCGGTTTTCCGAAAAAGACCATGCCCCTTCAAAAAGGTTTTGGTGGAGGCGCCGGGTACTGCCCCCGGGTCCGAATGGTTTATTGCGACGGTCATTTATTTCCATAGCCGGCGAACCGGCACCCCCAATATAGGGGCCAAAGGTTGAGAAAGACAGAGCCGAAAAAGCCGTTCAAACACACGGTTTTGAGGAAACCCTGATCTTTTGGAAGGTGGATAGGCCGCCATCGAGGGTTGGCCCAGCTTGGCCCTCCCTATAAATGAGGCATGCCCCCGGATTCGTCACCGGCTGCCGCGACCGCACCGGATATCTCCCAGTCGCCACCTACATTGGTCACGCTGTTCATCGCCTTCGCCAAGATGTCGCTGGCGGGATTTGGCGGCGTACTGGTGTGGGCTCGGCGCGGCATCGTCGACCAGCACAAATGGATGACGGCCGACGAGTTCAACGAGACCTTCGCGCTCTGCCATTTTCTGCCCGGTCCCAACATCGTCAATCTCACTTTCGTGTTCGGTTCGCGCCTGCGCGGCATTCCCGGCGCGATCGCAGCGTTTACCGGGCTGGTCGGTCCGCCGGCGCTGATCATGGTGGTGATGGGCATGCTCTACCACCGCTATGGCGAGATCGATGCGCTGCGGCGGATCCTGTCGGGCGTCGCCTGTGCCGCGATCGGATTGATGCTGGCGGTGGTGTTCCGCATGATGACGCCGCTCTTGAAGCGGCGCGACGTCATTGCGCTCCTGGTCATGGCCGCGGTCTTCATCGCGATCGGCGTGTTGCGCCTGCCGCTGCCTTTGGTGTTGCTCGCCGCGATCCCGATCTCGATCGCCGTAACCTACGCGACGCGGAAGGAGGCGGCATGAATTCCGATTCCAGTCCGGTGTTCGCGCTGGCGCTGACCTTTGCGACCATGTCGCTGTTTGCGGTCGGCGGCGCCAACTCGGCGATTCCGGAAATGCACCGTGTTGCCGTCGACGTGAACCACTGGCTGACCGACAAGCAGTTCACGGATGTGTACGCCATTGCGCAACTCTCGCCGGGGCCGAACGTCCTGATCGTGACGCTGATCGGCTATTCGGTCGGCGGCCTTCCCGGCGCACTGGTCGCGACCTTGGCGATGTGCGTGCCGACCGCGGTGCTGGCGTTGATCGTCAGTCGCTTCCTGACCCGCGCCAGCCATGCGCGCTGGCCCGGCATCGTCCAGGCGGCGCTGGTGCCGCTGTCGATCGGACTGATGGGCGCGAGCGGCTTTATCCTGGCGCGTACCTCGGACCGGACCGTGGTGGCCGCGCTCGTGACCATCGGCGCGGCGGTGCTGGCCTCGGTGACCAAGCTCAATCCGCTGTGGATGCTGGTGGCCGGCGGCTGCCTCGGCTTTGCCGGCCTGATCGGATGAGTTTGTAGCGAGTTCCAGCCTTGCTGGAGCCACGCCGAATGCTCACTTTTCAGGGTATAAACGGCGGACGGGACCGAATCGGCATATTGAACGTCGCACCTGACCGCTAAAAGTCTGCTGCTATTGCGGAGGCCTCCGACAGGCCGCCGGCTCCTGGAACGACATTGAACCCATGATCCAGTATCACGACCTGCTCGAACGGATTCTGGCCGACGGCGTCGAAAAGTCCGACCGCACCGGCACCGGTACGATCTCGATCTTCGGTCACCAGATGCGCTTCAATCTGGCGGCGGGCTTTCCGATGCTGACCACCAAAAAGCTGCCGCTGAAGGCGATCATCCACGAGCTGTTGTGGTTCCTGAAGGGCGACACCAACATCAAATATCTGCACGACCATGGCGTCACCATCTGGGACGAGTGGGCCGATGCCAATGGCGATCTCGGCCCGGTCTATGGTTCGCAGTGGCGTTCCTGGCCGGCGCCGGACGGGCGCAAGATCGACCAGATTTCGAACGTCGTCGAGATGATCCGCAAGAATCCGGATTCGCGCCGGCTGATCGTGAGCGCGTGGAATCCCGCCGAGATCGATCAGATGGCGCTGCCGCCGTGTCACTGCCTGTTCCAGTTCTACGTCGCGAACGGCAAATTGTCGTGCCAGCTCTACCAGCGTTCGGCGGACGTGTTTCTCGGCGTGCCCTTTAACATCGCCTCTTACGCGCTGCTGACCATGATGGTAGCGCAGGTCACGAACCTGAAGCCCGGCGAATTCGTGCATTCCTTTGGTGACGTGCATCTTTATTCCAACCATGTCGAGCAGGCGCGGCTGCAATTGACGCGCGCGCCGCGGGCGCTGCCGACCATGAAGATCAATCCTGACGTCAAGGATATCTTCAGCTTCCGCTTCGAGGACTTCGCGCTCGAAGGCTACGACCCGCATCCGCACATCAAGGCCGCGGTTGCGGTTTGAGGCCATCCGATGAGCTTGCTCATACGCCGCGCGCGCATCGATGAGGCCGGCGTGGTGCTGGCGCTGGTGCGCGAACTCGCCGAGTACGAAAAACTCTCGCACGAGGTCGAGGCGACGGAAGCGATGATCGCGGAAGCATTGTTCTGCGATCATCCGCGGCTGTTCTGCGACATTGCCGAATGGAACGGCGAGGTCGCGGGCTTTGCGGTGTGGTTCATCAATTTTTCGACCTTCTCCGGCCGTTCCGGAATCTATCTGGAAGACCTGTTCGTGCGGCCGAACCTGCGCGGCAAGGGCATCGGCAAGGCGCTGCTCTCGCATCTCGCCAGGGAATGCGTCGCCAACAACTGGTCGCGCCTGCAGTGGTCGGTGCTCGACTGGAACGCGCCGTCGATTGCGTTCTACAAGTCGCTCGGCGCGGTCATGATGGACGAGTGGACCATCTGCAAGGTCGCGGGCTCCGCGCTGAAGCAACTCGCCGAAGGAGCGCGGTGATGGCGACGATGATGGAGATCGTGCTGATCGCCGCCGTCGCCGACAACGGCGTGATCGGCGCTGACAACACGATCCCCTGGCGGCTCAAGACCGACCTGCGACACTTCAAGTCGCTCACCACGGGCAAGCCTGTGGTGATGGGCCGCAAGACCTTCCTGTCGCTGGGCCGTCCGCTGCCCGGGCGCACCAACATCGTCATGACGCGGGATGCGAACTTTCGCGCGCCGGGCGCGGTCGTGACCACGTCAATTGATCAAGCGCTGGACGTTGCAACCGGCGATGCGCTGCGGCGTTTCGTCACTGAAATCGCCGTCATGGGCGGGGCGGAAATCTATGCCGAGTGGATGAGCCGCGCGGCGCGGCTCGAGATCACGGAAGTTCACGCGAGTCCGGCGGGCGATACCCGCTTTGCACCCATCGACAAGACGGTCTGGGAAGAGGCGGCGCGGGCCGAAAACCCGGCCGGCCCGGATGACAGTGCGGCCTTTTCCTTTGTCACCTATGTCCGGCGAAACCGTCATTAACCGCGCCCGGCAATGTTTACATTGACAATTTGGGTCTCCGGCATAGCTCTTTGCAGACCCAATACCGGGGCAAAGCGCGCGTTGTAAGGGGAGTTGCCGTCCCCTATAACCCCTCCGCGGACGCTGCCTGTGCCGGGTTTCCGGCCATGTGCCCCACCAAGGAGAGTTGAATGGCGTGGAAGAATCAGGGCGGAGGCCCCTGGGGTGCTGGGCCGAAAGGCCCATGGGGCTCCGGCCCGCAGCCGACCGGCGGCGGACCGAGGCCGCCCGATCTGGAAGATCTTCTGCGCCGCGCCCAGGACCGACTGCAGCAGTTTCTGCCGGGCGGTTATTTCAGCGGGCTTGGCATCAGCCTGCTGCTGCTTGCCGTCGTTGCGATCTGGGGCCTCACGGGCTTCTTCCGCGTGCAGTCCGAAGAGCTAGGCGTCGTGCTGCGCTTCGGCAAGTATGTCCGCGATGCGCAACCGGGATTGAGCTATCATCTTCCCTATCCAATCGAGACCGTGCAGCTGCCAAAGGTGCTTCGCGTCTCGACGCTCAATATCGGCTTCTCCTATGAAGAGTCGCCGCGGCGCGCCCGTGACGGGCGGCGCGACATCCAGGAAGAAAGCCTGATGCTGACCGGCGACGAGAACATCGTCGACGTCCAGTTCACCGTGCTCTGGCGCATCAAGCCGAAGGGCGCCGCCGACTTCCTTTTCAACATCCAGAACCCGGAAGGGACCGTGAAGGCGGTGGCCGAAAGCGCAATGCGCGAAGTGGTCGGCCGCTCCAACATCCAGCCTATCCTCACGACCAAGAAGGACGATGCCGAAAAGGAAGTTCACGAGCTGATGCAGAAGACGCTCGACAGTTACGGCTCGGGCATCCTGATCCAGCAGGTGCAGATGGGGCAGGTCAATCCGCCGGCCGACGTGATCCAGTCGTTCAACGACGTGCAGAATGCCAAGACCGAACTCGAGAGCTTGCAGAACGAGGCGCAGACCTACGCCAACGGAGTCGTGCCGGACGCCAAGGGCCGCGCCGCGCAGATCTTGCAGGTCGCCGAGGGTTACAAGCAGCAGGCTGTTGCCGAGGCCAAGGGCCAGAGCGCGCGCTTCCTGAAAGTGTACGACGAATACAAGAAGGCGCCCGACGTGACCCGCGAACGGATTTATCTCGAAACCATGGAGCGCGTGCTCGGCAATTCCGACAAGCTGGTCTATGACGGTGGCGCGTCGGGGCAGGGCGTGGTGCCCTATCTGCCGCTGAACGACCTGACGGCGCGGCGCCCGGCGCCATCCGGACAGGCGCAACAGCCCGCCAGCGGAGGCTCGCGATGAGATCCCCGGTCACAGGCATCATCCTGTTGCTGTTGCTGCTGCTGGCACTGATCGTGGGCTACAGCTCGGTCTTCACCGTGCAGCAGACCGAGCAGGCGCTGGTGGTGCGCTTCGGCAAGCCGGTCGATGTCGCCACCGCCCCCGGACTGCACTTCAAGGCGCCGTTCATCGACACCGTGATCCCGGTCGACAAGCGCATTCTCGATCTGGAAAATCCGGCTCAGGAAGTGATCGCCTCCGACCAGAAGCGGCTCGTGGTCGATGCGTTTGCGCGCTACAAAATCAAGGACGCGCTGCAATTCTACCAGAGCGTCGGCACAATTCAGGCCGCCAATCTGCAGCTTGCAACGCTGCTGAATTCGGCGCTCCGCCGCGTGCTCGGCGAAGTGACGCTGATCCAGGTCGTGCGCGACCAGCGCGAGGCGCTGATGCAACGTATCCGCGCCCAGCTCGATCACGAGGCCAACAATTACGGCATTCAGGTCATCGACGTGCGAATCCGGCGCGCCGATCTGCCCGACCAGAACAGCCAGGCCGTCTACCAGCGCATGAAGACCGAGCGTCAGCGGGAAGCGGCCGAGTTCCGCGCGCAGGGCCGGCAGAAGGCGCAAGAGATCCGCTCCAACGCCGACCGCGAGGCCACCGTGATCGTGGCGGAGGCCAATTCGAAGGCCGAGCAGATCCGCGGTGAGGGCGATGCCGAGCGCAACCGCCTGTTCGCCGAGGCATATGGCAAGGATGCCGATTTCTTCGCATTCTATCGTTCCATGGCGGCCTACGAGACCAGCCTCAAGAGCAACGACACGCGTTTCCTGTTGCGGCCGGATTCGGATTTCTTCCGCTTCTTTGGCGGCGCCACCGGCAAGACCGCGCCGGCCGCGCCGGGAACTCCGGCCAAGCCATAGGCTTCTTCAATCGAGACCGCGGGCGAGGTATCGCCCGGGCCAAAAATGATAATACAGGACGGGAGGTTTTCATCCGATGAGGTCCATAGCGTTCGCCGACTTCCTCATCGGTGTTGGAATCCTGTTCGTGATCGAAGGCCTGATGTTCGCGGCCGCGCCGATCTGGCTGAAGCGGGCGATGAAGAGCGCGCTCGTGACGCCCGACAACATCCTTCGTGCCGCCGGCATAGGCTCGGCGGTGGCGGGCCTGATCCTGATCTGGCTGGTTCGCCGCTAACGTATGTTATTCCCGGGATAGCCCAGTCGGCGCAAAGCGCGGCCCGACGGCATCGCCTTGGAATGATGAAGGGGATGCCGCCTTGGTGAGCGGCGTCTGTTTTTCGCCGAAATGGTGGGGTGAAAAGCTTGCGCGGCTACCCCCTTCGGGCGCACTCTGCATTCAAAGTTTCCGATGCTTCGACAAGAGAGAACCAATATGACCGTTGCAACCAAAGTCCCGCGCCATCGCTTGCGCCCGCTGTTGGCGGCGGCATGCCTTTGGAGCGCTCTTGGGGCCGTGACCATCGTCGCCACGGCGTTGCCGGCTCAGGCGCGCGGACCCGACGGCATTGCCGACGTTGCCGAGAAAGTGATCGATGCGGTCGTCAACATCTCGACCTCGCAGACGGTCGAGGCCAAGGCCGGGTCCGGCGAAGGCCGGGGCGCGATGCCGCAATTGCCGCCGGGCTCGCCGTTCGAGGAATTCTTCGACGACTTCTTCAAGAACCGGCGCGGCCCGAATGGCCCGCGCGGCGGCGGCGACATGCAGCCGCACAAGACCAATTCGCTCGGCTCGGGCTTCATCATCGATCCCGCCGGCGTGGTCGTGACCAACAACCACGTCATTGCCGACGCGGACGAGATCAACGTCATCCTGAATGACGGCACCAAGATCAAGGCCGAGCTGGTCGGCGTCGACAAGAAGACCGACCTTGCGGTGCTCAAGTTCAAGCCGCCGCGGCAACTGACGGCGGTGAAGTTCGGCGATTCCGACAAGCTGCGTCTTGGCGAATGGGTGATCGCGATCGGCAATCCGTTCAGCCTCGGCGGTACGGTGACGGCCGGCATCGTCTCGGCGCGCAATCGCGACATCTCCAACGGCCCGTACGACAACTACATCCAGACCGACGCGGCGATCAATCGCGGCAACTCCGGCGGCCCGTTGTTCAATCTCGATGGCGAGGTGATCGGGGTCAACACGCTGATTATCTCGCCGACCGGCGGTTCGATCGGCATCGGCTTTGCCGTGCCGTCGAAAACGGTGGCCGGTGTGGTCGAGCAGCTTCAGAAATTCGGCGAGCTGCGGCGCGGGTGGCTCGGCGTGCGCATTCAACAGGTGACGGACGAGATCGCCGAAAGCCTCAGCATCAAGCCGGCGCGTGGTGCGCTGGTTGCCGGCGTCGACGACAAGGGGCCGGCCAAGCCCGCCGGCATCGAACCTGGCGACGTCGTCGTCAAGTTCGACGGCAAGGACATCAAGGAGCCGAAGGACCTGTCACGCGTCGTTGCCGACACCGCGGTCGGCAAGGAAGTCGAGGTCACCATCATCCGCAAGGGCGAGGAGCAGACCAAGCGCGTCACGCTCGGCCGCCTGGAGGATAACGAGAAGCCGCAGCCGGCGTCGGCCAAATCGCAGCCGGAGCCGGAAAAGCCGGTGACGCAGAAGGCGCTCGGGCTCGACCTCGCCAATCTCAGCAAGGATCTGCGCAGCCGCTACAAGATCAAGGACAGCGTCAAGGGCGTGATCATCACCGGCGTCGATAACGCCTCCGATGCCGCCGAGAAGCGGCTGGCGGCGGGCGACGTCATCGTTGAGGTCGCGCAGGAAGCCGTCGCAAACGCCGCTGACATCAAGAAGCGGGTCGAGCAGTTGAAGAAGGACGGCAAGAAGTCCGTGCTGCTTCTGGTCTCGAACGCTGAAGGCGAACTGCGTTTCGTCGCGCTGAGCGTGCAGTAGCGCTGGTGGGTTCGTCATCGCCGGGCTTGACCCGGCGATGACGACTTTGTCTCCACATCGAAGGAAGACATGGATGCCCGGGTCAACCCGGGCATGACGGCGGCGGGCTCAACACCTGCTTGCGCGGGTGATGACAGCGGTGACTTCCTAAAACCTAGTTATGCGCGGTGCCGACCGTGGTCGTGTTCGTCACCGAAGCCACGGTGTGACGCGGCGTGAGCACGCTGAGCTGATGC
>NZ_DASSRP010000248.1:0-19156 GCF_035701725.1 Bradyrhizobium sp.
GCAGGCATCTGCGCGAGAATGCATTGACGCTTTCGACGGCCGAGATGCAAATCTGGAAATTGCAGGCGTGCAAGATGACGCCTTTTCGGGATGATTGATGGCGTCACAGTTGACCGGCCGGCTTCCGATCGTTTTCGCGCTCGGCACCACGCAGACACTGGCCTGGGCCTCCAGCTATTACCTGCCCGCGATCCTTGCCGATCCGATCGGACGCGACCTCGGCATGTCCGCCAACTGGATCTTTGCCGCGTTCTCCGCGGCGTTGGTGATCTCGGCACTGCTCGGTCCGCGTGTGGGGCGGCAAATTGACCTGTTCGGCGGCAGGCCCGTGCTGTGCGCCTCCAACCTGACCATCGCCGCCGGCCTGGTTCTGCTCGGCGTCACCACCTCCGTTCCGGTATTGCTGCTGGCCTGGCTAATGCTCGGGATCGGCATGGGATTTGGTCTCTACGATGCGGCATTCGCTGCGCTCGGACGCATCTATGGCGACGCCGCGCGTGGCCCGATCACCGGCATCACGCTGATGGCCGGCTTCGCTTCGACCGTCGGCTGGCCGCTGACTGCCTTCGGGCTCGACCATATCGGCTGGCGCGACACCTGCTTTGCCTGGGCGGCTGCGCATCTTCTGATCGGCCTGCCCCTCAACTTCTTCATGTTGCCGAAAGTAGCCGGCGCCAAAACGGCCGCAGCGAATGCGATCAAGCCGCAGATCCCGATCGACCGCACCATGATCCTGCTCGCCTTCACTTTCGCCGCCGGCTGGACCGTGACCGGCGCGATGGCCGCACATATGCCGCGCATTCTTGAAGCCGGCGGTGCAACCGCAGTGCAGGCCGTCGCCGCCGGCGCGCTGTTCGGTCCGGCGCAGGTGTTCGCGCGCATTCTCGAGGCAACGTTCCTCAAGCGTTATCATCCGCTGGTCTCGACCCGGCTGGCCTGCCTCACCCACCCGATCGGCGCGGCCACGCTCGCCATAGCCGGCGGCGGAGCCGCTGGCGCGTTCGCAATCCTCTTCGGCATGGGGAACGGAATCCTGACGATTGCGCGCGGCACGCTGCCGCTCGCGATCTTCGGTCCCAAGGATTACGGCTATCGGCTCGGCCTGATCGGCGCCCCGGCGCGCATGGCACAGGCGGCGGCGCCGCTCGCGTTCGGGCTCCTGATCGACCTGATCGGCATCAAGGTCCTGCTCGTCTCGTCCGCACTCAGCCTGTCGGCACTCGTGGCGCTCTCCCTGCTGCGGCCGGGTTCCGGCAAGAGGTCCACCTGACCGCGACGCGAGCGCGAGCAGCGTCAGGCAGTCTGAACGTCCGATGCGGCGAGCCGGACACCGGCATTGGCAGGACACGGCAGCAGACGGCAGCAGCGTCTGCGGCAAATTCCGGTCACCACATCCGGGTCAGGGAAGCGTCTTGATCCAGGCAACGATCGCGGCAGCGACCGCCTCGGGCTGCTCCGGGAGCAAGGCGTGGCTTGCATCCGGGATCACCACCACGGAAGCGCGCTCGCCGAATTCGTCGCGCATCTCGTTGGACATGGCGCGCGGCTTGAACGGGTCGAGCGCGCCCTGAAGATCGAGCAACGGCACCGCGCCGCCCGCCCACCATTCCGACTGCGGGGTCGCGCGGCTCGCGGCCGACTGCACGTCCTCCGCCAGCGGATGCCAGCCCTGAAGCCAGATTTTTGCATCGCTGTTGGGCGCAAAGAACGCGAGCCGCAGATATTTCAGCCGCTCATTGGGCGGCAGCGCGACATCGCCGGATTTTCGAACCGCTTCCGATAATTCCTGCGCGCCGGAAAATCCTGCCGGATAGGCCTTGGCCGCGGCCGCGGCCATCACCACACCACGCACGAGATCGGGATGATCGACAGCCGTCATGCGTGCAACCCAACTGCCGAACGCATGTCCGACGATAACAGCCGGACCGCCATTGCCGGCGTTGCGGATCACGGCTGCGACGTCCTGCGCCAAATCGTGAAGCGTCAGATTTTGCATCGGACCGCGGCTGAGGGCGGCGCCACGCGGCTGCGGCCTCAACACGCGAAAACCGGCCTTGACCAGTTGGTCGGCGACGCCGTCGAAATCCTCGGCGCCGCGGCCGCGCGAGGGCAACATGACGATCAACGGCCCGCTGCCCTCCGCAATGACTTCAATGCGGGTCTCGTCGTAAAAAACGATTTCCCAGGCGGGTTCGGCCCGTGCAGGACAAGCGACGATGGCAGTCGATGCGGCAACGAATGCCGCAGCGGCATGACGCCGCCACGGCATGCGCCCGGCGAGGAATGCAATCACCTCACTCATAAAACTCCGGCGACATTTTCAAGCCGTCGCGCTGGGCCTTGTCGTGGTTGATCCAGAGCATAGCCTTGTCCTGGTCCAGACGATCGGCGATCTTCTGCATCGACGCCAGCGTCTGCTCCTTGCTGACGTTGTTGACGGGCACGCCGCGGTTGTCCCAATTGGCCTTGAAGTGAACGGCATCGCCGGTGAGAACCAGCTCGCCGGTCTTCGGCAATTTGACGAGCAGCGACTGGTGGCCCGGCGTGTGGCCCGGTGTCGAAAGCACGACGATGCTGCCGTCTCCGAAAATGTCGCGGTCGCCTTCGAGCTTGGTTACGGGATGTTCTGCCTTGAAGCGCGGCGCGTTGTTGGCGCCAGGCCAGTCATATTCGGCCTTCTGCACATAGAGCATCGTATTCGGGAACATCTCGACATTGCCGATATGATCGGGATGCGTATGCGAGACCGCCATCGCCTTGATGTCGGACGGCTTGACGCCGAGCTGCTCGAGCTGGGCTGCAAGCTTCTTCGGCCGGTGCCAGGTCACGGCGCGCGGATCGGCCGGCGCCAGACCGTTCGGCATATCGGCGACCGCATCCGGAATGCCGGTGTCCCACAGGAACCAGCCCTGGCTATGCTTGATGAGATAGCAATTGTCGACGAAATCCATCGACTTGCCTTCGTTGACGCCGGGCGACCAGCGCGAGATGTCGCCGGCTGTGCCCTCGCCGCAATTGAGAATGTAGAGCTTTTCGACGCCGGCGCTTGCAGGCGCGGCCAAGCCTGTCGCTGCAAGGCTCAAAATGGCCGCCAAACCAGTGGCCGCCAGACCAGCTATCCTGTTCATGCGCTACTCTCCCGGTCTTTATGCTTCGGCTTCTATGAGGCCTTGCTTACCACTCTATCGTGACGAACGCCGCAGCAACAATAGCGGCGACGCCGATCACGACACACCGGGGACCCTAGTGTCCCGATTCCGAAGTTCGCTTCACTTGCGGCCCCACGTTTCGAACTTCGGAATCGAAAAGGACACTAGCAAACCTATTGATTTAGTGTGGCTTTGGATCGGAAGTCCGCATGACGAACTTGCGGCACAAATGATGCGGACTTCCGATCCGCCACACTAGGATTATTCCACCGCCTTGCCGAACTTGTTCGACTTCGGCAGGCCATGCGCGAGGCGCCCGGCATCGGCGCGGTTGCCGTTCCAGTCAGCCAACTCCTTTGCCGACAGGCTTTGATCGCGACCGGCCGAATCCTTCCAGGTCAGCCCCGTCTTGGAATCGAAAGTGGTGACGTCGGACAGCTCGGCCTTGAGGTATTTCTGCAGACGCACGCCGCGCCCACGCGCCATCTCCGGCACCTGATCGATCGGGAAGATCACCATCTTGTGGTTGGTGCCGATCACCGCGACCCGGTCGCCGGCGACGACCGTGATCGCGCGGGCTTCGTTGGGCATCTCGACATTGAGCACCTGCTTGCCCTTGCGGGTGTTGCCGACGCAGTCATCCTCGTTGACGATGAAGCCCTGGCCCTCTCCGCTGGCGATCAGGAATTTGCGGCCGCCCTTGTTGACGAAGGTCGACACGATCGCGGCGTCCTGGTCGAGATCGATGAACATGCGGATCGGCTCGCCATGGCCGCGGCCGCCCGGCAGTTTTGCCACATCGAGCGTGTAGAACTTGCCATTGGTGCCGAATGCCAGCAGTTTCGACGTCGTCTCGGCAAAGAAAGCGTGATCAAGCTTGTCGTCGGTCTTGAAGGCAAGGCCTGAGAGATCGGCGACATGTCCCTTCAGTGTGCGCACCCAGCCCTTCTCGGAGATTACGACCGTCACCGGCTCGCGCTCGACGAACGCCTCCTCGATCGCGGCGAGGTCGTGCTCGGGGGCGTCGGCGAATTGCGTGCGGCGCTTGCCGAGCGGCGTCTTCGATCCGAACATGTCGCGGACTTTCCGCACTTGCTCGCCGACCTTGGTCCACTGTTCGGCCTCCGAGGCCAGGATTCCCTTGATGCCTTTCAGTTCGGCGCGAAGCTCCTTGTCTTCGCCACGGATTTCCATCTCTTCTAGCTTGCGCAAGTTGCGCAGGCGCATGTTGAGGATGGCTTCGGCCTGGATTTCCGTGAGCTTGAATGTCTTGATCAAGACCGGCTTCGGCTCGTCCTCGGTGCGGATGATCTTGATCACCTTGTCGAGGTTGAGATAGGCGATCAGGTAACCGCCGAGAATTTCGAGGCGATGCTCGATCTGCTCCTTGCGATAGTTGGAGCGGCGGATCAGCACCTCGCGCAGATGGTCGAGCCATTCCTTCAGACACTCGGCAAGACCGACGACCTTCGGGATGCGGCCCTTCACCAGCACGTTGAGGTTCAGCGGAATCCGGCTTTCCAGCTCGCTCAGCCGAAAGAGCGATTCCATCATCAATTCCGGATCGACCGCGCGCGATTTCGGCTCAATGACAAGACGGATGTCTTCGGCGGATTCGTCACGGACATCGCCGACCAGGGGCAGCTTCTTCTCGTTCAGAAGCTCGGCGATCTTCTCGACCAGGCGCGACTTCTGCACCAGCCACGGAATTTCCGTGATCACGATCACCCAGGTGCCGCGGGCCCCCTCCTCCTGCTTCCACTTGGCGCGAACGCGGAACGAACCGCGCCCGGTGACATAGGCCTCTGTGATGGCCTCCTTGGAATCGACGACGATGCCGCCGGTCGGGAAATCCGGACCTTTGACCCACTTCAAAAGCGACTTCGACTTTGCATCCGGTTTGTCGATCAGGTGCAGCGCCGCTTCGCAGAGCTCGGCAGCGTTGTGCGGCGGGATCGAGGTCGCCATGCCGACGGCGATGCCCTGCGCGCCGTTCGCAAGCAGATTCGGGAAACCGCCGGGAAGCACCGACGGCTCCTTGCCGCTGTTGTCGTAGGTCGGTTTGAGATCGACGGCATCCTCGTCAATCCCTTCAAGCAGCAGTCTCGCCACCTCCGTCAGCCGTGCCTCGGTGTAGCGCATCGCGGCCGGGTTATCGCCGTCGATATTGCCGAAATTACCCTGACCTTCCACCAACGGATAACGCGAGGAAAAATCCTGCGCGAGACGCACCATGGCGTCATAGATCGCCTGGTCGCCATGCGGATGGTACGAGCCCATCACTTCGCCGACGATCTTCGCCGACTTTTTCGGAACGGCGGTCGGATTGAGGTTGAGCGAGCGCATGCCATAGAGGATGCGCCGATGCACCGGCTTCATGCCGTCGCGGGCATCCGGCAGCGCGCGGTGCATGATGGTCGACAGGGCATAAGCGAGATAGCGCTCCTCGAGCGCGTCGCGCAGCATGACCTCATGAACTTCGGCCGGCTCGGGCGGAGGTGTTCGTTTTCCCATGAGAAGCAGTAATCCGGTATAGGTGGTTAGATATCTTATTCCAGCGAATCAGCGGCCCAATTTAGGCTGCCACCTATCCTTTCGGAACCCGAGACCAGGCGAAAAAACAGCTCCTTGCTCGGCTCGCAACGCAAAATTCGGCAGGTTTTCCGCTGAACAGGCAAATCGCCCCCGAGAATTGCGAGCGCCGCGCCATGTTCCAATTTTGCGGAACCGGAACAACGCTCCGCCGCGGTCGTTTGCCTCGGAGCCCAGGACTTGGGCTTCGGAGAAGGAGGCGCATCATGAAAAGGTTTGTCATCGCGTTTGCGGCGTTATCAGCCCTTGCCGCGGGAACGGTTTCAGCGTCCGCAGTGGAGTTTGGCGTCGGCCCGGGCGGCGTCTATGTTGGTCCGGATCGGTACGACCAACGGTACTATCGGGACCGTGACGATGATTACGGCGGCTGCCGGACGATCATCACTCACCGCACCAACCGTTATGGCGAGGACGTCACCGTCCGCCGGCGGGTGTGCGACTGATCGATCTAGGTCACCTTCACGCAGCCTGACGTGATAATCTGTGGCCGCCGAGCCGAGACGGGCTCGGCGGCCACTTGTAAGACCTGCTCAGACAGCGCCCTGGTACCTTGCGCGCCGCTTCAGCACCGCATTGATGAAGCCGTCCCGCGCATCGGAATGGCTCTGTCCGCGCGGCTCCAGCACATGGCGCATCAGAAAAAGCCCGGTCAGGGCGAAGCCATCGCGCAGATCCTGCTCGGTCCACTCCGATGCGCCCTCGTTCTGGCGCAGGAATGCCGGCAGTTTCAAGAGCCGGTCATGGAACGGTGCGCCGGCGCTGCGCGAGACGGCACCGCCTGATTTCGGCGAGACGTAGACAAGATCGGTGGTCGCGCCGGTGGCGGCGCAGTTTTCGAGATCAAGTCCAAAGCCGAGTTCGGCGAGCATCGCAAGTTCAAACCGGATCAGATGCGCCGCTGCACCGCCTGCGTCCTCGAAATCCTCGATCGTGTGCTCGAGCATCTCGTAGATGTCTTCGTGCGGGTCGCGTTCGGGCAACAGCCGCGCCAGCGCGGCCAGATGCGTCACGCCATAGACCGCATGCGATGATGCAAACAGAGTTGCCGCGCGCAGCCGTGTGCCTTCGATCAGGTAATAACCGAGATGCTCGTCGAGCCGCGCGCGCCACACCGCCGTGACGCTGTTGCCGGGCTGCAGCAACGGGCGCATCCGTTTTCCGGCGCCGCCGCGGACAAGCCCGAGATGGCGGCCGTGGCTGCGGGTCAGAAGTTCGACGATGGCGGAGGATTCGCCATGCCGCCGCACCCCCAGTACAATGCCTTCATCAGTCCATTCCATGGGCGGAGATTACCGGATTCCGCTGCGAGGCGCAGCCTCACACCTCACGCGTTCAACACCTACGCGTTAAACCAGCCCTGGGCGTCGCCGGTATAGGAGCAATAGAGCCCGACCGCCGTCAGGATGCAGGACAGGACTTCGACGCCGCTGGCGAATTCGATGCCGTTCTCGGCCAGTTCCGGCAGCAGCGAAAACACCGAAAGCACAAGCAACGCCGTCAGCACCCAGCGCGGCCAGTTCTTGTGCTTTTCGGCGGCGAGATGGACGAAATAGACCAGCAGCAGGATCAGGCCGACTTCCAGAATCATCGGCGCGAAGAGATCGCCGCCGGCACTGCGATCGCCGAACGCAACCGACAGCGCATCCAGCATCAGCGACGAATACAGCAGCACTTCGAACCAGACGACGTTGTTTGGAACTTTCATCGATGCGCCAATGGTCTCTTGGTCTTCTTGTCTTGGTCTTCTTTTAAGTCGTTTACGCGATCATTCGGTCGGGAACTCGAGCCCCATCTCACGATAGCGGTCGGGATCTTCACCCCAGTTCTCGCGTACCTTCACGAACAGGAACAGATGCACAGGCTGGTCGAGGATCTCGGCGATCTCCTTGCGCGCGTCCGCCCCGATCGACTTGATGGTGGCACCGGCCTTGCCGAGCACGATCTTGCGCTGACTCTCGCGCTCAACGTAGATGGTCTGCTCGATGCGGACCGATTTGTCATTACGTTCGGTCCAACTGTCGGTCTCGACCGTGGAGCGATATGGCAATTCCTGGTGCAGTTTCTGAAAAATCTTCTCGCGCGTGATCTCGGCCGCGAGCTGGCGGATCGGCGCATCCGACATCTGATCTTCGGGATAGTGAAACGGCCCGGACGGCACCATGTCGGCCAGCGCGCTTCGCAAATCGGCGACACCGTCGCCCGACAATGCGGCGATCATGAATGTCTGCGCGAAAGCCAGGCGATCGTTGGCGGCCTTGGCCAGTGCGAGCAGCTTTTCGCGCGGCACCAGATCGATCTTGTTGATGACCAGAATCTTCGGATGGGCGACGTCGGCCAGCCGCTTGAAGATCGCGTCCGCCTCCGCATTGAGCCCCTCGCGGGCATCGAGCAGCACGCAGACGAGATCGGCATCATGCGCGCCGCTCCAGGCCGTCGAAACCATGGCGCGGTCGAGCCGCCGCTTCGGCGCGAAGATGCCCGGCGTATCGACCAGAATGATTTGCGCATTGTTCTCGACCACGATGCCGCGGATCAGCGCGCGCGTGGTCTGCACCTTGCGCGAGACGATCGTGACCTTGGAGCCGACCAGCGCATTGACGAGGGTCGACTTGCCGACGTTGGGTGCGCCGATTAGTGCGACGAAGCCGCAACGGGTTGCGGACGGCGCGGAGTGCTCCGGCGAGGCTTCAGTCATTGCCGCCGCCGCCAACGCCTTCGCGCTCGATCATCGCGGAGGCCGCGGCCTTCTCGGCGGCGCGCTTGCTGCCGCCGGTGCCTTCGGCTGTGTCAAGCCCGGGCAATTCGACCGCGATCCGGAATTGCGGGTCATGATGCGGGCCGGTTCGTTCGATCTCGCGATAGACCGGCGTCGGCAGACCCTTTCCCTGGGCCCATTCCTGCAACGTGGTCTTGGGGTCGCGCAGCGGTCGCCTCAGCTTGTGCATCCGCTCGGTCCAGTTTCGTTCGACGAATTGAGCCGCGGCCTGATAGCCGCCGTCGAGAAACACGGCACCAATCACCGCTTCGCAGATGTCGCCGAGCACGGATTTGCGCAAGCGGGCGCCGACACCAGCGCCGACCGCTCCCAGTTTGATGTCTTCGACCAGCCCAAGTGCCTTGGCGACATCGGCGCAACTCTCCTTGCGCACAAGGTCGGCGAGACGCTTTGAGAGCTCGCCTTCGTCGGCATTCGGAAAGGCGCGGTAGAGCATGTCCGACACGATCAGGCCGAGCACGTGATCGCCAAGGAATTCCAGGCGCTGGTAGCTGTCGCCACGCTTGCGCGTCGGCTTGAGCGCCGAGACGTGAGTGAGCGCTGTGGTCAGCAAGGCCTGGTCGGCGAACTTGTGCCCGATGCGCGTCTCAAGCGCCGCGTTAGCCGCCTTGGAACCCGATCTCGGCCGCTTCTTCTTTTTTGCCGGCGCAGCTTTGCTGCCGGCATCGATTTGCGGATCTGCTTCGCCGGACGCCAATGGGGGGATGATGTCGGATGCGTCTTCGTTCATCGCACGATTTTGAAGATGCGACTCCAGCGCACCGCGGTGGGCCAGCGCCAGATCATCCAGGCGTGCTCACCTTCGGCAATCGAAAAGAAAATCATCTGGGCACGTCCGACGATGTTTTCGAACGGGACATAGCCGACCGCCGACAGCACCCGGCTGTCAGTGGAATTGTCGCGATTGTCTCCCATCATGAAGAAGTGGCCGGGCGGTACGGTGTAGACCGGCGTGTCATCGAGCGAGTTGTTGTCGATGCAGTCGAGGGTTTCGTAGCTGACGTTGTTGGGCAGCGTCTCCTTCCAACGCTTGACTCGCGCGGTTGCGTCCGAGCCGCAGGGGTCTTCGCCGACGAAGTCGCTCAGCCGCTCGCGCTTGACCGGGGTGTCATTGATATAGAGCAGCCCCTCCTTCATCTGGATGCGGTCGCCCGGCAGTCCGATCACGCGCTTGATGTAATCGGTCGAGTCCTCGCGCGGCAGACGGAACACGACGATGTCGCCGCGCGAGGGCTCCGAGCCGAAGATGCGGCCCGAGAACAGCGGCGGGGACAACGGAAACGAATAGTGGCTGTAGCCATATGAATATTTCGAGACGAACAGGTAGTCGCCGACCAGAAGCGTTGCCTTCATCGATCCCGACGGGATGTTGAAGGGCTGAAACAGAAAGGTGCGGATGACGAGCGCAATCAGCAGGGCGTGAACGACAACGCGGATGGTCTCGCCAAGGCCGCCTTCGGATTTGGTGGAGGATGTCACGCTCATGTATTCCCTAGCTTCCTGCTTCCTTTGGCCTGCCGCGCCTAGCGGCAGAAAACGATTATCACGCGACCAGCCACTCGCTTCGCGTCAAGGCAACCACCTGATTCTAATAATGCGGGACTCGGTCCGAAGGCGCCTTCGCGTTTTAGACGGTTGTTGGGAGGCGCGCAATCAATGGCTTCATCAAAATTTTACAAGCCATTGAAATATATGATCTTTTAGTTTCGACCCGGATTATCCGACAATGGCGCTATGCCGTGCGCGCATCATGGGCCGAAATGATGACAAAGGCCTGCGCGAGCGGCCAATCATCGGTGATACTGAGGTCGATTTTGGCTTCAAAACCGACCGGGGTCAGCGCCTCCAGCCGCGCCAATGCCCCGCCCGTGAGCAGCATGGTCGGCCGGCCGCCGCTCAGATTGATCACGCCCATGTCACGCCACCACACGCCCTGGCGGATTCCGGTGCCGAGCGCTTTCGAGCAGGCCTCCTTGGCGGCGAAACGCTTGGCATAAGTCGCCACCACCATGTCCTGATTCTTGGCCCGGCGTTCGGCCTTGGCCCGTTCGACGTCGGTGAAGATCCGGTCGAGAAAGCGGTCGCCGTGTCGCTCGATGACCTTAGCGACACGGCGGATATCGATCAGGTCGGAGCCGATACCGATGATCATGCCCTGGCCGCCTTCCGGCCCCGATCCATGGCCGCGCGCATTTGGCGCACGGTTTCGGCGAGCCCGACGAACAGGGCTTCGCCAATCATGTAGTAGCCGATGTTGAGTTCGGCGATTTCGGGCAGCGCGGCAATCAGCTCGGCGGTCGCATAGTCCAGGCCATGGCCGGCGTGCACTTCCAGGCCGGCCGCACGCGCCAACGCCGCACCCGCGACGATCCGCTTCCATTCGGCCTCCGCCTTTTCCGCGTGGCCATCGACCACCGCGTCACACCAGGCCCCGGTGTGGATTTCGATGACAGGCGCGCGCAGCTTCGCTGCCATTTCGATCTGCGCCGGGTCGGCGGCAATAAACAGCGACACCCGTATACCGGCATCGTTCAGCCGCGCGATGAAGGGTGCCAGCGCATTGTGCTGGCCGACCACGTCGAGCCCACCCTCCGTCGTCAGTTCGGCCCGCCGCTCCGGCACGAGGCACACCGCGTGAGGCTTGGTCGCCAGCGAAATGCGAAGCATGTCTTCGGTCGCCGCCATCTCGAAATTCAGCGGCTTTGAGATTTCGGCCTTCAGCCGTGCCATATCGGCATCGCGGATGTGGCGCCGGTCCTCGCGCAGATGCGCCGTGATGCCGTCCGCGCCGGCCTCGATCGCCAGCAGCGCCGCGCGCACCGGATCGGGCCGCGCACCGCCCCGCGCGTTGCGCAGTGTCGCAACATGATCGACATTCACTCCAAGACGTAGCGGTGCGGCAGTAGGCATGTTTCGACTCGAGGCCCTTTGAAAAGGATGGATTGCCGGCTCAAGCGCGGCAATGACGCATCACTTATCCATTCACGCGCTCGACCCGTGCGACCACGGCCTTGGCGCGCAACTGGGCGATAATAGCGCTGAGATGCTTCAGGTCATAGACCTCAAGGTCGATCGTGAGCTCGGTGAAGTCGGGTGAGCGGCGCGACATATTGATATTATCGATATTGCCATCGTGCTCGGCGATCACGGTCGCGATCTGGGCGAGGCTGCCGGGCTCGTTGACGTTGTCGACCACGATTCGCGCCGGGAAGCGCTGCGGCGTCGATTCGTCGACATCCCAGCGCACGTCGAGCCAGCGCTCCGGCTGTTCCTCGAAATCCTTCAAGGCGGGCGACTGGATCGGGTAGATCGTGATGCCCTCGCCGGGAGACACGATGCCGACGATGCGATCGCCCGGCACCGCCCCGCCGTTGGGCGCGAACTTGACCGGCAGGTCCGAGTTGATGCCACGGATCGGAATCGCCGACAGACTGCGGCCGGGGCTAGCCGGCGGATTCAGCTTGAGCTTGTCGGCAAGACCCTTCTTGGCGCCGTAGCGCGCGACCCGCTCCTCTTTGTAATCGGGGTACATCGCGCGCGCGACGTCCGAGGCCTTCATTTCGCCGCGTCCCACCGCTGCCATCACATCGTCGATCGAGGCGCGCGCCAGCCGCGGCAGCGCCCCCTTCAGCTTGTCGTCGGCATATTCGATCTTGGCGCGGGCAAACAGCCGCTCGACCAGCCGGCGGCCGAGGCCGGCATACTGGTCGCGCACCGCCGTGCGCGTGGCGCGCCGGATCGCCTGTCGCGCCTTGCCGGTGACCGCCAGCGACTCCCAGGCCGACGGCGGCGATGACTGCGCGTCCGAGGTCAGCACTTCGACCTCATCGCCGTTCTGCAATTCCGACGACAGCGGGGCAAACTTGCCGTTGATCTTGCATCCCACCGCGCTGTTGCCGACATCGGTATGCACCGCGTAGGCAAAGTCGATGACATTGGCCTGCCGCGGCAGCGCGATCAGCTTGCCCTTCGGCGTGAAGCAGAACACCTGATCGTGGAACAATTCGAGCTTGGTGTGCTCGAGAAACTCTTCCGGATTGGCGCTCTCGGACAGGATCGCGATGGTGTGGCGAAGCCAGGCGAATGCCGAAGAATCGCGCTTCAGCCGCTCGGTCGGCGATCCCGCAAGATCCTTGTAAAAGACGTGCGCGGCGATGCCGAGTTCGGCGATCTGATCCATCTCCTCGGTGCGGATCTGCAGCTCGACGCGCTGCTTGCCGGGGCCGATCACGGTCGTGTGGATCGAGCGGTAGTCGTTCTGTTTCGGCGTGGAAATGTAGTCCTTGAAGCGGCCCGGCACCACCGGCCAGGTGGTGTGGACGATTCCGAGCGCGCGGTAGCAGCTTTCGACATCCTTCAGCACGACGCGAAAGCCGAAGATGTCGGACAACTGCTCGAAGCCGACCGACTTGCGCTGCATCTTGGTCCAGATCGAGAACGGCTGCTTGCGGCGGCCGTAGACCCGGGCCTTCAGGCCGTTTTTCTGAAAATCCTTGGATAGCTGGGTCTCGATTTCACCGATCAGGTTGCGGTTGCGCTCGGCGAGCGAATCCAGGCGCTGCCGCACCACGGAATAGGCGTCCGGATCGAGCGTCCGAAACGACAAATCCTCCAGCTCCTCGCGCATCTCCTGCATGCCCATGCGTCCGGCGAGCGGGGCATAGATGTCGAGGGTCTCCTCGGCGATGCGCTGGCGCGAGGCCGGCGGCACAAATTCGAGCGTGCGCATGTTGTGCAGGCGGTCGGCCAACTTGATCAGCAGCACGCGCACATCATCGGAAATCGCCAGCAGAAGCTTGCGCAGGTTTTCGGCCTGCTTGGCTTCGCGCGACACGAGTTCGAGCCGCTTCAGCTTGGTCAGGCCCTCGACCAGCGCGCCGATCTCCTGGCCAAACACCTGGTCGATTTCTGCGCGCGTCGCCTCGGTGTCCTCGATCGTGTCGTGCAGCAGAGCCGAGACGATGGTGGCATCGTCGAGCTTGAGGTCGGTCAGGATCGCGGCGACCTCCAGCGGATGGGAGAAATAGGGATCGCCGGAGGCGCGTGTCTGCGAACCGTGCGCCTTCATCGCGTAGACGTATGCGCGGTTCAGCAGGTCCTCATTGGTATCGGGATTGTAGGACCGGACGCGTTCGACCAGGTCGTATTGGCGCATCATGCGAGCGCGCGACTTGGGCCTGCCCTCCAAGCCCGGCGCAGCCGACGTAGAGCCCGGCGCAGCCGAACTAGAGCCCGGCGCAATCGACGAAGGCGCAGCCGAAGGCGGCGCCAGCGAAACCGGGCTGGCGGCCTGCATCTGTTTCGAGCTTTGGCGCTGCTGCGCCATCGTCAACACCTCCCCACGCGGTCGCTGGACGCGACCATTTTGAGCGCGGTCTAAATAATAATTTAGTGGGTTCCCTGGCCGAGCGGCACCCCTCCCGCGGACCCGCGAGGGCACGCCAGCTCTCGGGAAAACGACGACAGTCTAATGCGAAATCCGATTTTGTCCGATTCAAATAGGCGGCAATTTCGTAGCCGGTGTCGATCGCGCTGAAAACCGATGGTAAACAAACGGTCGCCAGCCAAAACAAAAGGCCCGGCGCGACACGCCCGGGCCTTTCCATCTTAACGATCGCGTGAAGCTGAAGGGCTAAACCCTTCAGGCGTCATCCAAACGATTACTCGTCCTCTTCCGGCTGCTCCTCCGGCGGGGCGAGCCCTTCGAGGCCCTTCAGCAGCTCCTCTTCGGTCATCCGTTCGACGGCGACCTCGGTGTCGTCGGCATCGACACTGGCCCCGGCCGAGCCGATCAATGGAACCGTATCCGGCTCCGGCTCGTCCACCTCAACGAATTTCTGCAGGGAATGCACCAGTTCCTCGCGCAGATCTTCCGGCGAAATCGTCGAATCGGCGATCTCGCGCAGCGACACCACCGGGTTCTTGTCGTTGTCGCGGTCGACCGTAAGTTGCGATCCGGACGAAATCATACGGGCGCGATGCGCGGCCAAAAGGACGAGGTCGAATCGGTTGTCGACCTTATCAATGCAGTCTTCCACGGTGACGCGAGCCATCGACTGTCGCTCCGTTAATTGGGGACGAATATGTTGATATTTGGGGGTAGTTATAGGGCCAAGGGTCGTTTCGCAAGAATAATTTGTGATTTGGCCTACCTAAATTGCTCTGATACCCCACATTCGGGACCCCGGCAGCACGACGGTTTCGAGCTGTCATAAACATCGGCACGGACAAGAAAACGCTTCATTGCGTTGACAAAATCCACTTCCGGTTGTTTCGACCTATCTCTTTCCGGCGGCGTCTGGACATCCGCAGGTCTTTGGCAGCATGCTCACGGTTGCGTGGAGCGCTGCAGGCCGCGCCAAAAAGCATTGCCGGAAACAACCTTGTGAGAACTCTGAATGTCACCCGCCTCCAATAAGATTGCGCTCTTTATCGATGGCGCCAATCTCTATGCCACCGCCAAGACGCTCGGCTTCGACATCGACTACAAGCGCCTTCTCAAGGAGTTTCAGAGTCGGGGCACGCTGGTCCGGGCGTTCTACTACACCGCCATCATCGAGGATCAGGAATACTCCTCCATCCGCCCGCTGATCGATTGGCTCGATTACAACGGCTATACCGTGGTGACCAAGGCCACGAAGGAATTCATCGACGCGAGCGGGCGGCGCAAGGTGAAGGGTAATATGGACATCGAGCTTGCCGTCGACGCGATGGAGCTTGCCGAGCACGTCGACCAGATGGTGCTGTTCTC
This sequence comes from Bradyrhizobium sp., assembly GCF_035701725.1. Lineage (GTDB taxonomy): Bacteria > Pseudomonadota > Alphaproteobacteria > Rhizobiales > Xanthobacteraceae > Bradyrhizobium. Next base: position 15,269 of record NZ_DASSRP010000248.1, read on the forward strand.
CGGCGACGGCGACTTCCGTTCGCTGGTCGAGGCCGTGCAGCGACGCGGCGTGCGCGTGACCGTGATCTCGACGATTTCGAGCCAGCCGCCGATGATCGCCGACGAGCTGCGCCGGCAGGCTGACGTGTTCACCGACCTGGTCGAGTTGCAGTCGAAGCTTGGACGCGATCCGTCGGAGCGCCCGGCGCCACGCGAACCGCGCCATCATGCCCCGCAATTCCTGCAGCGGGCGACGACGCTGGCCTCGAGGGGCGATGCCGACGATTTCGACGACTAAACCGGCAAAACCGCTTCGCCCGCTTGACGCCGAGCCCGGTCGCGACTGCCCGTTATGTCCGAGGCTAGTTGCGTTCAGAGCGGCCAACCGCGCCGAAAAACCGCAGTGGTTCAACGCCCCGGTTCCCGGCTTCGGGGACCCGAACGGACGGCTGGCGATCGTCGGGCTTGCGCCGGGCCTGCAGGGAGCCAACCGCACCGGCCGCCCCTTTACCGGCGACTACGCGGGTGACCTGCTCTACGCAACATTGATCGAATATGGCTTTGCCAAAGGCATCTATCAGGCGCGGCCCGATGACGGCATGACGCTGCTCGATTGCCGCATCGTCAACGGCGTGCATTGCGTGCCGCCGCAGAACAAACCCCTACCCGCTGAGATCGCCAATTGCCGACCGTTTCTGCTGGCGGCGATCGAGCGCATGCCCAAGCTTCGCGCGATCGTGGCGCTCGGCCGCATCGCCCACGAAACGACCGTCAAGGCGCTGGGCCTTCGCGCGTCCGCCGTGCCGTTCGCCCATGGCGCCGTGCACGAGGCCGGCCGGTTTCGGTTGTACGACAGCTATCATTGCTCGCGTTACAACACGAACACCGGCGTCCTGACGCCCGAGATGTTTCGCAGCGTGTTTGCCAATGTGCGGGCCGATCTCGGTCAGTCGTGACGCAGATGAATGGCCATCTGTGCGCCTCCTCACGATGAGGTCAGGCCGGGTTTTTCTTCAGCCATTCCAACACATCGCCCGCGTTCCGATCCGGCGGAAACACCGGATAGAACACCTGCGTAATGCGTGCGTCGTCGATGATCAGCGCCAGCCGCTTGATCAGGGTCAGACCCGCGACCTCCATGGTCGGCAGCTTCAAGGCCTTCGTCAGCTCAAGCTTCTCATCGGAAAGAACCGGAAACGGCAAGTGCAGCCGCGAGGCCATCTCGGTCTGATAGGCATTGCTTTGGGTCGATAGGCCGAACACGTGCTGCGCGCCGGCTGCTTTCAGCTCGGCAAACAGATCCCGAAACGCGCAGGTCTGCGGCGTGCAGCCCCGCGCGCCCGGAATCATGTCCCAGTCGTCAACCAGCGAAATCTTGCCGGGCTCGCCTGTGCGCGGATAGGCGAACACCACGCTGCGGCCCTTCAGCGCCGCAAGCGTGACCGAGGTGTCGTCGGTCGCCACAAGGCCGATCGGCGGAATCAGCGCGCCCTTGAGGTGATCGGCCGCGCCGTCATCCTTCGGCGCCGGAATCTGGCTCCAATCGACTTCCAGCAGGTTTTTCTGGTTCATTTTCGTCCCTCAAAGAGGCGAGTAGCGATTAGGGAGAAGCGAATAAAGGCGAAGATAATGGAGAATTCCTATTCCCCATTTGCCTCATTATCCGCGGGCTCGCATCAAGCGGCCCTTCTCCCTGCCCCAGTCGCGCTTCTTGGCGCTTTCGCGCTTGTCATGCAGCTTCTTGCCTTTCGCCACCGCGAGCAACAGCTTGGCGCGGCCGCGCTCGTTGAAATACAGTTTCAACGGGATCAGCGTCATGCCTTCGCGATCGACCGCGCCCATCAGGCGATGGATCTGCTTGCGATGCAGCAGCAGTTTGCGCGGCCGCTTCGGCTCGTGATTGAAACGGTTGGCCTGCAAATATTCGGGAATGTTGGCGTTAATCAGCCAGATCTCGCCATTCTTGGAATCGGCGTAGGATTCCGCGATCGTCGACTTGCCGTTACGCAGCGATTTGACTTCGGTCCCCGTCAGCGCGATCCCGGCTTCGACGGTGTCGTCGACGGCATAGTTGAAGCGGGCCTTGCGGTTCTCCGCAATGATCTTGATGGGACGCTCTTTCTTCTCGGCCACTTTAACTTCCGATCTACCCCTTCTTCAGAAGGTCGCGAATTTCAGTCAGGAGCACGACCTCCGCGGACGGCTTCGGCGGCTCGGCGGGCGCGGCCGCTTCCTTGCGTATCAGCTTGTTCATAGCGCGGATCACCATGAACAGCACGAACGCGACGATCAGGAAATTCAGCGTGATCGTCAGGAAGTTGCCGTAGGCCAAAACGGCGCCCTGCTTCTTCGCATCAGCAAGGTTGACGACGTTTGGGTCGACCTTCGACGAGAGCCGAAGGAAGTAGTTCGAAAAATCGAGACCGCCGGTGATCGCGCCAATCAGCGGCATGATGATATCGGCGACCAGTGAGGACACGATGGCGCCAAAGGCCGCGCCAATGATCACGCCGACCGCGAGATCGACGACATTACCCTTCATCGCGAAGTCGCGAAATTCCTTCAGCATGTGCAGGCCCCTCTCGTCAGCCGGCCAGGCGCAGACCGCACGGCAAAATCAGTTGATCAATCCGGCGTGCACCATGGCGCTACGCACCGCAACCCGCGTCGGCTCAGACACCGGCACCATCGGCAGCCGCAGCTTTTCTTCCATCTTGCCAAGCAGCGACAGCGCGTATTTGATCGGCGCCGGATTGCTTTCGAGGAAAAGATTGGTGTGCAGCGGCATCAGCTTGTCGTGCAGCTTCAGCGCCGTCGTGTGATCGCCCTTCCGCCAAGCTTGATGGAACTCCGAACACAATCGCGGCGCGACGTTCGAGGTCACGGAAATACAACCATGGCCGCCGTGGGCCATATAGCCGATGATGGTCGCGTCCTCGCCCGAGAGCTGATTGAAGTCTTCGCCGAGCTGGGCGCGCTGTTGCGAGACGCGCACCATGCTGGCGGTCGCATCCTTGACGCCGGCGATGTTCTTGAGCTGGAACAGACGCGCCATGGTGTCGACGCTCATGTCGATCACCGAACGTGGCGGAATGTTGTAGATGATGATCGGAATCCCGATCGCATCGTTGATCGCCTTGAAGTGCTGGTATAGGCCCTCCTGGGTCGGCTTGTTGTAGTACGGCGTCACCACCAGCACGGCATGCGCCCCCGCCTTCTCGGCGTGCTCGGCGAGCTCAATCGCTTCCTTGGTGGAATTCGAACCGGCGCCCGCGATCACGGGAACGCGGCCGTCCGCCTCGTCGATGCACCATTCGACGACACGCTTGTGCTCGTCATGGCTCAGGGTCGGACTTTCACCGGTGGTTCCCACCGGCACCAGGCCGTTGGTTCCCTCCGAGATCTGCCAACTCACAAGGCCGCGAAACGCCGCCTCGTCGACCGACCCGTTCTTGAACGGCGTGACCAAGGCGGTGAAGGATCCGCGGAATTTCGTCTTCGCTGCCATGGACTTCTCCCTACCGGAAACGGCTGGGCGCGCCCGGGCCGTTTTCCTCTACAGCACTGAATTTGGCCATTCATAGCGGTTATGACGGTTAGGCGAAAGTACGGAAAGCCGGCCGCCATATAGCCTGGACATAAAGGAGCGGTACGGCCGATCTGAAGTCCCTGCGCCGCAAGCGGAGAGTTCGCTCAAGGACTTCAGATCGATAAAGCGGTACTAGATTCAATAAGATTGCCGGTGCCCGTGGCGTTCCGAAGTTCTTGACGGTGGGCGCTGCGATGGAGCACCAACCTCGGAAAGTGGGCACTGGCCGCGATTTCGCCGTGGTGGTGACGCAAACAAAGGTCCAGCCCCGCGTACCGGGCGTTTTTCCAAATATTCAATAAACTAGACCTTATTGCTGA
>NZ_DASSRP010000249.1:0-3246 GCF_035701725.1 Bradyrhizobium sp.
CGATCAGCCACTCGACGGGATCGGTCACGTCGGGCGGGATGATCGGGAAAGTGGCGACATCGCGGAAATAGTCGGCAAAGGCCTGGACCCCGAACTGCACGTTCTTGCGCGCCTGCTCGCGGGTTTCAGCGATATGGAACATGCCGACCACTCGCCAATTCTTGCGGTCGGGCAAATGCCCGTTGGCGCGTGCGGTCTTCTCGTAGAGACCCCAATTTGCGGTGTGCCGCTCCATCGCCATCGGGCTCGTTCCACCGATCGACAGCATGCCGATGCCGTATTTGCCCGAGAGCAGCGATCCCGAGGGCGATCGGGCGGCGGCGACCGCCAATTCCATTGTCGGCCGGGTATAGGGCCGCAATTGTAGCTGCGCCTCGGTCAGGTTGAACCAGTCGCTCTTTTGAGTGACGGTTTCGCCGTTGAGCAGCCGGATGATCACATCGAGCGACTCGTTCATCATCCGCCGCTGCTCGCCCGGGTCGATGCCGATCTTCAGCGCGTCGTGCACGAGGGCGCCGGGGCCGACCCCGAACATCGCACGGCCACGCGTCATGTGATCGAGCTGGACCATGCGGTCAGCGAGCATGAACGGATTGTGGTAGGGCAGCGAGACCACGCCGGTGCCGAGCCGGATATGCCGGGTGCGCTGAGCCGCGGCGGCGATGAACATCTCGGGGCAAGCGATCAACTCAAAGCCGCCGGAATGGTGCTCGCCGATCCATGCCTCGTGATAGTTCAGCCGGTCGAGTAGTTCGAGGAGCTCAAGATCGCGCTCGATCGACAGAGTCGGGTTTTCGTCATGATTGTGGAATGGCGCGAGAAAAATGCCGCTGCGCAGATACGGTTCGTTCATGCCGAGCCCTCCGGCGGAAACCATGCTGGGGGCGGATCGTCGGTCATCGCCCTTGTTCCCGCAAGCTCTTTCCCCGCACGCCCGACCGGTGCGTTCCACCTCAACGGCATGTTCGCCGGATCGTGCAGCCGAGGTCATCCTCCGGGGCGCAGAGACCCGCCCGCCGCCACGGTTCACGTCAGGCGGCGGCGCCGGTCAGCGGGGCGGGTCGGGCGAGCGCGGCGGTCACAGGCTCGGCAACGGGCGCAAGCGCCAAGTCGGTGTAGGGCCGCCGGTCGCGTTCGACACGGCGGCGGATTCTGTGCAGGTAAAGATAAAAGGCTACCAGCTTGGTATGCGTCTCAACGACTTCGCGGACCCGGCGCGGATAGAAGACCAGCGGATTTTCGCGCGGCAGGCCCGAGCGGCGGCTGCGCCGCAACTTGCGGCGAAAATAGCCGCCCTGCAGCGGATGCACGTTTTCCTGAATAAAGGTAAAATAGAATTGCAGGATATGGTTCAACAGCCGCACCGGCTTAATGCCGCTCGCCTTGGCGCGACGGAAAATCGTTTCGATATGCTCTTTCGAGTAATAAAGATCCCAAGCGCGGCGATAGACTCTCTGCCACTCTTGCGCGGTCATGACCGGATGCCCGGTTGTGACGTGCTCGAGATCGTATTTGTTCATGTCGGAATCCATCCAGACCCCGTCCGCGTCGAGCGCCTGGTGGTCGGCCGAGCCCGGCAATGGCGTCAGGATGAAGAATTCCAGCAAATCGACCGGCAACTCGCGCTGGACGGTGGCGATGTCCTGCGCGATCCGCTCCGGCGTGTCGCTCGGAAACCCGAGGATGTAGCCGGCATAGGTGATGACCTGCCGTGTCCGCCACTCATGGAACATGCGGCGGTATTCGTGCACCCGGTTCTGCCTTTTCTTGGCTTGCAACAGATTGTCGGAGTTGACGTTTTCGAGCCCGATAAAGACTCGCTTACAGCCGGCGCGCGCCGCCTTGTCGACAAAATTCGGAATGCGGTGACAGAGCGTGTCGACCTGGATGATGAATTGCAGGCGCAAGCCTTCCTGCTCGCGCATCGCGATCAGCCGGTCGAAGATCGCCTCCCAATTGCGGTTGCGCGCGAAATTGTCGTCGGTGATAAAAAAACGGAACACGCCCTGAGCCAGGTTGGCGCGCACCAACCGCTCGACATCATCGGCGTCACGCCAGCGCGATTTACGGCCTTGAACGTTGATGATCGTGCAAAAGCTGCACTGGAACGGACAGCCGCGCCCCGCATCGAAAGCGCCGATCGTCTCACCGTAGCGGCGTACGATGTCGATCGGCAGAAACGGCGTCACCTGCCGCTGCAAACCCGGCAGCTCGTCCATGTAATTGTAGATCGGCAGCAACCGGCCGGCCAGCGCATCGCGAAACACGCCTTCGAGCCGACCTTCGGCCTCGCCGGCAAACAGCGCGATGCCGCTGTCGCGCGCCTGTTTCAGGTCGTGCGGGAGATCAGGCAGCATCGCCAGGCAGCCGGAGACGTGGAACCCGCCGATTGCGACTGCAACACCGGCTTCACGAAACGCCATGGCCAGATCCATGGCGCGCGGAAACTGGTTGGACTGCACGCCGACAAAGCAGACGAGCCCGGCACCTGCCGCCTTGATCCGCTGGATAATCCGGCGGACCGGTATAACGGTGTGGCATTCGTCGTAAGCACGGATTTCGAGGGTCACGTCGTCGCCGAGCGCGCGCCGTGCCGCGATTTCGGTCGCGATACCGTAAAGGCAGGCCAGCGAATTCGACGGGATCCACGACTTCCACCACTGGATCACATAGCCGTCATCGTCGTAATGCGACGGCTTGATCAACTCGACGACGAACCGGCGGTCCCCCAACGCACCCTCGCCCGACACTGTCTACCCGCCTCTCTTACCTGCATTGCCGCCGCCTTGGAAGGCATTGCTCGCCATCGGTGATCAGCACGCGCCGGCGCAGGCGGCGGCACCTTGACGAGCGATTTGGCGATGTCCAGTCGCGATGCCTCGCGCCGTGTTTCAACGAAAGCCGCACAATCGCTTTCTCTGGATTATGAATATGCGCGACGTGGCCCGCCAGCCGCATGCTGGTCTCGGGCAGCGCGATAAAAAGACGGAGGAGCGCATCGATGCGAACGACACACCGCCGATATTGGGTGTTTTTCCTGCTGTTTTTGTTCAGCGCCGTCGCCTATCTCGATCGCGTCAACATGTCGGTTGCGGGCAAGCCGATAGCGCACGAATTTGGGCTGTCGCCGATAGCACTCGGCTACCTGTTCTCCTCCTTCCTGTGGGCCTACGTGCTGATGATGCTGCCCGGCGGCCGGCTGATCGACCGCTGCGGCCCGCACGTCGTCGCCTCGATCGCGACCGC
>NZ_DASSRP010000250.1:0-19479 GCF_035701725.1 Bradyrhizobium sp.
AATTTAAGATCTCGCGTCCGGCTGGTTGTTCATTTGGAAGCCTGGCATTTGGAAATAATACGCCGGCTCGGTCAAGGAACCGGGATCGAGCCCGTGCATCAAGGGATATCATTATCTTCGGCAGCTCTCGTTCTCGTCTAGGAACGCCGCAACGAAATCGCAACGAAATGGGTGAAACGACCGTGAACAGAACGGGAAAGAAACGTCCATCACATCAAGAAAATTCAATAACTTAGAAGATACTCATTGCGTTCGGGACGCAGGGGTCGCAGGTTCGAATCCTGCCGCTCCGACCATTCTGCCGCTCCGACCATTCTCCCAAATCCTTTTAGATACTACCGTTTTCGGGCGCAACGACTGGCAGCCATGATTAATTCCATGGCTTCCCGCCGCTTACTCTTGGCTGCTTTATTTGCCGGTCGCGGCCTGAAGGATTGGAATGAGGCGCGCCGCCTCGCTTTTCACGAGATCGGCAAGCGGTTTGGGGCCGCGGCGGTCGGGCGCGATATTATCGGCCCCGAGCTCAGCAAGGCGCTTTTTGACCTGCGGCTCGTCGAGGCCTTCGTTGAGGGCGGCCGCGAGCTTGTCGATCACAGGTTTTGGTGTGCCTTTCGGGGCGAACACCGCGTATTTCACCGCGACGTCGAATTCGCCGAGGCCCTGTTCGTCTGAGGTCGGCACGTCCGGCAGCGCACCGTGCCGGCCTGGACCTGCGGCAACGTTCCAAGCACGGGATCGCATTCATAGTCGATCTCGCCGGACAGCATGGCGTTGAGCACCGGCGCCGTTCCGGTAAAGGGGACCAGCGTCGGCTTGATGCCGATCGCGGAATTGAGCAGCAGGCAACCGATATAGGAAATCGAGCCGACACCGGCGTGGCCGACATTGAGCTTGCTGGCATTGGCCCTGGCGTAGGCGACGAATTCGCGCAGGTCTTTCGCGGGCAGGTCTTTGCGGACCACAAGCAGCTCCGGATATTCGGCGGCGAGGCCAACCGGCTCGAAATCCTTTTGCGGATCGTATTTCAGGTCGGGATAGAACGCCGGCGCCAGCGCGTTCGTCGACATGTGGCCGAACAGGATCGTGTAGCCGTCGGGAGTGGCGCGCGAGGCGCGCATCGCGCCGATGGTGCCGCCGGCGCCGTTGACGTTTTCCACGATGACGCTGCGGCCAAGGCGCCGCGAGAAGATGTCGGCAACAATGCGTCCGGTGATGTCCGCCGGGCCGCCGACGGCAAAGGGGACGATCATCGTGATCGTTCGCGCAGGGTAATCCTCGGCCCATGCCGGCGCGCTCGACCCGCTTGCCATCAGCAACAATGCGGCTGCCAGCCAATTCCTCGTCACGCCTACCTCCCTTAACTTTTTTGAGGCCAGCATGTGCCGGTTTGGCCAGCTAAATCAAAGGATTTCGCCAGCCTTCGCGCGCCTGCATGGGGCAATGCCGAACGGGCATTGCCCGTGGTACCGCTACTGCCGCCGGAGCCGGCTGCAGCGGGCGTCTTGTCAGACTTCGAGCTTGTCGCCGCCTTTCAAGTGCAGCATTTCGCGCGCTTCATCCGAGCTTGCGATCTCGAGCCCGAGGCCCTCGATGATCTTGCGGGCGAGCAGCACCTGCTCGGCATTCGAGGCCGCCATCCGTCCGGGCGCGGCCCACAGCGAATCCTCCAGGCCGACGCGGACGTTGCCGCCCATCGCGGCCGCCATCGCCGCGATCGGCAGTTGATTGCGCCCGGCGCCGAGCACTGACCAGATCATCTTGTCGCCGAACAGGCGGTCGGCGGTACGCTTCATGTGCAGGACGTCGTCGGGATGCGCCCCGATGCCGCCTTGCAGGCCGAACACGGTCTGGATGAACAAAGGCGGCTTCACCAGGCCCTGATCGAGGAAGTATTTGAGATTATAGAGGTGCGCGGTGTCGTAACATTCGAACTCGAAGCGGGAGCCCGATTCCGCAAGCGTGGTAAGGACATATTCGATGTCCTGAAAGGTGTTGCGGAACACGATGTCCTTGTTCTCGACGTGCTTGCGTTCCCATTCGTGCTCGAACTTGTTGAAGCGGTTGAGCATGCCGAAAAAGGCGAAGTTCATCGATCCCATGTTCAGCGACGCGACCTCGGGCTTGTAGGTTGCGGCCGGCCGCACGCGTTCGTCGACCGTCATGGTGGGGGCGCCGCCGGTGGTCAGATTGATCACGCAATTCGAGCGTTGCTTGATCACTTTAAGAAACGGCGCGAACGCCTCCGGGCTCTGGTCGGGCTGGCCAGTTTTCGGATTGCGCGCATGCAGATGCACGATCGCCGCACCCGCTTCCGCGGCTTCGACCGCGGCGTCCGCAATCTCCTGCGGGGTCACGGGAAGCGCCTTCGACATCGAGGGCGTGTGGATCGCGCCGGTCACGGCACAGGTGATGATGACTTTCCGGGGGGCCATGGTCGTTGCCTCTTGGTTGCTGGGGATCAGGGTTTATCGGTCTGCTTGATCTTGTGGGCGGCGAGTGCGGCGAGGCGTTCATTTCGCCGCGCGGTCAGGGCCGCAATACGTTCGCCTTCAGCCTGATGCGGCCAGGCCGCGATCACCCGATCGACGTTCGGGCTTTCATAGACGGAAGGGCCGGCGGCGTTTGCGGCAAGGTCCTTGTAGAAGCCGGTGTAGCGCGCGCAGTAGTCGGGAATGCCGCCGGGCGCGTTGAGCTCGATGGTTTCGAACGGCCCGAGGAACGACCAGCGCAGGCCGAGGCCGTCCTTCACGGTATGGTCGAGGTCTTCGGCCGAAATATAACCTTCACCGACCAGGCGGAACGCTTCGGCGAGCAGGGCGCCCTGCAGGCGGTTCAGCACAAAGCCGTTGATCTCCTTGGTGATCGTGACCGGCACCTGTCCGATCTCGCGATAGATCGCACGCGCACGCTCGATCGCTTCCGGTGCGGTCCAGGGCGCGCCGCAAAGTTCGACCAGCGGCACCAGATGCGGCGGGTTGACGGGGTGGCCGACCAGACAGCGCGCGCGGCCGGGCAAGTCCTCGGTGAAGTGAGAGGCGGTGATGGCCGAGGTCGAGGAGACCAGCAGCGCGTCCTTGCGTGTCATCCGATCGAGCTGCGCGAAAATCACGCGCTTGTCCTCGACCTTTTCCGGCCCGTTCTCCTGGACGAATTCGGCATCGCGCACCGCTTCCTCGAGACTGCCGGCGACGGAGACCCGCGCCACCGCGCTATCCGGGTCGTCGGCGAGGCCATGGCGGGCCAGCATCTGCAACTCGTCGCGGACCAGGCGCGGCGCGGCCTTCAGCGTTGCGATGTGCGGGTCGGTCAATCGGACATTCCATCCCGCACGCGCGAATATCGTGGCCCAGGCGCGTCCGATCAATCCTGCGCCCACGATGGCGACGTTAGGTTCAGCATTGGACATGTCTTTCTCTCACCATTTTTACTCGACGCACGGTTTCATAGCCACAGCACCTTGCGGCGCAGGTCGAGGTCGTCGCGCAGCGCGCGCGAGGGGCCCCGGTGCAGCACCTGGCCGCGCTCCAGCGCGACCGTTGTATCGGACAAAGCCAGCGCCAGGTCGAGATGGTGATCGACGATGATGATGGCGATTTCCTTGCGCAGGCGGTCAAAGGCTTCGAACAGCTGTTCCACCACCGCCGGCGCCAGCCCCTCGAAGGGTTCATCCAGTAGCAGCACCCGCACGTCGCCCGAAAGCGCCCGCGCCACCGCGACCATCTGCTGTTCGCCGCCGGAGAGATAGTCCGCGGGGCTGTCCAGCCGCTCGCGGATGCGCGGGAAATATTCGTAGACGCGCTCGCGCGTCCAGTGCACGCCGTGGCCGTTCTGGCGCTTCAGGCCGCCCAGTTCGAGATTCTGTTCGACGCTCATGCCGGCAAACAGGCCGCGGCCCTGCGGCACGTAGCCGATGCCGAGCCGGGCATGCTGCGCCGAGGAGCGGCCGATCAGTTCGGTTCCGCCAAGCGTGATCGACCCGCTCGCTGCCGGCGCAATGCCGATCAGGGTCTTGAGCAGCGTCGACTTGCCGGCGCCGTTGCGTCCAAGCAGGGCGACGATCTCGTTGTCGTGCAGGGTAAAGCTGACATCGTTGAGGATATGGCTCTTGCCATAGAAGGTGTTGACCTTGTCGACCGTGAGCAACGCCGTCACGCCGCTTGCGGTCTCGCGTGGCCGGGCGGCGACTTCCGCGGCGCCCGATCCGATATAGACTTCCTGCACGCGTCTGCTGTTGCGGGCGTCTTCCGCGGTGCCGTCGAGCAATACCCGGCCTTCGTTCATGACGGTGACGCGGTCGGCGAGCTGGAACACGCGGTCGATGTCATGCTCGACCAGCAGCACCGGAATATCGGCCGAGATGCGCTTGATGATGGCGGCAATCCGCTCGCGTTCGGCGGCAGCAAGGCCGGCGAGAGGTTCGTCCAATAGCAGCACGCGTGGTGCGGTCGCAATCGCAACCCCCATGTCGAGCAGGCGCTGGCCGCCGTAGGACAGTGTTCCACCCTCGGCCTCCTCGATGCCGGCAAGGCCGAGGTAGCGGATGATCGCATCGGTCTCGGCATTGACCGGACCAATCGAGAGCGCAGCCGTCCAGGGATCGAAGCGGTGCGGGTGCCGCGCCTGCACCGCGAGGCGGATGTTTTCGGACACGCTGAGCGCCGGAAACAGATTGGTGATCTGGAACGAGCGGCCGATGCCGGCGCGCGCGATCTGCTCCGGCGTCTCGCCGGCGATCGGTCGTCCCAGCAACGAAACCTCGCCCGAATCCGGCCGGTACATGCCGGACAGAAGATTGAACGCCGTGGTCTTGCCGGCGCCATTCGGTCCGATCAGCGCATGCAGCGTGCGGTCGGCGATGGAGATGTCGACGCCCTGGACGGCCTTGATACCGCCGAAGCTCTTGACGATAGCGCGCGCCGACAGCACCGCACCGTCGGTGCTGGATTTCGGCCGCAGGAATTCCGGCAGCGGCAGAATGTCGATGCGGCGTCCGGCCATCGCGGCTTCTTCGACGATCTTACTGCGGAACGGCGCCATCAGCTTTGCTGCGACACCGACGAGTCCGGTCGGCGAAAATACCACGAAAGCGACGAAGACGAGGCCGAACCAGAGCAGCCAGTTTTCGGTGTAGATCGAGAGGAATTCGCGAAACAGGATGAAGAACAATGCACCGAGCGCGGGTCCCAGAAAATTCCGCATGCCGCCGATCACGACCATGGCCAGGAGATCGCCAGAGAAGGAAACCGATATCGGATCGGCCGAAGTCATGCGGTTCTGGAACAGCAGCAAGATGCCGGCGAGCCCCGTGATCGACGCCGACAGGGTGAAGGCGATCAGCTTGTAGAAATTGGTCGGATAACCGAGGAAGCGCGCGCGCTGCTCGTTTTCGCGGATCGCGACCAGCACATGGCCGATCGCGGAGCGGTGAAACCGCCGGAGCAGGATCAACGTCACGAACGCGATCGCGGCGACGAACCAGTAATAGACCGTGGAGGATTCCAGATTGAAACCGAGCAGCGTCGGCCGGGTGATGCCACCGAGCCCGTTCTCGCCGCCGGTCACTTCGGTCCAGCGGAACGACACTGTGTAAAGCATCGCCGCGAGCGCCAGGGTCAGCAGCGAGAAGTAGACGCCGCGGCGTCGCAGGATCAGAAAGCCGAAGGCCGCCGAAATCACGGCAACCACGAGGACGCCGGCGAGGGCGGGGCCGAAGAACTGGTCGTGCATGAAGTTGCGCTGGAGCAGGGCCGCTGCATAGGCAGCGAGCCCGAACCAGGCGCCGTGACCGAACGATACCAGACCGGTATGCCCGACCAGAATATTGAGCGCCATGCAGGCGATCGCGAAGATTACGACCTCCGAGGCCGACGTCATGGTGAGGCCGAGCGACAGCAGCACGGGCGGCAGCACCAGCAGCGCGAGGCCTGCGATCACCAGCGGAATAGGGATGCGCTTGAGCATGCGGCTTACTCGAACCGCGTGATGCGCTCGCCGAACAGGCCGCGCGGCCGGAACAGCAGCACCAGAAGCATCAAGAGATAGATCGCGGCGGTCGATGCCGCCGAATAGCCGATACCGACCATGACGCCCTTGACAACGCCGACCAGAATTGCGGCCGCGACCACGCCCCAGAACGAGCCGAGGCCGCCGATCACCACGACGACGAAGGCCGGCGTGATGATCTCCTGTCCCATCGCGGGATGGATCGCGTAGATCGGCGCCAGCAAAACGCCGGCGAGCCCGGCGAGGCCAATGCCGAGGGCGGCGACCGCCGACATATAAGGCTGCAGGGAAATGCCGAGCGCGCCCACCATGTCCGGGTTCTGCACGCCGGCGCGCACCACGCGGCCGAACGAGGTCTTTTGCAGCAGCAGCCAGAGCGCGGCGATGCAGAACGCCGCAATGCCGAGCAGCACCACGCGATAGAACGAGTAGATGAAGCTGCCGACCGCGACCTGTCCGCGCAGCCATATTGGAATCGAGAACGACAGCGGTGGCGCCCCGAAGATCATCCGAAGCACCTGCTCGGCCACCATGGCAAGGCCGAACGTCATCAGCAGCGAGAGAATCGGATCGGCGCGGTAGAAGCGCCGGAACAGCGTCGCCTCGATCACGATGCCGAGCAGCGCGACCGCAACCGGCGCCGCGACGAAGGCGCCGCCGAACCCGACATAGGGCGACAGCACCAATGTCAGATAAGCGCCGATCGCATAGAACGCGCCGTGCGCGAGATTGACGATGCCGCCGAGCGAGAAGATCAGCGATAGCCCGAGCGCGATCAGCAGGTAATAGACGCCGTCAAGCAGCCCGTTCAGGATCTGCTGCATCAGCAACATGGCGGACATGGAGTGTGGTTCCGTTGGAGTGCGCGCGCCCCTGAGCCGCTCGTCATTCCGGGATGGTCCGAAGCGACAAAATCCGATTTTGCGCTGAGGACCAGACCCGGAATCTCGAACTTCCGGGTTCGATGCTTCGCATCGCCCCGGAAAGACGAGCTAAATCAACTCGGAAAGGTGCAGCTGTTTTCTTCCTTGGTTGCGGCGATCACCTCGAGGTCCTCGTCCGGACCGGGCACCGGCGCGCTCGAAGTGAAGATGTCCCACTGGTTCTTGATCTTGTCGGGAGCAAGCGCGGTCACCGCATACATCTCGTGCATCAACTGATGGTCGGAGGCGCGGAAATAGCCCTGGCGGGTCTTCAACAGATCGAACTTCGCGCCCTTTTCCAGGTGCTGGATGATGGCTGGCGAATCCACGCTTTTGATTTCGTTGATGGTCTGCGCCACGATCTTGGTCGCGACATATTCGCCCCACGCCTGGTTTTCCGGCGGCTTGTTGTATTTCTTGGTGAAGGCCGCGACGAAAGCCTTGCTGCCGGGCGTGTCGAGCAGGTGATGCCACACGACCGGCCAGGTGCCGACGAAATTGCCTTTGCCCGCGGCCCAGGCGAGCGCGGTGTCGAAGCCGAAGCCGCCGACCGGGAAGGCGAGGCCGAACTCGGCATACTGCTTGAGGAAGTTGGTGATCTGGTTGCCGGCAAGGTTAATCACGACAAGGTCGGGCTTGGCGTCGCGGATCTTCAAAAGATAGGCGGAGAAATCCGTAGCGTCGGTCGGCACCAGATCGTCACCGGCGAAATTGCCGCCATTGGCCTGCATGAAGCGTTTGGAGACGTTGAGAAGGTCGTGCCCGAATGCATAGTCGGCCGTGAGCGAGTACCACTTCTTGCCCTTGACCAGACCATCGCGCAGGAACGAGCGGCCGACGGTTTTGACATACATCGAGTTCTGCGACTCGACGTGGAACATGTAACGCTTGCAATCCTTGCCGCGCAGCGCGTCCGAATTGCCGCCGGTGTTAATGAACAGCGTCTTGTTGCGTTCGGCGACCTGCGCGATCGTCAGGCACGAGGCGGACGAAATCTCGCCAATGATGCAGGCGACCTTGTCGCGTTCGATCATGCGCTCGGCTTTGGTCGACGCCGTCTGCGGATTGACGGAGTCTTCCTTCAGCAGTTCGACCTTGCGTCCCATCATGCCGCCGGCGGCGTTGATCTCCTCGACCGCCAGATCGATCGACATCACGGCATATTCGCCGAGCGGGCCGAGAAAACCGGTGCGCGGCGTCAGGTGCCCGATCTTGATGACGTCCGAGGTCTGGGCACGCAGGATGGACGGGGCGCCAAGTCCGGAGGCGAGCGCGAGGCCGCCGGCCGTCTTCAACAGGCCGCGGCGCGTAAATCGATTGAACTCTGACATCAACGTTTTCTCCCTGCTTGAGCGCTTTGCCGGCCGCCGCAGCGTTCGTTGGGATGACGCTGTTGCCGAGCTTGCCGTGATCTGTGATCACAGTTAGAGTTGCAAAAGGCGGGGCGCTTGTCGAGTCCCTCTGAAGAAGCCGTCCGTAAAGCGGCGGGTGGAGATGACGCCTTGAATTTGCCGGCCGCACTCAACCTGGTCGAGCCGCTCGATCGCCAGACCCTGGGCGAGCGCGCCTACGCGCAGCTGGCGGACCTCTTGATGTCGGGCCGGCTCGCGCCGGGGGAAAAATTGTCGCTGCGCGCCGCGGCCGACGTGCTTGGCGTCTCCATCATGCCGGTGCGCGAGGCGGTGTCGCGGTTGGTGGCGGACCGGGCGCTCGAGGTCGCGCCGAACCGTGCGGTGCGCGTGCCCGTGATGACGGCGGCGCAGTTTCGCGATCTGACCAAGGTGCGGATCGCGATCGAGGGACATGCGGCCGCCGAAGCGGCGCTGCATCGAAACGAGGACGACCTCGCGGCGATCGCGCGTGCCGAAGCGGCGATGCGCGACGAGAGTGAAAAATCGAAACCGGATCTGCCGCGTGCCGTCGAACTCAACAAGACCTTTCATTTCGCGGTCTACGAGGCCTCGCATTCTCCCATTCTGGTTGAAATCATCCGCGCGCTGTGGCTGAAGGCCGGTCCCGTGATCAATCTCGATCTGCGTGCCAATCCGGAACGGCTCGCCAAGGGCGACGCCATCCGTTTCCATGCCGACGTGCGCCGCGCGATCGCGGCCAGGGAGCCGGATCCGGCGCGCCGCGGTGTTGCTGCCGACATCAGCGGCGCGGCCGAAGTCATTCTTTCCCGCGGCGGGCTTGCTGACTGAGTTTCCGCCAACACTGGAGTGCCCATGAATCTCGACATCAACGGCTTGCGCGTGCTGGTGACGGCAGGCGCCAACGGCATCGGGCTTGCGATCGCGCGCGCCTTCGTGGGGGAAGGCGCCAAGGTGCACATCTGCGACGTCGACGACGCGGCGCTCTCGGCGCTCGCCCGAACCGATCCGCAAATCACCCAGACCAAGTGCGACGTCTCCGACCGCAAGTCGGTCAGGCATCTGTTCGATGAGGCGGTCGGAAACCTGCGCGGCCTCGACGTGCTGGTGAACAACGCCGGTGTTGCCGGTCCGACCTCGAAGGTCGAGGAGATGAATCCGGAAGACTGGGACCGCTGCCTGGAGATCTGCCTGACCGGGCAATTCAATTGCGCGCGGCTCGCGGTGCCGCTGCTGCGCAAGAGCAAGAACGCCTCGATCGTGAATATTTCCTCGGCGGCGGGCCGGCTCGGCTTTGCGATGCGGACGCCTTATGCGGCGGCGAAATGGGGCGTGATCGGTTTCACCAAGTCGCTGTCGATCGAGCTTGGGCCCGACAATATTCGGGTCAACGCCATCCTGCCGGGTCTCGTCGCCGGCGACCGCCAGCGGCGCGTTCTGGAAGCGAAGGCGCAGCAGCGCGGCATTTCCTATGCCGAGATGGAGCGCACGGCATTTTCCTACACCTCGATCAAGGAATATGTCACGCCGGACCAGCTCGCGGATCAAATTCTGTTCATGTGCAGCCCGCGCGGCAGGACGATTTCCGGACAGGCGATCTCGATCTGCGGCGACACCCAGATGCTGGGATAGACGCGACGATTTCATGGCCTCCGTCGCGGCAAAAATGCAAAGGTGACGCCGCCTGCCGGGCGATGACAGGTGGCCAACGATTTGCTCAATTCGAGCGCGACTGATCTCTCGTCTCGCTGGAAACCCCAAATGCCTTTTGTCGAACTGAACGGTGTTGCGCTTCGCTACGAGTTGAGCGGCGCGGGTGAGCGTGCCTTGGTGCTCGTGCACGAAATGGGCGGCTCGCTTGAGAGCTGGGACGGGGCGGCTCCGCACTTTGAGGGCGCGCGGCGGGTGCTGCGCTACGACACCCGCGGCGCCGGGATGTCGCAGAAGGCGAGGGGCGAGCTCACCTTCAGCACGATGGCATCGGATATCGCCGGGCTGCTCGATGTACTCGGCATCAACGGCAAGGTGGCGCTTGCCGGCGTCGCGGTCGGCGGCGCCATTGCGCTTCAGTTCGCCGCGCAATATCCGCAGCGGACGAGCGCCGTCGTCGCCGGCAGCCCGGCCACGGGCATCGCGGCCGCGCGCCGTCCGGCGGCGCTCGAACGGCTGGCAAGGATCGAGGCCGAAGGCATGTCGTCGGTGGTCGACGATGCCATGCTCAACGGCTATGTGCCCGAGCTGCGGGGCGATGGTAAGCGCTTTGAACAGTTCCGGGCGCGCTGGCTTGGCAACGATCCCTCGAGCTATGCGACGATCTGGCGAATGCTGGCCAACGCCGAGATGCAGGGGATGCTTGGTAGAATAAGCTGTCCGGCGCTCGTGATCGGCGGCCGCCTCGATCGCGTCCGCCCGCCGGCGATGGCGCAGGAGGTGGCGAACGCAATTCCCACCGCGCGCTATGTCGAAGTCGACACCGGGCACTATATGGCGGTCCAGACGCCCGATCTGATCGCAAGCTGCATCGACGCGTTCCTGAAATCCGTCGGCGCCTGACGGGTTCGCGTTTTTCCTCCAGCGTTTCAAGGTTCCGCATGACGTCCCAGCCCTCCCAGCAAATCCCCGGCGTGTATCATCGCAAGATCGGGGACATCGTCGTCACCGCCATCAGCGACGGCTATCTCGACGGCAATCTCGAGGTGATGCGCAATGTCGATCTCGACAGGGCGCACACGATTTTGCGCGAGGCGTTCCGTCCCGCGCGCCGCACCAGCGTCAATACGTTTCTGATTCATTCGAAAGGGCGCCTTGCGATCATCGACACCGGATCGGGCAATTATCTGCTGCCGACCGCGGGCATGGTTCAGCGCAACCTGACGGCGGCCGGCATCGATGCGAAGTCGATCGACACCGTGCTGTTGACCCATATGCATCCGGACCATTCAGCCGGGCTGACCGACATGTCGAATGGCCAGTTGCTGTTTCCGAACGCAGAACTCGCCATGCATGAGAACGAACTGCCGCACTGGTTCGATGACGGCGCGATGGCCAAGGCGGACGAGCGGGCGAAGAAGCTGTTCTTCCAGGCAGGTCGTGAACAGGTCGCGCCGTACAAGAACCGCACGCGGTTGTTCAAACAGGGCGAAGTCTTCCCCGGCGTCACGGCGGTGCCGAGCCACGGGCATACGCCCGGCCACACGGCGTACCTGATCGCGTCCGGCGATCATCAATTGATGATCTGGGGCGACACCGTCCATGTGCCGGAGGTGCAGACCGCGATTCCCGAAGCCGGCATGGGGTTCGACACCGACCTTGCGATGGCGGCCGCCTCGCGCAAGCGCATGTTCGACCGCGTCAGCGCGGATGGCATGCTCGTCACCGGCATGCATCTGCACTTTCCGGGCTTCGCGCGGCTAGCCCGGCGCGGCGATGCTTACATGCTTTACCCCGAGGCCTGGGTTCACAGTTTCGGGCAGACCTGAACCCGCGGCGCCGGGGGATGACTTCAGGCACAGTATTTGCTCAAGTACCGCCGCGACAAAATCCCCCGTCGCGCTGTTTGATGTTCACCCGGAGATGACGATGTCGTTCGATCTGGTCCTGCGCGGCGGCCGCGTGGTTGATCCCTCGCAAAAACTCGATGCCATAACCGATGTTGCGTTTGCCGGCGGCAAGGTGGCCGCGGTCGGAAGCGCGCTCAAGGTCGACCCCGGCACCGACGTCCGCGACGTCTCGGGTTACATCGTCACGCCCGGCCTGATCGATCTGCATACGCATGTGTATTGGGGCGGCACCTCGCTCGGTATCGATGCCGAGGAATTCTGCCGCACCTCCGGCGTCACCACTGCGATCGATACCGGCAGCGCCGGTCCCGGCAATTTCGCCGGCTTCCGCAAGCACGTGATCGAGCCGAGCCAAGTTCGTATTCTCGCTTACCTTCATGTCTCGCATGCTGGCATTTATGGTTTTTCGCATCGCGTCATGGTTGGCGAGAGCGAGGAAATCCGCCTGATGAACCCCATCGATGCGGTTCAGGTCGCGGATGCCAACCGCGATCTAATCGTCGGCATCAAGGTGCGGGTCGGCCGCACCTCGTCGGGCGCGTCCGGAATCGTGCCGCTTCAGATTGCGCTCGAAGTCGCCAATGAAGTCGGCATGCCGCTGATGTGCCATATCGATCATCCGCCGCCGACCTATGAGGAGGTGGTCAGCCTGCTGCGTCCCGGCGACGTTCTGACACATGCATTCCGGCCGTTTCCGAACGCGCCGTGCACTGCACAAGGAACCGTCAAGCAGATCGTGCTGCAGGCGCGTGAGCGCGGGGTGCTGTTCGACATCGGTCACGGCCGGGGCTCGTTCGCCTTCAAGACCGCGCGTGCCATGCTTGCGAACGGCTTCTACCCCGACACGATCTCCTCCGACGTCCATATCCTTTGCATCAACGGCCCTGCCTACGACCAGGTGACGACGATGTCGAAATTCCTGTGCATGGGCATGCCGTTTGCGGACGTGGTGGCGGCCTCGACGGTCAATGCGGCGATGGCGCTGCGGCGGCCCGAACTCGGCAGCCTCAAGGTGGGCAGCGTCGGCGACGCCACGCTGCTTTCAATCAAGGAGGGCAAGTTCGACTACGAGGATGTCGTCGGCGAGCACCTGATCGGCGACCGCAAGATCGTATCCGAAGGCGTCGTGATCGGCGGCCGCTGGTGGCATCCGGTGGAGTCGCCCAAATTCAAACGGATCCCTGGCTAAGTGTCGCTGAACATGCTGTGATCGGACGAAAATCGCCTCTGAAGACCGGGCTTTAACCGGCGGGCGCTGGCATACCATTTGCAAGCAAACGATGCGCATTGCCCGCCAGGCTTCTTTAGAGCCTAATAGCGGCGGGCATTCGGAGTTGGAGGACGGCTATGGATCGCAGGACGGTGTTGAAGGGATTGGCCGGGGCGGGGACCCTCGCCGCGACGGGCGGCCTGTCGATGCCGGCGTTGTCGCAAGGCGCTGCCGCGAAGACCTTGCGTTTTGTGCCGCAGGCCGATCTTGCCAATTTCGACCCGATCTGGACGACGCAATACGTCGTGCGCAACGCCTCGGCTCTGGTCTGGGACACGCTCTACGGCTTCGACGAAAAATTGCAGCCGCAGCGCCAGATGGTCGAATCCGAGGAGGTGTCGAGCGATGGCCTGACCTGGACCTTCCGTCTGCGACCCGGTCTCAAATTCCACGACGGTGAGCCGGTCCGTTCGAAAGACGTGGTGGCGAGCCTGACGCGCTGGTCGAACCGCGATCCCATGGGGCTGATGCTTAAGGCAATCCAGAACGAACTCACGGCGGTCGACGACAGGACCTTCAAATGGGTGCTGAAGCAGCCCTATCCGAAAATGCTGCTGGCGCTGGGCAAGAACAATTCGCCTTGCGCATTCATCATGCCGGAGCGGATTGCCCAGACCGATCCGTTCAAGCAGATCAGCGAATATATCGGCTCCGGTCCGATGAAGTTCGTGCGGAACGAGTGGGTGCCCGGCGCAAGGTCGGTGTTCGAGAAATTCGCCGATTACGCCCCGCGGCAGGAAAAGGCGTCTTGGCTTTCGGGCGGCAAGCAGATGCTGTTCGATCGCATCGAATGGGTGGTGATCCCGGATCCGGCCACGGCAGCCGCTGCGCTGCAGAACGGCGAAATCGACTGGTGGGAGAATCCGCTTCCCGATCTCGTGCCGGTGTTGAAGAAGAACAAGAACATTGCCGTCGACATTGCCGACCCGCTCGGCAATGTCGGCTCGTTCCGGATGAATCATACCCATCCGCCGTTCGACAATGTGAAGGTGCGGCGCGCGGTGCTCACGGCCATGAACCAGGAAGACTACATGCGGGCGCTGGTCGGCGACGACAATTCACTCTGGAAGCCGCTGCCAGGCTTCTTCACGCCGAACACGCCGCTTTACACGGAAGAGGGCGGCGAAATCCTGAAAATGCGCAATATCGATGCGGCCAAGAAGCTTCTGGCCGAGAGCGGCTATGCCAATGAGCCGGTCTCCTGCATCGTGGCGCAGGATCAGACCATCACCAAAGCGCAGGGCGATGTCACCGCTGACCTGCTGAAGCGCATCGGCATGAACGTCGACTTCGTCGCCACCGACTGGGGCACGGTCGGCGCGCGCCGCGCGCAAAAGACGCCGCACAATCAGGGCGGCTGGGAAATGTTCCACACCTGGCACGCCGGTGCGGACTGCGTCAATCCAGCCGTCTACAATGCCATTCGCGGCAGCGGCGACAAGGCGTGGTTCGGTTGGCCGAACAGCCCGGCTGTGGAAAAGGAAGTCACGGCCTGGTTCGAGGCGAAGAACCTCGATGAGGAAAAGGCCGCGGTCGCCCGCCTCAACAAGGCCGCGCTCGAGGACGTGATCTATGCGCCGACCGGCTTCTTCCTCAGCTACACGGCATGGCGCAAGAACGTGTCGGGAATCGTGAAGGGGCCATTGCCGTTCTTCTGGGGCGTGTCGAAGACCGCGTAACGGCGGCATTGCTGGATGGCCTCGTATATTCTCAGGCGTATTCTGGTCACCATCCCCGTGATGGCGATCGTCGCGCTGTTCGTGTTCAGTCTGCTCTATATCGCACCGGGCGATCCGGCCGCGGTGATCGCCGGCGATCAGGCGAGCCCGGCCGACGTCGAACGTATCCGCCAGAGCCTCGGCCTTGACCGGCCGTTCCTGGTGCAGTTCGGCAGTTGGCTCTGGCGAATTCTGCATTTCGATCTCGGTACCTCGATCTTCACCAACTTGCCCGTGACCTCGATGATCGCGCAGCGGATCGAGCCGACGCTGTCGCTGATGCTACTGACGCTGGCGTTGACGCTGGTCGTCGCGGTGCCGCTCGGCGTGGTCGCGGCCTGGAAAGCCGGAAGCCTGATCGACCGCGCCATCATGGCTTTTGCCGTCTCAGCTTTCTCGCTTCCGGTCTTTGTCGTCGGTTATCTGCTCGCTTATGTGTTCGCGCTCGAACTCGAATGGCTGCCGGTGCAGGGCTATACGCCGTTCGCGGAAGGGCTCTGGCCGTGGCTGCAGAACCTGATCCTGCCTTCGATCGCGCTCGGCTGCGTCTATATCGCGCTGATCGCACGCATCACGCGCGCGTCCATGCTTGAAGTGTTGCAGCAGGACTATATCCGCACCGGCCGCGCCAAGGGGCTGGGGCAGCCCAGCATCCTGTTCGTGCACGCCTTGAAGAACGCCGCGGTGCCGATCGTCACCGTGATCGGCATCGGCGTTGCGCTTCTGATCGGCGGCGCGGTGGTGACCGAAAGCGTCTTTGCCATCCCCGGCCTCGGCCGTCTGACGGTCGATGCCATTTTGCGTCGCGACTACCCCGTCATCCAGGGCGTCGTCCTGATGTTCAGTTTCGTTTACACGGTGGTCAATCTGCTGGTCGACCTGACCTACACGCTCATCGATCCGAGGATTCGCTATTGACCCTTTCAACCACCAGCTCCGTGCCCGTGCCGCCCGGCCTTGCGATCGCGCAAACCCTGCCGGATCTGATGGCGCCGGTCAAAGTCCGGCGTGGCGTGCTGGGGTTCCTGCGCAACAACCCGACGGTTGCGATCGGCGGCGCGTTGCTGTTGTGTCTCGTCTTGATCGGCATCTTCGCGCCGTATCTCTGGACCGTCGATCCGACCGCGATCTCGCCGGCAAGGCGCACACGCGCGCCGTCCGAACTCTACTGGTTCGGCACCGACGCGCTCGGTCGGGACGTCTACTCGCGCGTGCTGTTCGGCACGCGGGTCTCGCTCACGGTGGGTCTGTCGGTGGCCGTTCTTGCCACGCTTGTGGGCCTCGCCATAGGTCTGGTCTCCGGTTTCGTGCGCTGGGCCGACGGCGTCGTCATGCGCATCATGGACGGCCTGATGTCGATCCCGCCGATCCTGCTGGCGATCGCGCTGATGGCCTTGACGCGCGGCAGCGTCGGTAACGTCATCATGGCGATCACGGTCGCCGAAATTCCGCGCGTCTCGCGTCTCGTGCGCGGCGTCGTGCTGTCGCTGCGCGAGCAGCCTTATGTCGATGCCGCGATTGCCTGCGGGACCCGAACGCCCATGATCATCCTGCGCCACATCCTGCCCAATACGCTGGCGCCGATGCTGGTGCAGGCAACCTACGTCTGCGCCAGCGCGATGATCGTTGAGTCTATTCTGTCGTTCATCGGTGCCGGCACGCCGCCGACGATTCCATCCTGGGGCAATATCATGGCCGAGGGCAGGGCGCTGTGGCAGGTGAAGCCCTACATCGTGTTCTTCCCGGCCGCGTTTCTCTCGGTCACGGTGCTGGCCGTCAATCTCGTCGGCGATGGCTTGCGCGATGCGCTCGACCCCCGCATGGCCAAGAATCTTTAGGTCCAACCGATGGCGCTCCTCGAAGTCGAAAATCTTCAGACCCACTTCCGCACACCTGACGGCATCAATCGGGCCGTCGACGGTGTTTCCTTCCATGTTGACGAGGGCGAGACGCTGGCAATCGTCGGTGAATCCGGTTGCGGCAAATCAGTGACCTCGATGTCGCTGATGCGGTTGATTCCGGAGCCGCCGGGCAAGATCGCGGGTTCGATCCGATTTCGCGGCAAGGACCTTCTGAAGCTGTCCGATCGCGAAATGCGCGATATCCGCGGTAACGACATTTCGATGATTTTCCAGGAGCCGATGACGAGCCTCAATCCGGTGTTGACCATCGGGCGTCAGATCGGCGAAACATTGCAGTTGCACCAGGGGCTCGACAAGGCGGCCGCTGAAAAGCGCGCGGTCGAGCTGTTGACCTTGGTCGGCATTCCCGAACCGGCGCGGCGGGTGAAGGAATATCCGCATCAAATGTCGGGCGGCATGCGGCAGCGCGTGATGATCGCGATTTCGCTCGCCTGCAATCCGAAACTTCTGATTGCGGATGAACCGACGACGGCGCTCGATGTCACGATCCAGGCGCAGATCCTGCAATTGATGCTCGACTTGAAGCGCCGGGTCGGCGCCGCGGTGATCCTGATCACCCACGATCTCGGCGTGGTCGCCGAAGTCGCCGAACGCGTTATGGTGATGTATGCCGGACGCAAGGTGGAGGAGGCGCCGGTAGCCGAGCTGTTTCGCTTGCCGCGCCATCCCTATACGCAAGGGTTGCTCGGCGCCGTGCCGAAACTTGGTTCGTCCTTGACCGGCGCGGCGCGGCGGTTGGCCGAAATCCCCGGCCAGGTGCCGAGTCTCAAGCAGCGCATCGTCGGCTGCGCTTTCGCCGGGCGTTGCCCGCTCGTCACCGATCTCTGCCGCGAGGTCGCGCCGGGGCTCGAGGAAAAGTCTTCGCGCCATTTCGCCGCCTGCCACTTCGCGACCAAGGAGGCGGCTGCGGCATGAACGCGCCTCTGCTCCAGGTCAACGACCTCAAGAAACATTTCCCGATCCGCGGCAATTTTTTCGGCCGCGGCACCAGCCGCGTCTATGCGGTGGACGGCGTCTCGTTCGAGATCGCGCGCGGCGAGACGCTGTCGCTGGTCGGCGAATCCGGCTGCGGCAAATCGACGGTCGGGCGCGCGATCCTGCGCCTGTTCGACATCACGGCGGGCCAGGTCGTGCTCGATGGCCAGCGGATCGACGACCTGTCGCCGGATCGCTTGCGCGCCATCCGGCAGCGCGTGCAGGTGGTGTTTCAGGACCCGTTCTCCAGCCTCAACCCGCGTTTGCGGGTCCGCGATATCCTGGCTGAACCGATCCGCAATTTCGGTCTTGCCAGATCCGCAGCCGAGCTTGAGTCCAAGGTTGCCGCGTTGATGGATACGGTGCGCCTGCCGCGCGATGCGCTGGACCGCCGGCCGCACGAATTCTCCGGCGGTCAGCGTCAGCGCATCTGTATCGCGCGGGCGCTCGCAGCCGAACCGGATCTGATCGTCTGCGACGAGGCCGTCTCGGCGCTCGACGTTTCGGTCAAGGCGCAGATCGTCAATCTGCTGCAGGATTTGCAGCGCGAGTTCGGCCTGGCGCTGCTCTTCATCAGCCATGACCTTGCGATCGTCGAGCACATGACTCATCGCGTCGCGGTGATGTATCTCGGCAAGATCGTCGAGGTCGCGCCGCGAAACCTGATTTTTGCTAGCCCCAGGCATCCCTACACCAAGGCGCTGCTTTCGGCGGTCCCGGTGCCCGACCCGAAGGCGCGCCGCGCGCCGATGATCCTCAAGGGCGACGTGCCGAGCCCGATCAATCCGCCGAGCGGTTGCCGCTTTCACACCCGCTGTCCTTATGTGTTCGATCGCTGTCGCACGGAAGAGCCGGAGCTTCGGCAAGCGGCGGAAGGCCAATGGGCGGCTTGTCACCTCGACGCCTTGCCGGACGCGCCGGCGGCGGGTGCGTGAGCTAGGCCGTCACCAGGTGGCTGGTCAGCCGCCGCGCGATATCGCGCCGGAGCGCATTGAATTCGGGCGACGACACGTCGCGCGGCCGGCTTAAGTCGATGCGGATGTCGCCGTCGATCCGCCCCGGTCCGGCACTCATGACCAGCACGCGATCTGCCAGCAGCACGGCTTCCTCCACCGAGTGGGTGACGAAAATGGTGGTCACGCCGGTGCGCTTCCAGATCTGAAGAAGCTCGTTCTGCAGCTGCTCGCGGGTCAGCGCATCGAGCGCACCGAACGGCTCGTCCATCAGGAGAATGTTGGCATTGTTGGCAAGCACACGGGCGATCGCGACGCGCTGCTTCATGCCGCCCGACAGCTGGTTCGGATAGCGGTCGGCAAAGCGTTCGAGCCCGACCATCCTGACGAACTCGTCCGTGGTCCTGTCGATTTCGTCGCGCGGCAGATGGCGTTGCCGCGGCCCGAAGCTGATATTCTGCCGCACCGTCATCCACGGGAACAGCGCATAGTCCTGGAACACCATGCCACGGTCGCTGCCGGGGCCGGTGACGGGTTTGCCGTCGATCGCGACACTGCCGGTGGTCGGCTCTTCGAAACCGGCAATGATGCGAAGCAGCGTGGACTTGCCGCAGCCGGACGCGCCGATCATGCAGACAAATTCGCCCTTGGGAATCGTAAGATCGACCGCCGCCAGCGCCTCGACTTCGTCGTCGCCAACGGCGAAACGCTTGGTGACGCCGCGGACGGTCAGCAGTTCCTGATGTCCGTTACTCACGATGTTGCGGGCTCCAGCTCAGAAGACG
>NZ_DASSRP010000251.1:0-25362 GCF_035701725.1 Bradyrhizobium sp.
CAGAAGCAGAATCCAAATATCAAGGTCGAACTGGTGTTTGCCGATCACCAGAACAAGCCGGACATCGGCACCACGATCGTCCGTAAGTGGTTTGATGTCGAAGGCGTCGATGCGATCGCCGACGTCGGCAATTCTGCCGTCGGTCTCGCGCTGCAGACCATCATTCGCGACAAGAACAAGATCGCGATCTACACGTCCGTCGCAACCACGGCGCTGACCGGCAAGCAGTGCGTCAAGACCGGCTTTGCCTGGCTGCACGATGCCTACACGCTGGTTGCGGGCCCATTGCGGACGCTGGTTGGGCAGGGACAGGACACCTGGTTCTTCATCGCAGCCGACTACGAGTTCGGCAAGAACATGGTGGCGGAATCGCAGCGGCTTCTTCAACGGGTTGGTGGCAAGTCGCTGGGAGCGGTTTATCATCCGATGGCAAATGCCGACTATAGCTCTTTCCTCCTGCAAGCTCAGAGTTCTGGTGCGAAGGTCGTGGCGTTTTCGAACGTCGGCGATCAACTCGTCAATTCGATGAAGCAGTGGAAGGAGTTCGGGATGGACGCAGGCAAGCAGCGTCCGGTCGCCCAGCTTCTGTTCCTGACGGACGTCAACAGCATGGGGCTCGACGTCGCGGCCGGTCTGACCTCCATGGTCGGGTGGTATTGGGGGTTGAATGACGAGACAAGGGCATTCGGCCATCGCTTTTTTGAGCGCCACCAGCGGATGCCGACCGAGCCGCAAGCGGCCACCTACTCGGGGGTACTGCATTTCCTGAAAGGCGTCGCTGCAACGGGGACGGATGACACCGACACCGTCGCCAAATGGATGCGCGAGAATCCCGTCGACGACTTTTATGCGCGAGGCGCCCGGATTCGCGACGACCGCAAACTGATGCATCCTTTCTATCTGGTCGAGGTGAAGAAGAGGGCCGACCTGAAGGAGCCGTGGGACTATTACAAGGTCTTGCGTCAGGTCCCGCCCGATGAAGCCTTCATTCCGCTGTCCGAAAGCGAGTGTCCGCTGGCCAGGCTGCCGGACTGATGCGGTCGGGAGGAAGGCTGTATTTTCGGCTCGGCTTCGCCCGCACGAATTGCAAGCCGCTGTACGCTCTTGACCACTGATGTCTTGGAGCTGCTGGCTCCTCGGCCTGGATTCGAACCAGGGACCATTCGATTAACAGTCGAATGCTCTACCGCTGAGCTACCGAGGAATAGGCGAAGCCGGGTGTTCGCTGGGCGGAGCGTATAACAAAGCCTTCCGCGCTTGCAAAGGACGAAATAAGGCAACCATTTCAGAGCTCCGGCCGCGCCTTGACCCCTTTCGCAGGCCCGGACGCCGCTTTCACGCTGTTTCCAGCCAAAACCCTGTGTTGAGGCTCAGAACCAAGCTTGCCGTCATGTTGCGTTTTGACAGGCCTTGTATCAAAGATGGCGCGAATTTCTCACCTCCAGCGGCCTAAAACCGCCTGCCACCGGGGATTTCCATGTCCGATTTTTCGACCGCGCGCCAGAAAATGGTCGATGGCCAGGTGCGTCCCAGCGATGTCACCGACATCCGGATCATCGAGGCCATGCTGGCAATCCCGCGTGAAGCATTTGTTCCTGAGGCGCAGCGTTCACTCGCGTACCTCGACCTGGATATCGATGTCAGTGCCGGCGGGGGAACGAAGCGCTTCCTGGTGCGGCCGGCGGTCACTGCCAAAATGCTGCAGGCTGCCGGGATCGGCGAGACCGACCGCGTATTGGTGGTCGGCTGTGCGTCCGGCTATCTGGCTGCGTTGGCGGCCCGTCTCGCTCAGACGGTTACAGCGACCGAGTGCGATTCGGCGCTCGCGGCAATCGCGGCGGCAAATCTGGCGGCGCTCGGTCTTGGAAACGTGTCGGTCAAGCCGGCGCCAGTCGCCGATGGCGATTCGGCCAACGCGCCCTTCGACGTGATTCTGCTCAACGGCGCGGCCGAAATAGCGCCGGAAAGCCTCTACCGGCAACTCAAAGAAGGCGGACGCCTGGTCGGCGCTTTTGCCTTGCCGGGGCCACAACGGGCCATGATCGTGACAAGTTCCCACGGCGATTTTGGCCACAGGGCGCTTTTCGACACCGCAATACCGGTCCTGCCGGGCCTTGAACGGCCGCCGGCCTTCGTTTTCTAAGTGCCGGGCCACCCCGTCAGGCGAGTCGGGCCGTCAAGTGTGGCCCGGATGCCCCATCTCAGGAGTTTCCCACTGTACTCCCCGTCCGGGGGGTTCCGTCCCCTTGGTGTGACGCATATGCTGTGCAGTGGGATATCTGTTTGGAATGACTTGATGACCCGGTTCGGGGGCTCGGTGCCGGGGCAGGATGATTGGAATACCTGATGAATGGGGTGAAGGTCGTTACCGGGGCTGCGGCGACGGTACTTCTTGGAGCGTTGGTTGCGATTCCGTTGCCGGCTCTGGCCGACACGATCGAGGCTGCGCTCGTGCGGGCCTATCAGAACAATCCGCAGCTGAATGCGCAACGCGCGCAGGTCAGGTCCACCGACGAAAACGTTCCGCAAGCCTTGTCAGGATATCGGCCTAAGGTCTCGCTGACGGCGAGTCTCGGCTATCAGTACACGGACGTGAACTCGACATTCGGCGGCACGGCTACGCAACTCGTGCGCTCGGAAGTGCACGGCACGGATCCGCCGCGGTCCGCCGGTCTCACCGTGACCCAGACCCTCTACAACGGCAACCAGACCGCCAACAAAACTCGTCAGGCCGAGAGCCAGGTCTCGGGTGCCCGCGAAGGTTTGCGCGTGCTGGAGCAGGGCGTGCTGCTTTCGGCTGCAACGGTCTACATGGACTATCTGCGCGACGCCGCCATCGTTGAGGTGAACAAGAGCAACGTTCGCGTTCTCGATCAGACGCTCAAGCAGACTCAGGACCGCTTCAATGTCGGCGAGGTGACTCGCACCGACGTGGCGCAGTCGGAAGCGCAGCTTGCCGCCGGTAAGACCCAGCTCCTGGCCGCCCAGGCGACGTTGACGACGACACAGGCCAATTTCCGGCGAATCATCGGCAACGAGCCAAATGCGCTGGCGCCGGGCTCTCCGGTCGATCGCTATTTGCCCGCGACGCTGCCGTCGGCCGTTGAACTCAGCCTGATCGAGAATCCGAACGTCACCGCGGCGATGTACGGCATCGACGTCAACTTCCTGCAAGTCAAGGTGAACGAGGGCGCGCTGTTGCCGACGGTGACGTTCCAGGCCTCGGTACAGCAGGCCTATGAGCAGAGCATGCAGGTCTACCGGCAGTTCGGTGCGTCGGCGATCGCACAGGTCGCGGTTCCGATCTATCAGGGTGGCGCGGAATATTCGCTGATCCGTCAGTCGAAAGAATCGTTGGCGCAGCAGCGTCTCGTTCTCGAACAGACCCGCGATCAGACCCGTGCGAACACCGTCACGGCTTGGGGTCAACTCGTCGCCGGCAAGGCCCAGGTGGCCTCGGCCCAGTCGCAGGTGACCGCATCGGAGATCGCTCTCAACGGCGTTCGCGAGGAAGCGAAGGCCGGACAGCGAACCACGCTCGACGTGCTCAATGCCCAGCAGGCGCTGGTCAATGCCCGTGTTGCTCTCGTGACGGCGCAGCATGATCGCGTCGTGGCGTCCTACAGCGTGTTGTCGGCAGTCGGACGTTTGGCACCGCAGGTTCTTGGTCTTGCAACCACGACCTATGATCCGAGCGTGCATTATCATCAGGTGCGGGACAGCTGGTATGGGGTACGTACCCCCGACGGTCATTGATCGTCGCCTTGCTGTTGCAGCGTTTGGCTAGGCACTAGCAGCGTCTAAATCTGTTTCCGGGCACAACCCCTTTAGTGGCTTCCAAAGAGGCCTTGGCGTTGCTTGCAATCATTTGTCGCCCTGACGTAGCGTTCTCTGGGGCAGCAGAGCGATTCGCACCGCATCGAATTTTTGAGGCGGGACGATGGTGCGCTAGGGCAGGGCAAAGGTCGTGCGACAGGTCGAACGATGTTTGTCTGGGGACAAGTCGGGTCGGCACAATGAAATTCCGAACCTGTCTTTCCGGAACCAGCAAATACCTGCCTCGCTTGGTGTAAAAACGCTCTGCGGAGCGTTGATGAGGTGGGATCGGAGATGACGCAGCCTGCGAAGGTTCAGGAACCCTCGATGGAGGAGATTCTGGCGTCGATCCGGCGCATCATCGCCGACGATGAAGCGAAGCCGCCTGCTGCCGAGAAGGCCGCGCCGCCTCCGGCAAGTCCTCCACCTGCTGCTGCCGCGCCGCCGCCCAAACCCGAGAAGCCCGCTCCGCCGCCCGCGGCACGGGCAGCGGAGCCTCCGCCGCCCCCTCCTGCGCCTGCAAAGGCCGCAGCGCCGGCGATGCCCGCGCCGTCCGCGACCAACAGTCAGGATGATATCGACGCACTGCTCAACGGGCTGGACGAAGCCACAACTCCTGAAGAAATCCGACCGCCCGCAGCGGAGCCCGAGCCCGACGTTCTCGAACTCACCGACGAGATGGCGCTCCCCGATCCGCAGCCTCAGGCCGCCTTCAAGAAAGTCGAGCCGCCGGACGATCTCGAATTCACGGAAGCCGCGGCCAGGGCGGCGCCGCGCGAGCCGGCGTACGATATGCCGCCGCCAAGTCCGATGGATTCGCCGGCAATTCTGTCCCGCTCGACGGTTTCGGCGGTCGAATCTGCGTTCAACAGCCTTGCGCACACGGTATTGAGCAATAATGCGCGAACGCTGGAAGATCTCGTTAAGGAAATGCTGCGGCCGATGCTGAAATCCTGGCTGGACGACAATCTGCCCGGGCTGGTGGAACGCATCGTCAAGGCAGAAATCGAGCGGGTTTCCCGCGGTCGCTGACCGACGCGTCGTTGGGCGGCGCGATTGCCGGCCGCCGCTTAACCCATTACATCGTGCCTAGCCGGCCGCCGTGTTGACTTGGCGCGCCGGGGCGGCTTTTTAGGGGGCCCGCTTCTGGCCTTCGCTCGCCGCCTGCCGCTAAAGGCCATTGCGAAAGCCGAGCGCATCCCGAAAAGACCGGCGTCCTCGTTCCCAGACAGCTATCCGCATGATCGAAAAGAATTACCAGCCCGCCGATATCGAAGAACGTATGTCCCGTCTGTGGGAAGACGCCGGCGCATTCAAGGCGGGGCGCGCGGAACGGCGCGAGGCCACACCTTTCACCATCGTGATCCCGCCGCCCAATGTGACGGGCTCACTGCACATGGGGCACGCGCTCAACAATACGCTGCAGGACATCTTATGCCGTTTTGAGCGCATGCGCGGCCGCGACGTGCTGTGGCAGCCCGGCACCGATCATGCCGGCATTGCCACCCAAATGGTCGTCGAGCGGCAGCTGATGGAACGCCAGCAGCCGGGGCGTCGCGATCTTGGCCGCGCCAAATTCCTCGAACGGGTTTGGCAATGGAAGGCGGAAAGCGGCGGCATCATCGTCAATCAGCTCAAGCGGCTGGGCGCCTCGTGCGACTGGTCGCGGGAGCGTTTCACGATGGACGAGGGGCTTTCGCGCGCGGTCGCGAAGGTGTTCGTGGAACTGCATCGCCAGGGCCTGATCTACAAAGACAAGCGGCTCGTGAACTGGGATCCGAAACTGCTGACGGCGATTTCGGACCTCGAGGTGCAGCAAATCGAAGTCAAGGGCAGTCTCTGGTACCTGCGCTACCCGATCGAGGGCAGGACATTCAGCCCTGACGATCCCAAAAGCTTCATCGTCGTCGCCACCACACGGCCCGAGACCATGCTCGGCGATACCGCCGTCGCCGTGCATCCGGATGACGACCGTTACCGCGATCTCGTCGGCAAGCATGTCATCCTGCCGTTGGTCGGCCGCCGGATTCCGATCGTGGCCGATGAATACTCAGATCCGGAAAAAGGTTCGGGCGCCGTCAAGGTGACGCCTGCGCATGACTTCAACGATTTCGAGGTTGGGCGACGGCACAACCTGCCGCAGATCAGCGTCCTCGATAAGGAAGCCTGTCTCGCGCTCGCTGGCAATGAAGACTATTTGCGCGGGCTGCCCGAAGGTTCGGCCGAGCTCGCGGCGGAGTTGAATGGTCTCGACCGCCTTGCCGCACGGAAGAAGATCGTTGCCCGGATGGAGGACTTCGGTTTCCTGGAGCGGATCGAGCCGAACACGCACATGGTTCCGCACGGCGACCGCTCCGGCGTCGTGATCGAGCCTTATCTGACCGATCAATGGTACGTCGACGCCAAGACGCTGGCGCAACCCGCGATGGCGGCGGTTCGCAGTGGAACGACGACCATTGTTCCGAAGAACTGGGAAAAGACCTATTTCGACTGGATGGAAAACATCCAGCCTTGGTGCGTCTCGCGCCAGCTCTGGTGGGGCCACCAGATTCCCGCCTGGTACGGTCCGGACGGCAAGGTGTTCGTCGCTGAAACGGAAGAGGAAGCCGTCAGTCACGCGCTTGGCTATTACGTCGAACAGGAGGTCATCACCCCGGCACAGGGGCGGGAGATGGCGCTCGACCGCAACAAGCGCAGCGGCTTCATCACACGCGACGAAGACGTGCTCGACACCTGGTTCTCTTCGGCGCTGTGGCCGTTCTCGACCCTCGGATGGCCAGACGATACGCCCGAGGTGAAGCGCTATTACCCAACCAACGTTCTGGTCACCGGTTTTGACATCATCTTCTTCTGGGTCGCCCGGATGATGATGATGGGACTGCATTTCATGAAGGAGGCGCCGTTCTCGACGGTCTACATCCACGCGCTCGTCCGCGACGAGAAAGGCGCGAAGATGTCAAAGTCGAAAGGCAACGTGATCGATCCGCTGCATCTGATCGACGAATATGGCGCCGATGCGTTGCGTTTCACGCTGGCAGCGATGGCGGCCCAGGGGCGCGACATCAAGCTCGCCACCAGCCGCGTCGAAGGATACCGCAATTTCGCGACCAAGCTTTGGAACGCTTGTCGTTTTGCAGAGATGAACGCCTGTGCGGCGCCTTCCGATTTCGACCCCATCAAAACGACGCAGACGCTGAACCGCTGGATTGCGCATGAGACCGCACGTGCGACGCGTGAGGTGACGGAGGCGATCGAGACCTATCGCTTCAATGATGCGGCCGGTGCGATCTATCGTTTCGTCTGGAACGTCTATTGCGACTGGTATCTTGAATTGGCAAAGCCGGTCTTGATGGGCGAGGAGGGCGCCGCCAAGACCGAGACTCGTACGACGGTGGCGTGGGCGCGCGATGAAATTCTCAAGCTGCTCCATCCGTTCATGCCGTTCATCACCGAGGAACTTTGGGCCGTAACGGCCAAACGGGAGGGCTTGCTGGTTCTGGCCCCGTGGCCGCGCCGGACGACCGAATTGACCGCGGAGCAGATGGCATTGATCGCCGCCGCGTCCAGTCCGATCGAGCCGGTTCCGGCGCTTGCCTTACCGCTGAATGAGAGTGCTGATTTTTCCGATCCGGCCGCGGAGGCCGAGATCGGCTGGGTCGTCGATCTCGTCACTGCGATTCGCTCGGTGCGCGCCGAGATGAACATCGCACCGGCGACGCTGACCGCGCTCGTGCTCTCGGGCGCATCAGCCGAAACCAAGGAACGCGCGCCGCGCTGGGTTGATGTCATCAAGCGGATGGCGCGGCTCTCCGATATTTCCTTCGCCGATCAGGCGCCGGAGGGATCGGTTCAGCTTCTGGTTCGTGGCGAAGTCGCTTCGCTGCCGCTGAAGGGGGTGATCGACCTGTCGGCCGAGAGGACGCGGCTCGACAAGGAACTTGCGAAGGCCGACGGCGATATCAAACGCGTCGATGCCAAGCTCGCGAACGAAAAGTTTGTCGCCAACGCGCCCGAGGAAGTCGTCGAGGAGGAGAAAGAAAAGCGCGAGGCGGCCTCTGCCCGAAAAGCGAAAATCCTGGAGGCATTGGAGCGGCTCAAGAGCGTCGCGTCTTAACGCGGAGAGCCAGCGATGAGAATCTTTCTCGCGGGCGCGACCGGTGTCGTCGGGCGACGACTTGCTCTGCTACTGCTGGATGCCCAGCACGACGTCATTGGTTCGACGCGCGACCCACTCAAGGCAGCCCGCCTCTCAGAGCTGGGCGTCGAGCCCGCCATCGTTGATGTTTTCGACGGTAAGGCCCTCGCAAGCGTGATGGCGCGCGCGCGGCCGGACGTGGTCATTCATCAGCTCACGGACTTACCGAGCGCACCGGGCACGCCGGGTTACGCGACGGGGCAGCAGGCCAATCGACGTCTTCGCGTCCAAGGCACGCATAATTTGATGCAAGCGGCAACCATGGCTGGCGTCCGCCGCGTGATCGCGCAAAGCATCGCCTTTGTCTATGCGCTGGCCGACGGCGCACGCATCGAGAGCGACGCGCTCGACGTTGCGGCAGTCCCACCGCGAAGCTTGACGGTGGAGGGTATCGTCGCATTGGAGCGCGAAGTATTGCAAACGCCCGGAATCACCGGCGTCGCACTGCGTTATGGATATTTCTATGGACCCGGCACCTGGTACGATGCGCCGCCGAAGCCGCCATCGGTCCACGTCGATGCGGCGGCCCATGCGGCGCTGTTGTCGCTGAACAAGGGGAGCGGTGTTTACAACCTTGCTGAAGACGACGGCGCGGTATCCTCAGCAAAGGCAAAGCGCGAATTCGGCTTCGATCCGGCGTTTCGGCTTCCGCCGCGCCTTGCTCAGGCGCTTGGCACGTTCGGCTGAACGATTGCCGCCTTGCTGCGGATGCCGAGCATTGCGAAGCCCATCAGGATATCGGCGCCCGACGTCCAGACGGCTTGCCAGTTCTGGGTGCCCTCGATAAAGACGATATAAAGCGCGCCGAAAAGGAAGATGGCGGCAAACGCAATCTCCGCAATCGGAAGCGCGCCCGCTTTGGGCCGGTTCAGCCATGCCAGCAGGACCAGCGGCACCGCGGCCATCGTCAGCGCGGCATAGGGGAGATCCTGCCACCGTGGATCGAATACCGAGCCCAGGGCCGCGCCGGTTGCGATCACGACAATCGTCATCAAAGCAAGGCCGAGGACGAATGTAGGAAACGATGTCGTTCTGCTTTCGCGCGGTCCGATCAGATCGACGAATGCCGGCAGTGCACGGCCGGACATCAGCGCGCTGGCCGACAACAGCGGCGCGGCCGTTGCTGCACCGAGCAGCGAACCCCATCGCAGCCAGCCTCCGAGGCCGAAACTTTCATAGGTCATCTTGTCGATCGCGATTCCCAGCAAAGTTCCCGCCACGGTCGCGGAAACGCCGACGGCGATCCATGAGGAGGCGCGCGGTTTCCACGGCTTGCCTCGCTGGCTGAGCCAGGCTGCGCCAAAAACCAAAGTCGCCAGCACCATGCCGGCTCCCATCAGCGGTTTCCACCGCGGATAATTGCTCACGGAGACGCCCGGCGGATATTTCAAGGTGCGATGGTCGGCTGCGAACAGGCCCCAATTGCCGCCGACGGTGCCTTCCCAATACCGCTTCCATGACGCATCGAACGCTTCGATCAGATTGACACGGAAGTTGTCGCGCTTGGCAACGTCAAGGATCTCCGAAATCACCCGTGCCTGATTGATCCGCGACGGAAGCGCTCCCTCGCGCATGCGTCCCATGCTCGGCCAACCGGTTTCGCCGATCATGACCTCCTTGCCGGGAAATGCGAGCGCCAGGCGTTTGTGAATGGTCGCAACATCCGCGGCCGCGTCCTGGGCGCGGACCGGGATGTTGTCCCAATAGGGCAGGATATGGATGGTCACGAAATCGACGGCATCCTGGATTTCCTTGTAGCGCAGCCAATATTCCCAGACGTCCGCATAGGTCACGGGGACGCTGACGCGTGCCTTGACCGAGCGGATCAGGTCGCGAAGGTCGGACGGTGTCATGTCGCCGTGCAGCAGCACCTCGTTGCCGACCACGAGCGCACTGACCGTATCCGGATATTTGGCGGCGAGCGCAACGGCGGTGTCGACCAGTTGCGCGTTCTTGGTCTTGTTGTTGCCGATCCAGATTCCCAGCAGCACCTTCAGCCCGACCTCGGATGCCAGTTCGGGCACCCTGTTCAATCCGTTGTCGACGGAATAGGTGCGGACGCAGCGCGATATTTGGGCGAGATGCGCCAGATCCTCACGGATCTGCTCGGCGGTGACTTCGACCTTCGGATTGAGCGGCGTCTGGTCGTCGCGGAATGGTGCATAGGATACGCATTCGAGCTTGGCCGAGGTATCGATCGGCGCGCGCGCAAGCGCGATCGGCTGAGCCAGCCACCACCAGACCGCGGCGATGATCGTCAGCGATGCAAACAGAAGCGCCAGCGGCATGCGAACGGCGATGGCTTCTATCCTCCGGAAGACTGGAGCTCAGATTCCGAAGTTCGCTCGCAATCGCAGCAACCTTCAATGCGAGCTTCGGAATCAAAGCAGCCCAAGCTACTTATGGTTTCCAGTGCGGTTTCAGATTGACGTTCCCTTAAACGAAATGGCCGCAAGTCCGATAGGAACTTCAAATTCGCCGCACTGTCGACTATGGTCCAGCCGCCCGTGGCCGAAAGTAAGGTCCTGATATCAAATCGGGATCATCAATAAAGGCCGTCCCGTTCAACAACAAGTGACGTGATGTTTTTCAAAGGATTTTCCCGGCGACGACTTGCCAAGATAGCTGCCTGGTCAGCGCTCGGAATCTCGGCCTCGACCGCCGGAGCGGCCCGGCAGCCGGCAGCTTCCGCGCCCAATTTCCGAGGCGGCAATCCGGCAGCTTTCCCGAAGGACTTTCTCTGGGGCACGGCGACCTCATCCTATCAGATCGAGGGAGCCGTCAACGAGGATGGCCGCGGCTTGTCGATCTGGGACCGCTTTGTACACCTGCCCGGCAAGATCATCGATCGCAGCACCGCCGATGTCGCCAACGACCATTACCATCGCTACAAGGAAGACGTTCAGCTCATCAGGGAGCTCGGCGCCAAGGCGTATCGATTTTCGATCGCGTGGCCTCGCGTGTTTCCTGAAGGCGGTGGAACGCCCAATGCCAAAGGTCTCGATTTCTACTCCCGCCTGATCGATGAGCTGCTGGCCAACGGTATCGAGCCGTTTGCGACGCTCTATCATTGGGACCTTCCACAGGCCCTTCAGGATCGCTATGGCGGATGGCGATCGCGCGACACCGCCAAGGCGTTTGCGGATTATGCCGGCTATGTCACCGCCCGGATCAGCGATCGCGTCAAGCATATCTTCACCATCAACGAATGCGCCAGGCTCGTGCAGGCCGGTTTCGGCACCGGCCTCGATGCGCCCGGCCTCAACCTGCCGCAGAAGGAAATCAATCAGGTCCGCCATCACGTCGCGCTGGGTCATGGTCTTGCGGTTCAGGCTGTCCGTGCGCATGGACGGGCCGGCACCAAGGTCGGTCCCGCCGAAAATGTCGAGGTCTGCATTCCGGCGATCGAGACGCCGGCCAATATCCGCGCCGCCGAAATCGCAGCGCGCGAGCTCAATGCCGGCTATCTGACCGTAATCCTCGAAGGAAAATACACCGAGGCCTTCCTGGCCTATGCCGGCGCCAACGCTCCGAGTTTCACGGCCGATGATCTTAAGACTATTTCATCGCCAATCGATTTCGTCGGGATCAATGTGTACATGCCAAACCAATATGTCGTGGCAGCTGAGGACGGCAGCCCGTTCAGGCTGCTGCCATTCGCGCCGACCTATCCGCATATGGATTCGAACTGGCTCAGGATCGGGCCCGAAGCGATGTACTGGGGCCCACGCCACGTCGCCAAACTCTGGAATGTGCAGTCGATCTATATCACCGAGAACGGGACGTCAGCGGCGGACCAGGTGACGGCGGACGGCAAGGTCTACGACATCGATCGCATCATGTATTTGCGCAACTACCTGTCGCATCTTGCCCGCGCCACCTCAGAAGGCTTGCCGATCAAAGGATATTTCCTCTGGAGCCTGATGGACAATTTCGAATGGTCGGACGGCTACGAAAAACGCTTCGGGCTCTATCACGTCAATTTCGAAACCCAACGCCGCACGCCAAAGCTTTCGGCCTCGTTTTATCGCGAGGTGATCAAGCGCAACGCGGTGGTGTAATCGTCGCGCCGTCAGCTCTCCTGCAAATCATGCAAATGGCTTCGAGAGGAACCGCGAGTCTTTCAGGCCATAGCGCCAGGGCAGGTCGATCGCCTTGGTGATGCCGATCCGCAGGCCCGTGACGATATCCACCTTGGCCGGCCGCGCGTAAAGCGCGATCGGGGGAGTATCGAGCGCCAGCCCATTATGGGCGTCGGTGATGCCGAGCGCCTCGGTCAATTTGCCGGGACCCGAGCACAACGCGCGTTCGTCCTTCAGGCCGCGGCGGCGCCGCATCGTTGCAAGGCCATGGGTCGGCTGCAGCGCGCGGATCAGGACCGCGCTTGCCGATCCGGCCTGCTCGCAGACGAAGTTGACGCACCAGTGGATGCCGTAGGAGCGGTACACGTAGGCGTAGCCGGGCGGGCCGAACATCACCTGATTGCGCGGCGTCGGCCCACGGTAGGAATGCGCGGCGGGATCGGTGTGGTGGTAGGCCTCGACCTCGACGATGATCCCGCCGACGCCGTCGACCAGGAGCGTGGCCCCAATCAGGTCCGGCGCGACCTCGTGCACGCTGCGGCCAAAGAAGGCCTTGTTCAGCGATTTTCCGGCTTTTGCACCGGTTCGGGCGGAATTTCTTGGCATGGCCGGGTATAAGACCCCATCCCAGGCAAAGCGAGCGGTTGCGGTTCGTCCTCCACCGGATTAGCTAGGTCATTAGGAAGATTTACGGATTCCCCATGGTCGTGATCGTCGATACCGTCTCCGAAACGCCGGTGCGCCCGCGTCACCCGGAAAAGGTGAACCGGCCGGACGCGCTGTCGCCGCCGAAGCCGGATTGGATTCGCGTGCGTGCCCCGACCACGCGCGGCTATGCCGATACCCGCAACATCGTCAAGGAAAACGGCCTCGTCACGGTGTGCGAGGAGGCCGGCTGTCCGAACATCGGCGAATGCTGGGACAAGAAGCACGCCACCTTCATGATCATGGGCGACACCTGCACCCGTGCTTGCGCGTTCTGCAACGTCAAGACCGGAATGCCTGATGCGCTCGATTCCAACGAGCCAGATTATGTGGCGGAAGCAACGTTAAAGCTCGGTCTGAAGCACGTCGTGGTCACGTCCGTCGATCGCGACGATCTTGCCGACGGCGGCGCCGAACATTTCGCGCAAACCATCCGTGCCATTCGCGCGCGCTGCCCCGGGACGACCATCGAAATCCTTACCCCCGATTTCCTGCGCAAGGAAGGCGCGCTCGAGGTCGTGGTTGCAGCCAAGCCCGATGTCTTCAATCACAATCTGGAGACCGTGCCGTCGCGGTACCTCAACGTTCGTCCCGGTGCGCGCTACTTCCACTCGATCCGCCTGTTGCAACGGGTGAAGGAAATC
The DNA here is from genome assembly GCF_035701725.1 of Bradyrhizobium sp. Taxonomy (GTDB): domain Bacteria; phylum Pseudomonadota; class Alphaproteobacteria; order Rhizobiales; family Xanthobacteraceae; genus Bradyrhizobium. The sequence goes on from NZ_DASSRP010000251.1 coordinate 13,443, forward strand.
GACCCGCAGATCTTCACCAAGTCGGGCATCATGGTGGGGCTCGGCGAGGAGCGGCATGAGGTGCTGCAAGTGATGGACGACCTCCGGACGGCGGAGGTGGATTTTCTGACCATCGGGCAATATTTGCAGCCGACGCGAAAGCATCACGCCGTGATGCGTTACGTCGCGCCTGACGAATTCGCTGGCTATGAGAAGGTCGCCTACACCAAGGGCTTCCTGATGGTGTCGGCGAGCCCGTTGACGCGCTCGTCGCATCACGCCGGCGACGATTTCGCGAGGTTGCAGGCGGCGCGCGCCAGCGCCTCCCGTTAGCGTCGATGCCGAGCTTTTCCAACAAGCGGCGGGTGCAGCACAAGGCATCCGAGATGTTCGACCTCGTTGCCGATGTCGAGCGCTATCCGGAATTCGTGCCGCTGTGCCATTCGCTGAAGATTCGTCAGCGAACGCCGAAGGCGGACGGCACCGAGGTCGTCGTCGCCGACATGACGGTGTCGTTCAAGCTGGTCAAGGAGACCTTCACCAGCGAGGTGACGCTCGACCGTCAGGATCTGAAGATTACCGTGCGTTATCTGCGCGGACCGTTCTCCAATCTGGAGAACCGCTGGACCTTCGAACCGAAGGGCGACAGCGCCTGCGACGTCGGCTTCTTCATTTCCTATGAATTCAAGAGCCGGATGCTCGCCATGCTGATGGGCTCGATGTTCGACGCAGCCTTCGCGCGGTTTTCTGCCGCCTTCGAGAAGCGCGCGGACAAGGTGTACGGCAAGGGCACTGCTTAAGCCGCTGCTGCACGCTTTGGCCTCTGATTCAACCTGTCAAACAGCCAAGACACGAGCTCGTATTCCCGTGGCGCGATTCACGCCCGAGTTGTTGCTTTGGTCACGTCCTCCAACGGGAGGACGCAGGGAATGCCGGGCGCTCAACGCACCCGCAGCCTCGTGCGCAAATCAAAAAGCACACGAGTGTAGTCACCACAGGTCCGCCGAAACGATCGGCATTCCCTGCGCGATGGTCTTACGGGTTCCTTCGTGCTCGCCCCGGGGATCGGGCTTTCTTGTCCCCGTGGGTGACAACGCTCGCGCGTTGCACCGGATGTCAGCGTCGAGACATCAGGCCCACACGACTTCACCGTCCAGACCGGTGCATCTCGTCAGCATGCACCAGTCCGGCCACCGCATTCCGCGCCCAACGTTCGTGACGATCGCGAAGCGTCCCTCCAACCGGGCGTGAAACGGGCGGGCTTCTAAAGGTGATTTGCCCGACGGCGCAAGTGCCATTCGGGGGAGACAGGATTATTTTCGGCGCTTGACCTGCGATAGCGCACGGATTGCGAATTCGGCGCATGCTCCGGCGATGCAAGAGCTGTACGCCAAGGCCAATCAGGCCATATTGCGGGCGCAATGTTTGAGGCGAGAGAGACGCGCCCTGCGCATCGAGGCCCTCGAGCGCGTGCACGAACTCGGTCAGACCGCCCTGCGGGCTCGGCATGTTGAACGGGAATCTGCCGGTCTCAAGATGCGCCTCGATCAGGCATTTTCGAAAGCCCGAGGTTCATTGCCGGCAAGTGGGTTCAAGTGCCCTTGATCATGGCGGTGAGTTCTTTGGTCATCGCCCTGAGATCCAGCGGCTTACCCCACAACCGGACATCGTGAAACTCGGGCTCGATGGAGCTTTTGTCATAGCCGGTGGTAAAGACGAGCGGGACCTTGCGCGAGCGCAGGACCCGCGCGAGCGGAAACACCATCGCATGTCGCAAGTTGATGTCCATCACCGCGGCATCGATCGCGACGTCGCGGTCGACGACCGCCGTTGCTTCATCAAGATCGCCGTAAGGCCCGACGATTTGCGCGCCCAGTGCCGTCAGCGCTCGTCCGATATCGTCTGCAAGAAAATACTCGTCCTCGACCACGAGGACTCGGCGCCCGCTGAGCGGGCCGGAAGTTTCGGGTGATGACATCATCTCGGTTCCCAGACTGGACGGCCAATTCCCGGGTAGGAACATATGTTGCGAGGCGGCCTTGTTGCAAATGGCAAACGGTGCCCTGAGGCCGGTTCCATGAACCGAGACATTATCGCAATCGGCGGATCTTCCGGCGCGACGGCCCCGCTCAAGCAGATTCTGGGTCGGCTGCCGGCCGATCTGGCCGCGGCGGTATTTGTGGTTCTACATATTCCTGCGCGAGGCATTGGGATCCTCGCGACGGTTGCGAGCGCCGCCGGCCGGCTTCCGGTGGTGCAGGCCGAAAGCGGCATGGTGATCGAGAACGGCCACGTTTATCTCGCGGCGCCCGACCATCATCTGCTGCTGTCCAGGGACCACATCATGCTGGGCCGCGGTCCGCGCGAGAATTTGGTGCGACCGGCGATCGATCCGCTGTTTCGATCGGCGGCATTACACTACGGCTCTCGTGTGATCGGCGTCGTGTTGTCCGGGGCGTTGTCGGACGGCGCCGCGGGTCTCACCGCAATCAAACAATGTGGCGGAGTTGCCCTCGTCCAGGACCCGGCGGACGCCATCGCCGACGAGATGCCGCTGCGTGCGCTTGAGGCCACCACCGTCGATCTGTGCATTCCAGGCGCCAAGATGGGCGACGTGTTGTCAGATCTGGTGCGGGAGGAAGCGGGAACCCAGCTGCCCGTTTCCCCCGAGATTCGCCTGGAAGTCGAAATTGCGGCCGGTGAACGGATCGGAAGCGACGGGTTGGCGAGGGTCGCCGATCCCGTGCCGCTCACCTGCCCGAGCTGCGGCGGGGTGCTCTCCAAGCTCAAGATGAAGCAGCCGCTGCGCTTTCGCTGCCAGGTCGGTCACGCCTACACGGCCGATGTGTTGGCCAGCGAGCAGGAGAGCAAGGTCGACGAGGCCTTGCGGGTGGCCTTGCGGATCATCGAGGAAAGGGCCGAACTGGTGCACCGCATGGCGGAAGATGGCCGGCACAGCGGCCGACCAGCGGTCGCACAGATGTATGACAACCGTGCTGTCGAATACCGCGAATATGCCGACGCCATTCGTCGCGTTATGCTACAATCAATTGGTCCCAAGGCTCCGGAGGCGGAGAGCTAGGTGGCAGCATGGCATGCTTTCCGATCGATCGGGCCGAGCAGCTTCGGATCGAGAAGATGCTCCTCATCAAGGCGGATAAAGATATCGAAGACGGTGAGCGGCGGCTACGAAACCAGCAACAACTGCTTTCGGACCTGAGGGCCGCCGGTCACGACGCTACTCAGGCGGAGCGACTCGTTTCCCTCTTGCAACAGACGCTCATCGAATGGGAGCGACATCGCGTCCTCATCGAGGACCGCGTCAACTATCTGGAGCGGACCGCCGTCCCATCCTGATTCTCGTCAGGAGCGCTGACGCGATGGGCCCTCCTGAACTCGGCGCCGAGTTCGAACATATAGTCCAGTTGCTGCAGGTGCGCTCTTTCGCCGGCGATCGTTCTCGTCGAGAAGGCGGCGGGCTTGCGGTTGCCAGTTCCGCCCGGCTGAACAGCGCCACAACTTCCTCGGACTGGCGGGCTTCGGAACCATAGCCGACTATGATCGGTTGGCGCCGATATGACAACCAAGGCTGTGAACACCGCGGGCGGGTTCGGCGGCCGATCCGCCGATATTCTGTTGAATACGTTCGCAATCTGCTATTCACGGAAAATCCGGAGCAGGTGGCCCGGATCGAAGCAGGAAGCCGTCAGGCATGGATGAGCCCAGCCAGTCTCCGTCAGGAGAGAGTACCCGTCAGACCAAGACGCCGCTGGTGATCGGGGTCGGCGCGTCGGCCAGCACCAAGAGCAGCATCGAGCAATTTTTTTCCAAATTTTCGCTCGACGCCGAGCAGGCCATCGTCCTCGTGCTGCAGCACCGCGAGGCGTTCGATGAGGGGTGGCTACGCGCGATCATCGAGCGTCTGAAGAACGCCAAGCTTGCCGTGGCAGGCGATGGCGACGCCGTTGACGGTGGGACAATCTATCTGTGTGCGGCGGACGTGATCACCACCATCCAAAACGGCAGGTTTGCGGTCAGGCCGGCGCAGCAGGCACCGGGCGAGCGGGCCACCATCGATAGTTTTCTGGTGTCGCTGGCGGAGGAACGGGCGGAGCAGTCCATTGGCGTGGTGCTGGCTGGCACAGGCGGCGACGGAACGCTTGGGGTGGCGACGTTGAAAGACCACGGCGGGCTTGCGCTCGCCGAAGGGCTCGTCAACGAAAATGGCGATCAGCTGGCCGACAGCAACACGCCGGCGGCGATCGCCGACGTTATGCTGCCGCCGGAGGAAATCCCCGAGCACATCCAGGTTTACGCCCGCCATTTGCGCCGACTGGAGGAAAAGCAGGGCTTTGACGAGGTGCTTGCCGCGGCTTCCACCTCGTTGTCCCGCGTCGCCGACATCCTGCGCAACAAGACCGGCAACGACTTCCACGGCTACAAGCAGAATACCTTCCTGCGGCGCGTGCAGCGGCGGATGCAGGTGGTGCAGATCGACGATATCGCCGCCTATGTCGACTTCCTGCGCAACGACAAGGACGAGGCCCAGCATCTTTTCAACGATCTCTTGATCGGGGTCACCGAATTCTTCCGCGACAAGCGCGAATTCGAGGTGCTCGAGACCCAAGTGATCCCGAAGATTTTCGAGGACAAGGGCGCGGGCCAGCAGGTCCGCATCTGGGTGCTGGGATGTGCGACCGGCGAGGAAGCCTATTCGATTGGCATTCTGCTGCGCGAGTACATGGCCAAGCTCGATGCGGCGCCGCACGTGCAGATCTTTGCCACCGACATCGATGGCCGTGCTCTCGCCGCGGCGCGGGTCGGGCGCTATCGGACCACGATCGAGGACGACATGTCGCCGGAGCGGCTGGCACGCTGGTTTGTGCGGGAGGGCGATACCTATTGCGTGGTCAAGGAACTGCGCGAGATGTGCATCTTCTCGCAGCACAATGTCATCAAGGACGCACCGTTCTCCAAGCTCGATCTGGTCTCCTGCCGCAACCTCCTGATCTATCTGAATGCGGAGCTGCAAAACCGGGTCATTCCGCTGTTCCATTTCGCATTGCTGCCGGGCCGCTTCCTGTTCCTGGGCAACTCCGAGAACGTGACGCGGCATCCCAAGCTGTTTGCACCGGTCGATCGCCGCGCCCGGATCTTCAAGAAGCTGGAAACGGGAACGCGGCTGCCGCCCGAATTTCCGATCACGACCGCCGCGGGACGCGCTGCGGTCGAACTGCCTCCAGTGCGTTCCTTCGGCCCTGACGTCGGCCTGGAACGCCGTGCCCAGCGCATCGCCGAACGATACTCCCCGGCTTACGTGATCACGGATGAGAATTTCCAGATCCTGCATTTCTCGGGCCGCACCGGCCGGTATATCGAGCCGACGGCTGGCGCTGCAACGCTCGATCTGCTCGGCCTCGTCCACCGGGATCTTCGGCTCGAACTGCGCACCGCCCTGAGCCGCGCGCTCGAGACCAACGAGCCGGTGCACACCGAACAGGTCCAGCTTGGGCTCAACGGCCATCGCGTTCTGGTCGATATCACCGTCGAGCCGGTGCTCGACGGGCCGGCGGGTCACCGCAATTTCGTGGTGCTGTTCAAGGACGGGCCGGTGCGGGTGACCGACACCAGCGATGCCGATCCAAATGCACTGGTCCGGACCGAACATGTCGAGCGCCTGGAAAGCGAATTACGCGCCACCCGTGAGCGCTTGCAGGCGACGATCGAGGAGCTGGAGAGCACCAACGAAGAGCTGAAATCGTCCAACGAAGAGTATCAGTCCCTGAACGAGGAACTGCAGTCCGCCAACGAGGAGCTGGAAACCTCGCGCGAGGAATTGCAATCGGTCAATGAGGAACTGACCACCGTCAATGGCGAGCTGGCGCATCGGGTGCAGGAATTGACGCGCGCCACAAGCGATCTGAAGAATTTTCTGGAAAGCACCCAGATCGCAACCGTGTTTCTCGACAACGACCTGCGCGTGATGAATTTCACGCCGGCGATTACCCAGGTGTTGCACCTGGTCGAACCCGATATCGGCCGCCCCATCGCGCATATCAAGGCGCGAATCCCGATCGAGGAGCTGTATGACGATGTCCGCCGGGTGCTACGGACCCTCGCCAGTGTGGAACGGGAATTGACCGCGCCTGACAGCGGCACGCGCTATATCGTCCGCGTCCTGCCTTATCGCAGCATCGACAACTTCATCGCCGGTGTGGTGATCACCTTTATCGACGTGACAGCGATCACGCGGGCCGAGGAGCGTCAGCGTCTGCTCCTTGCCGAATTGCAGCACCGCGTTCGCAACACGCTTGGAGTCGTACGCTCGATCGCGCGCAGGTCCGCCGAAACCGCGACCAATGTCGAGGATTACGCCTCGCACCTCGACGGGCGGCTGAATGCCTTCGCGCGTACGCAGGCCATGGTGACGCGCGATCCGGAAGGCGGTGTGGATCTTGAATATCTCGTGGTCGAGGAGATGCTCGGGTATAATGCCCGCGAAGGCGACCAACTCCGGGTATCAGGGCCGCCGGTGCGCTTTCAGCCCAAGGCGGCGGAGACGTTCGCGCTCGCGATCCACGAACTTGCGACCAACGCGATCAAATACGGCGCGCTGAGTCAGCCGACGGGCAGGGTCGACGTGACATGGCGCGTCGACGATGCCGCCGATCCGACGCAGTTGGTCTTCGACTGGCGGGAGCGGGGAGGGCCGCGGGTCGACGCGCCGCGGCGCAAGGGATTTGGGACTGAGTTGCTCGAACGGACGCTTGCCTTCGAGCTCAAGGGCCAGACCGTCCTGGATTACAATCCGTCCGGTCTTCATTGCACGATCGCGATACCGCTCAATCGGCGGGTCGTGCACACCCCGGCAATGGGCGGCTGATGCCGTCGAGGGGCGAGGGAGGCGGCGGCGAGCCGATCATTCGGCGGCTGAACGCATTGCGCCGGCTGTCCGATGCGGGCGCCTCCGCGATCAGAGCGGCCGTGCGCGATAGGACGATCAATGCGAGTACAGGCGAGGACATCGCCTGCGAGGGCGAAAGGTGCGACACCGTTCGCCTGTTCTTGTCGGGATGGGCTTGCCGCTACAAGGCGCTGGAGGATGGGCGCCGTCAGATCGTCAACTTTGTCCTGCCGGGCGACAGCTGCGACGCCTTCATCTATCTGCTTTCCGGGATGGATCATTCCCTCGCAACCCTGTCGCCGGTGACCTACGCCGAGCTCGACCGCGGCGCGTTCGAGCGCCTACTGTCCACCGATGTCTCGGTCGCGGAGGCGTTCCAGTGTGAGGTGCTTGCGGCCCGGGCGATCCAGCGCGAATGGACGATCAATCTCGGCCGCCGTGATGCGCTCGAGCGCGTCGCGCACCTGATCTGTGAAATGTTCGAGCGGTTGCGCGTGGTCGGCCTCACCGACGGAAACTCGTTCGCATTTCCGGTCACCCAGACCGATCTCGCCGACGCCACCGGGCTTTCGACGGTGCATCTCAACCGGACGCTGCAGCAATTGAGAGCCGAGCGGTTGATCGGCTTGAAAGAGCGCACGCTGACGATCCTCGATGTTGACGCGCTGCGAAACGCCGCGATGTTCAATCCGACCTATCTGCATCTGACGAGGGGTTAGAGCAAAGCAGAGCGGCCGCCGATCCGATGTGGACGAGGCGCTAACCCCGCGGCCGCCGGGCCTTCGAGGCGTGGCGCCGCGCCGTGCGCGTCACGCGCGGCCTGATCCGGCTGACGGCTGCGCGCTTCGGCGCCGCCGTTTTCGGACCGCGGGCCATTTCCATCAGCATGCGCAAGGCCTCGATCACCGAGCGCTGCCGCACCGCGCTGCGTCCGATCGCGCCGAAGCGGCATTCGTGGGTCGTGATCCGCCCGTCGCGCGCGGCGACGGCAAAATGCACGAGGCCGACCGGTTTGCCGGGCACGGCGCCGCCGGGCCCTGCTATGCCGGTAATGGCAACGGCAAGATCGACATCGGCCCGCTCCAGCGCCCCGACCGCCATCTGCGTTGCGGTTTCCTTGCTGACGGCGCCGAAATTCGCAAGCGTGTCGGCCTCGACGCCCAGCATCGCGCGCTTGGCATCGTTGGAATAGGTGACGAAGCCGCGGTCGATGACGTCGGACGAACCGGGAATATCGGTGAGCGCGCCGGCGACCAGCCCGCCGGTGCAGGATTCGGCCGTCGCAATCGTCAGCTTGCGGCTGCGGCAGAGATCGAGCAGCGAGCGGGCGAGGGTGGTTGTGGAGCCGATGTGACGTTCGCTGGCCATGTCCCCGCCGTCCCCCTAGCGATCGCTAAACAGGTCCCGTGTCGTCCCAAGGCAGGCGGACGGTGGCGCAGGCGGTGGCGGCGATGCCTTCCTCGCGGCCGGTAAAGCCCAGGCGTTCGCTGGTGGTCGCCTTCACCGCCACGCGCGAGACGTCGACACCGGTGATTTCGGCGATGCGCGCGCGCATCTGGTCGCGCAACGGACCGATCTTCGGCCGCTCGCAGATCAGCGTGACCTCGAGATTGGCGATGCGGCCGCCGCGCGCGCTGACGCGCTCGACGGCATATTTCAGGAACTTGTCGGAAGAAGCGCCCTTCCACTTCATGTCGCTGGGCGGAAAGTGCGAGCCGATATCGCCATCGGCCAACGCCCCGAGAATCGCATCGACCAGCGCATGCAGGCCGACGTCACCGTCGGAATGGGCGAGGAATCCGCGGCTATGCGGCACGCGAACGCCGCAGATCATCAGGTGATCGCCGTCGCCGAAGGCATGCACGTCGTAGCCGGTGCCGCTTCTGACGTCGCCAAGCAGGCTTGCCAGGCGCGCTTCCTCGCGCACGAAATCTTCCGGTGTGGTGAGTTTCATGTTCGCAGCATCGCCTTCAAAGGTTGCGACCGTCAATCCCGCCCATTCGGCGAGCGCGGCGTCGTCGGTGAAATCGTCGCGTCCCTCGCGCGCGGCGCGCCGGTGCGCCTCCAGGATGACGTCGAAGCGGAACGATTGCGGCGTCTGGGCGATCCGCAAGCGCGCGCGCTCGGGTGTGGCCTCGACATGGGCCTTGTCGTCCACCAGCTTGATCGTATCAGTGACGGGAATGACGGGAATCGCCGCGCCTGATATCGAAGCCGCATCGATCGCGCGCGAAATCACGTTTGCCGAGACGAAAGGCCGCGCGGCGTCGTGGATCAGCACGATGTCGGGTTTCACCGCCGCGAGCGCCTCAAGCCCCGCTCGCACCGAGGCCTGGCGCGTCGCACCGCCCTTGACCGGAGGGGCATAGCGAAGCCCGCGCACGGCCTCGTCAAAGACCGCGGCGTCATCCGGGTTCACCACCGGCTGCACGGCGGTGATCAGCGGATGCGTGCAGAACGGCGCCATCGCGCGGTGGATCACCGGCTGTCCGCCGACCGAACGATATTGTTTCGGTCCGCCCGCGCCGGCGCGCAGGCCGCGTCCCGCGGCAACGAGAATGGCGGCAGTTCGCGGCGGATTCGGCATGTGTCTCTTGCTGTCGGTCGATCGAAGTTGATGGGGGCTCAGCCCTTATCATGCCAGTGCCGCCCATTGGAAGTTCCTGCGCCAGCAGCGGCGAATTTTGTCGAGGAACTTCAAAAGGAAAGCGGGACTGGAATCAGAGGCTTGGTGTCTGTGACTTTCGGGATTTCGTGAAAGGCGGGTGCACGAACTTCGCAAAAGCGGCACCACGGGCGGAAAACAGTGCGAATCCTCTGACCCCGAAAGAAAAATAGAGACTTTTGAACCCGAAAGAAAAATAGAGACTTTGCTGCAGTGCACTTGCAAGATTCGCATAGCTGGTTAAAGTGTAGGCATGAAACTTGACTGCCCAAGATTTGTGCGTAAGATTGGATTCCAACGGGTAACGGCACCCGGCAGGCATGCGAGAAATCCGTGAGCACTCCCGACAATCTGCGTCCTAACCCATTGAAAATAGGTGGTATTGAGGTCGCGAGCCGGGTTTTTCTGGCCCCCATGTCGGGGATCACGGACGCGCCATTCCGGCGCCTGGCGGCCGAACTCGGGGCCGGGCTGGTCGTATCCGAAATGACGGCGAGCGATGATCTGGTCAACGGCACGCCGATGTCCCAGCGCCGCTGCGAGGCCGCCGGTATCGGTCCTCACGTCGTTCAGCTCGCGGGCTGTGAGACCAGATGGATGGCGGAGGGGGCGCGGATCGCGGAAGCGACCGGCGCCGATATCATCGACATCAACATGGGATGTCCCGCGCGGCACGTTACCGGCGGGCAATCCGGTTCGGCCTTGATGCGCGATCTCGATCATGCGGTGCGGCTGATCGATGCGACCGTCGGCGCGGTGAACGTGCCGGTGACCCTGAAGATGCGGCTCGGCTGGGACGAACGCTCGCTGAATGCGCCGGAGCTGGCGCGCCGCGCCGAGGCCGCCGGCGTGCAGATGATCTCCGTTCACGGCCGAACACGTTGCCAGTTCTACAAGGGCGAGGCCGACTGGGCAGCCGTGCGGGCGGTCAAGGACGCGGTCGCAATTCCGGTCGTGGTCAATGGCGACATCACCTCGTTCGACAAGGCGGTGGCCGCGCTCAAAGCTTCCGGCGCCGACGCGGTGATGGTCGGGCGGGGCGCCCAGGGCCAGCCCTGGCTGCCCGGTCAGATCGGCCGGCGGCTGCAAAACGGCGTCGCCGAAGCCACGCCGTCGCTTGGCGACCAGCTAACTTACATCCGCAGGCTCTACGACGAGATTTGCCGCCACTACGGTTTGCGCATCGGCCTTCGTCACGCCCGCAAGCACCTCGGCTCCGCGCTCGAAGTCGCCGCCAGTTACGCCTGCGCGCCCGCCGGGGCGTTGAAGCTGTGGCGCGGCCGCATCCTGACCTCGGAGGACCCGAACGCGGTTCATCGCGCGCTCGGCGATGCCTTCGACGATTTCGCATGGGACGCCGCGGCATGAGTTCGACCGCCGAACACCGCCGGCCGTTGCCGTCAGATGCGGAGATCATCCTCAACGCGCTGCCGAACCCGGTGCTGCTGGTCGCTCCTGACGGCCGGATCGCGGACGCCAACATTGCGGCGGAATCGTTCTTCGACATCTCGGCGCAATTCCTGCAGCGCCATTCGCTGAAGGATCTGGTGCCGTTCGGAAGTCCGCTTTTGGCGCTGATCGACCAGGTTCGCTCCTCCGGCTCGCCGGTCAACGAGTACAAGGTCGATCTCGGCACCCCGCGCATGGGCGGCGATCGCCAGGTCGATCTGCACGTCGCGCCGGTCAGCGAGCGGCCCGGGCATATCGTCGTGATGCTGCAGGAGCGCAGCATTGCCGACAAGATGGACAGGCAGTTGACCCATCGCAGCGCGGCGCGCTCGGTGATTGCGCTCGCCGCCATGCTGGCGCACGAGATCAAGAATCCGCTCTCCGGAATCCGTGGCGCTGCGCAACTGCTCGAACAGGCGGCATCGCCTGAAGACCGTATGCTGACGCGGCTGATCTGCGACGAGGCCGATCGCATCGTCACGCTGGTCGACCGCATGGAGGTGTTCGGCGACGACCGGCCGGTGGCGCGCGGCCCGGTCAACATTCACTCGGTGCTCGATCACGTCAAACGGCTGGCGCAATCCGGCTTTGCGCGCAACGTGCGCTTTGTCGAGGACTACGACCCTTCGCTGCCGCCGGTGCTTGCCAATCAGGACCAGCTGATCCAGGTGTTCCTGAACCTGGTCAAGAACGCCGCCGAAGCCACCGCCGATCTGGGCAACGAGGCGGAAATCCAGCTGACCACCGCCTTCCGCCCGGGCGTCCGCTTGTCGGTGCCGGGAAAGAAGTCGCGCGTGTCGCTGCCGCTTGAATTCTGCGTGCGCGACAACGGCCCCGGCGTGCCGGAAGATTTGTTGCCGAACCTGTTCGATCCCTTCGTGACCACCAAGCCGACCGGCAGCGGGCTTGGTCTGGCGCTGGTC
>NZ_DASSRP010000252.1:0-11035 GCF_035701725.1 Bradyrhizobium sp.
AGATGCGAACCCGGAATCCATTCATCCATGTACTCGCGGTGCCATGGATTCCGGGCTCACGCTCCGCGTTGCCCCGGAATGACGCCATTCGGGTGCCAACGCCGCCCCCTGCGACCAACGTGAACCTCCTCTTTTGCCCGAGAACGGTCTATTTTGGCCGCCAAAACGCAAGCAGTGGAGTGGATTTGACATTCGCTACACATCGGGCCGCGGACTCGCAAAGCGAATGTCAAATCCGAAACTCCACTGCAAAACATGGTTTTCTGGTGGTCCTTCGATTCTAACATTCGCAAAAGTGGCTACTGAGACGGGATGCGAATGTTAGAATCGGACCACCAGCGGAGGACGTTCCGATGAATCTCGCCGATCTCAACAAAGTCGCCGTTGCCATGGTCGCGCCGGGCAAGGGCATCCTCGCGGCCGACGAATCGTCCGGCACCATCAAGAAGCGCTTTGACGCCATCAAGGTGGAATCGACCGCGGACAGCCGCCGCGACTACCGCGAGATGCTGTTCCGCGCGCAGGAGGCGATGAGCAAATACATCTCCGGCGTCATCCTCTATGACGAGACCATCTGGCAAGATGCGAAGGACGGCACGCCGCTCGTCAAACTGATCGAGCAGGCGGGGAGCATTCCAGGCATCAAGGTCGATGAAGGAACGCAAGCGTTGCCGAATTGCCCCGGCGAACTCGTCACCGTCGGTCTCGACAAGCTCGCCGAACGGCTGAAGAAATATTACGAGCGCGGCGCGCGCTTTGCGAAATGGCGCGCCGTGATCGACATCGGCCAGAAGATCCCCTCGATGACCGCGATCCGCGTCAACGCGCATGCGCTGGCGCGCTATGCTGCGTTGTGCCAGGCGGCACAGATCGTTCCGATCGTCGAGCCGGAAGTGCTGATGGACGGCGACCACGACATCGACCGCTGCTACGAGGTCACAAGCCGCGTCCTCAACAAGACCTTCCAGGAATTGCGCGTGCAGCGCGTCGCGCTCGAAGGCATGATCCTCAAGCCCAACATGGCGATATCGGGGAAGAAGTCGGCCAGGCAGGCGTCCGTGCAGGAAGTCGCCGAAAAGACCATCCGCCTGCTCAAATCCTGCGTGCCCGCGGCCGTGCCCGGCATCGCGTTCTTGTCCGGCGGCCAGTCCGATGAAGAAGCGACCGCGCATCTCAATGCCATGAATGCGATCGGCAACCTGCCCTGGCGCCTCACCTTCTCCTATGGCCGCGCGCTGCAGGCGGCGCCACAGAAGGCTTGGTCCGGAAAAGCCGAAAACGTCGCGGCCGGCCAGCGTGCCTTCAGCCACCGCGCGCATATGAACGGGCTCGCCTCTGCCGGCAAATGGACGGCCGACCTCGAAAAGAAGGCGGCGTAACATTGAAGCCTGTCCCGCCACGGCCGCTCGTGCGGCTTTATCTCGCAACGCCTGAGATCGACGATCCGCAGCCGATCGCGAAACTGCTTCCATCCTTATTGACGGAAGCCGATGTCGCGGCCGTCCTGCTGCGGCTGAAACCATCGGACCCGCGCACGCTCATTTCGCACATCAAGGCGCTGGCGCCGATCGTCCAGGACAAGGGCGCTGCGTTGTTGCTCGAAGGGCACGCCGATCTGGTCGCGCGCGGCGGCGCCGATGGTGCCCATCTTTCCGGCCTCGCCGCGCTGGAGGAGGCGCTGCCCTCGCTGAAACCCGATCGCATCGCCGGCATTGGCGGCCTCGCAACGCGCCATGACGCGATGACCGCGGGTGAACTCGGCGCAGATTATGTCTTGTTCGGCGAGCCGAACGAGACCGGGCAGCGTCCCTCGAGCGAAGCGATTGCCGAGCGGTTGCAATGGTGGGACGAGGTATTCGAAGTGCCGTCGGTCGGCTTCGCCGGCGCGCTGGAGGAGGTCGGCGCGTTCGCCGCGGCAGGCGCCGATTTCATTCTGGCCGGCGATTTCGTCTGGACCGCCCCCGAGGGCCCGGCTGCGGCCTTGCGCGCCGCCGGCGATGCGATCCGCAAGGCCCGTGCCGCAAGGCCAGCGAAAGCCGAGGCGCCGCAGGGCTAAAGCAGCACCATGAGAATCTTCCGCCCTCTTCTGATCCTTGGCACCGTGATGCTGGCAACGGTGGCGCTCGCCCAGGTCCCGCCTTCCCCGCCTGCGGCTACGCCGGCAACACCCGCCACACCGCCGCCGGCAAAGCCCGCCACCGCAGCCCAGCCCAAAATCAGGCCGACGGCGAAGAAGCCGGCAACGCCCGCGTCGCCCAACGCGACCGCGGCGTCGGTCGAGGCGCCCGACGATCCCAACGCCGATCTCGTCTACGGCGCCTATCAGCGCGGCCTCTACAAGACCTCGTTCGATCTGGCCACCAAGCGGGTGCAGGAGAAGGACGATCCGAAGGCGATGACCATGCTCGGCGAGCTCTACGCCAACGGCTTTGGCGTCAAGCGCGACGATGCCAAGGCGGTCGAATGGTACAAGCGCGCGGCCGATGCCGGCGATCGGGAGGCGATGTTCGAACTCGCGATGCTGCGGCTGGCCGGCCGCGGCGGACCGGTCAATCGCGAAGAAGCGGCGAAGATGCTCGCCTCCTCCGCCAAGCTCGGCAATCCGAAGGCAACCTACAATCTGGCGCTGCTTTATCTCGGCGGCGACGTGCTGCCGCAGGACGTGCGGCGCGCCGCGGAATTGATGCGCGTGGCGGCGGACGCCGGCAATGCGGAGGCGCAATACGCGCTCGCAACCTTCTACAAGGAAGGCACCGGCGTGCCGAAGGATGTGGAGAAAGCGGCGCGGCTGCTGCAGGCAGCGGCACTGGCGGGCATTGTCGACGCCGAAGTCGAATATGCGATCGCGCTGTTCAACGGCACCGGCACCCCCAAGAACGAGGCCACCGCGATCACGTTATTGCGAAAGGCGGCCCGGCAGAACAATCCGATCGCGCAAAACCGCCTGGCGCGCGTGCTCGCCAGCGGCCAAGGCGTCGCGATGGACAAGGTCGAGGCGCTGAAATGGCACACCATCGCCAAGACGGCCGGAAAAGGCGATCCCGACCTCGACCAGGCCCTCGCCAGCATGAGCGCCGAGGACAAGGACAAGGCGTCCGCCGCTGTGCGCAAGTGGTTCGGCACCAAATGAGCTTGACGGCTCCCGCGCTAACGGGCACGCACACTCGTCTTCACCTCTCCCCTGTGGGGAGAGGTCGGCGCTAGCGCCGGGTGAGGGGTCTCGAACCTCACCGACACCGTAACCCCTCACCCCGCCCTGTCCCGATGGGAGAGGGAGCGCGCCGTTTTCGTGGAAACAACGAAGATCATGCTGCAATCAGCCCTCCTCAATGTCATGGTCAAGGCGGCGCGCCGCGCCGGCCGCAGCCTTAAGCGCGACCTCGGCGAAATCGAAAATCTTCAAGTGTCGCTGAAGGGACCGGCCAATTTCGTCAGCCTGGCCGACAAGCGCGCCGAGGAGATGCTGTACACCGATCTCTCCAAGGCACGGCCCGGCTATGGCTTCATCGGCGAGGAAGGGGGCATGCGCGAAGGCGCCGACAAGACTCACACCTGGATCGTCGATCCACTCGACGGCACCACGAATTTCCTGCACGGCATTCCGCAATTTGCGATCTCGATCGCGCTCCAGCGCGAGGACACTGTGATCGCCGGCGTGATCTATAATCCGGCCAATGACGAGCTCTATACCGCCGAGCGCGGCAAGGGCGCGTTTCTGAACGATCAGCGTCTGCGGGTTGCGGGGCGGCGCAAGCTCAACGAATGCGTCATCGCCTGCGGACTGCCGCATATCGGCCGCGGCGACCACGAGCTGTCGCGCCGGGAAATGACCGAAATCCAGAACCGCGTCGCGGGACTGCGCCGGTTCGGCGCGGCCTCGCTGGACCTTGCCTTTGTCGCCGCCGGACGCCTCGACGGCTACTGGGAGCGCAACCTGCAGCCCTGGGATATCGCGGCCGGCCAGATCCTGGTGCGCGAAGCCGGCGGCGTCGTCTCCGGCATCGCCGGCAATGACGACCCGCTGATCACCCGCAGCGTGATCTGCGGCAACGAGTTTGTGCACGGCGAGCTTGTGAAGATCTTGAAGCCGCTGGGGACTTGATCCCGCGGACGTGCAAATAACCGACCCTCAGCTCTTTCGCGTGCGGTGCGGCGAAGCCAGCAAACCTGCGGCATGGAACCAACAGTCGCGGACAATCGTTGCCCCGCGACAAAAGGAGTGTTGAAGGCGGTGGCATGTGTCTCTACTAATGCGGACCTAGCCCTCGATCGTCGGCCCCAACATCAGGCAACAGGCTCATGCGCGCCGTGATTCTCGTGCTGTTCGTTCTGGGAATCGCGGGATGCGCAAACTCCGCGAGGGCGGGCTTGAGCGAAACCCCTCGCCAAGTCTCGGCGCCCGCCGACGATACGGCGCCGACCGCGTCGACTGACGAAGCCAGCCAGCAGAGCGAAGACCAGATCCACCTGACCAGGACGAAGCGCCGCGACGTGCAGCGCCGCCTCACCAGGCTTGGCTTCGATACCAAGTCGTCCGGAAAATTCGATGATCAGACCCGAGATGCGATTTCGCGCTGGCAGGAGAGCCACGGCTTTCCCAAGACCGGTTTTCTCAACCAGGCCCAGCATCAGGCGCTGCTGAACGAAAGCGCCGATGTGGCGGAAGACAGCAAGCCCGACCGTGCCGAGCGTCATCACGGCCGCCGTCATGCTCGCGGCGGCGGCATTGGCGGCCCGATCGGGGCGATCGGCCACGTGGTGGGCGGCCTGTTCGGCCGCTAGTTCGGACCACCAAGCGTACGGTGGAATTCGCATCGCGCCGATCTTCGAAAATCGCAAAGCATCCCTGGGCAACGTCGTGAGGCGACGCGCCGCAATGCAGCATGCCGAACTGCCCCGCTTGGATGTGGGTGGTAGATTCTTGCGTGGTCTGTAGAACGGACCAGCAAGTTGAGACCGTCCGCCAATGCTGCAATCGCCTTCCATTTCGATCGAGACCAGGACCTCCTGGACCGTTGCTTCGGCCGCCTTGTTCGTACTGGCAATGTCGTTTGGGGCTGCCTGGATCACGGCCGTCGCGCTCAAGGACATCGCAAGCGAGGTCGGCGGCTCGCGTTCGATTCCGGCGCTCGCCTCCTCGCTGGCCTGGCTCGGCTCCGGCTTCGGCGGCATCGTGATGTCTCAGATCGCCGGGCGCATCGGCACACGCTGGACGGTGATCTTCGGCTCGCTGATGATCGGACTTGGCCTCTCCATCTCGACCTTCGGGCCGCCCTGGCCGCTATGGATCGGCCACGGACTGTTCATCGGCATGATCGGAATCGGCGGCATCAATGCACCGCTCTATGTCTATGTCAGCCGCTGGTTCGACCGCCGCCGCGGCTCGGCGCTGGCGCTGATTTCGAGCGGCACCTATCTGGCGGGCACGATCTGGCCGCCGATCTTCGAGGGCGCGATCGCCAAGTTCGGCTGGCGACATTCGATGCTGCTCTACGCCGTCGCCGAGATGCTCGTCGTGGTGCCGGTTGCGGCGCTCTATTTCCGTGCACCCCCGGACACGCATCATCCTCTCGCATCGGCGGCAGAAGGCGCGGCATGCGCGCGCGTGCTCGGCTGGCC
Source organism: Bradyrhizobium sp. (assembly GCF_035701725.1). Lineage (GTDB taxonomy): Bacteria > Pseudomonadota > Alphaproteobacteria > Rhizobiales > Xanthobacteraceae > Bradyrhizobium. The sequence goes on from NZ_DASSRP010000252.1 coordinate 5,620, forward strand.
GCCGAATGTCGTGTTCGCGATGATCTGCTGCGCGGCCGTCCTGTGTTGCATCCCGATGTCGATGCCGCAGGGACACCTCGTCGCGTTCTGCAGCGATCTGGGCATCAGCCGCTCGGTAGGGGCCTTGATGCTCTCGGTGCTGCTCGGGACGGCATTCCTGAGCCGGCAGGTCTGGGGCGCGATCTCCGACCGCATCGGCGGCTTGACCACCGTGCTGATCGGATCGGTCTGGCAGGCGGTCGCGATGACGGCCTTCCTGCTGACGCAGAACGAGGCCGGCCTTTTCGCCGTGACGGCGGCGTTCGGCCTCGGCTTTTCCGGCATCATCCCGGCCTATGTGCTCTCGGCGCGCGAACTGTTCCCGCCGTCACAGGCCTCCTGGCGAATTCCGACCCTGTTGCTGTTCTCGGGCGGCGGCATGGGCGCCGGGAGCTGGATCGCCGGCCTGCTCTACGATCATTTTGGATACTATGCGCCGGCCTTCGCCGCCGGTATCGGCTCCAATCTTCTCAATCTTCTCTTGATCTGCATTTTGGTGGGACGCCAGCGGCTCCGCCCCGTCCATGCCTGACCGCGAGCAAGTTCCCGGCCGCTGGAAGCGTTCCTGCGCCTTTGCGAGGCCTCAAGAATCATCTAGTTGTTCATGCCGTGATCGAGCCGAATGAGTCATCGGGAGCGTCAGGCAGCCTCTCGAAATTTCTGCCGTATCGCCTCGCCTTCCCCTGTCAAATCGCCTGACTTTACTCTTGGCCGCAGGAGACATGTGATGGCTGACGTGCGACGCAAACTGGCTTTCGTGCTTGCTTCGTCCAACCACGGGACGATGATCGTCAACCGGCTCGACTATCGAATGGTCGGCCCCGACAGCGGCATCGGCGTCGGCTTTCAGATCCTCGAATCAGGCTCATTCGATCCGACCGAGGTCAAACTGGCGGTCGAACTTCTGGCGGCGCGGCGCCGCCACCATGGCAATGGCGTGCTGGCGCTCGACTGCGGGGCCAATATCGGCGTGCACACCATCGAATGGGCGATCGCGATGACCGGCTGGGGATCGGTGTTTGCGATCGAGGCGCAGGAGCGGATTTACTACGCGCTCGCCGGCAATATCGCGATCAACAACTGCTTCAATGCGATGGCGCTGCATGCGGCGATCTCCTCCGAATCCGGCGTCATGACCATCCCCAATCCGAACTACATGATGCCCGCGAGCTTCGGCAGTCTCGAGCTGCGCCAGCGCGCCAACAACGAGTTCATCGGCCAACCGATCAACTACACGGAAAACACCGCCGAGGTCCGCAAGGTGGCGCTCGACGAGTTCAACCTGCCGCGGGTCGACTTCATCAAGCTGGACGTCGAAGGCATGGAGATGGAAGCGCTGGAAGGCGCCGAGAAAACCATCAAGAGCACGCGTCCGATTCTTCTGGTCGAAAAGATCAAGAGCAACAGCGAGCAACTGCACCGCTGGTTCAGCGATCGCGGCTATGTCCTGCGGGAAGTCGGCATCAACATCCTTGCGATTCACTCCGAAGACAAGACCTTGAGCGAACTAGCCCCGGTCAAGAAGGCCTCGTGAACCGGCGAGGATTTCTGTCGGCGGCAAACGAGCAGCAAAAGCTGACCATGCGTCCAGCCGATCTTCGTCTCAGGGCGGCAAGGCCGTCCTCCCTGCCCTGCAAGATTTGCGGCGCGCCGTCGGCGCTCTACGGCGTGACCGACTTCAGCCGGCCCTGCGATATCGGCGCCCCCATGCCGCCTGTTTCGGGCTTGCCGGTCTATTATCGCCGCTGCGAGACCTGCGGCTTTCTGTTCACCGACGCGTTCGACGACTGGGACATCGGCGAATTCAAGACCCACATCTACAACGACGACTACGTGAAGTACGATCCCGATTACCTGGAGGCGCGCCCAAGCGGCAATGCCAGTTGGGTGGCCCAGTTCTGGTCCGAGCACAAGTCGGGCATGCGGGTGCTCGATTACGGCGGCGGCAACGACGTGCTGTGCAGCTCTTTGCGCGCCAGCGGATTCAAGGAGGCGGTGACCTACGATCCGATGGTGGCGGAACATGCGCTGCAGCCGAGCGGCAAGTTCGATCTGGTGACGTGTTTTGAGACCATGGAACATTTGCCAGATCCGATCGCCGGAATTGGCAAGATGGTCGAATTCGTCGCCGATCCGGGCGCGGTGCTGTATACGACGCTGGTCCAGCCGGACGACCTGCCCAAGACCGGAATGTCCTGGTGGTATATCGGACCGCGCAACGGGCACGTCTCAATCTTCACCAGACAGGCGCTCGCCGCGGCCTGGGGAAAGTACGGCTTCAAAACCGCATCCTTCAGCGAGCTGCTCCATATTGCGTTTCGCACGCTCCCCGAGAACTGGCGAATGAAGGTGCAATGAACCGGCCTGCTACCCTGCCGCGCGTTGCCTTAACTCGCCTTCATGAGGTAGTGGCTGACGCCCCATTCGTTGCCGTCTGAAAAGCCGAACAGCCCCGCGGTCGCCAGAAAAAACCAACGCCAGCGCCGCATCCACAGTTCGGTGTCCGCGCCATAGACGCCGCGCAAGACCGTTTCGATCTCGCCCCCGTGCGCATCGAAATTGGCCAGCCAGTCCATCGCCGTGCGTTGATAATGCTCGCCGCTCCAGCGCCACTCCTGCTCCACCTCGAACAAGTCGGCATATTGCCGGATCAAGAGATGGCTCGGCATGATGCCGCCGGTGAAAAAATGCTGCGCGATCCAGTCCGTGCTGTCGTTCCGGTCGAACAGATAGGCCCCGGCGCGATGGGTAAAGATGTGCATGAAGAAGCGGCCTTGCGGCGCCAGCCATGACCGCACCCGGCTCAGTAGCTCGCGCCAGTTCATCATGTGCTCGAACATTTCGACCGACACAATACGGTCGAACTGTCGTCCGGGATCGAAATGATTCATGTCGGCGGTGACCACCGAGAGATTGGTCAATCCGCCCGCCGCGCCCTCGCCCTGGATATACATCCTTTGTGAATGTGAGTTTGAAACCGCGACTATTTTCGAATTCGGAAATTGCTGCGCCATCCATAACGACAGCGAACCCCAGCCGCAGCCGAGTTCGAGGATCGATTGTCCGTCGGCGAGGCCTGCGTGATCGCCGGTCTGCCGCAGCGCCTCTTCTTCCGCTTCCCGCAAGGTCGAGCCGGGCGTGCGATAGAAGCATGAGGAATATTTGCGGTTCGGTCCGAGCACATGGCCGAAGAAGGCGGCCGGCACTTCGTAGTGCTGCGCATTGGCGGCTGCCGTGTGTTCGGCGATGGCGCGATCCGCCATTTCGCGCGCAAATCGCGCGTCGGCTACCGGATCGCCTTTGGCCAGCCGCGCCGCCGTGCGCGCGCAAAGTTGTCGGATCGCCGCGCGGATCACGAAATCGGGCAACGGCACCCGCTCGGCAAGCCCGATCACCCCCGACGTCAAGCTCACGTTGGTTCTCCCTTGGAAGCGCGTACGCGCGGCGGCAACGGGAAGAAGACGCTGGTGCGTGCCTGATAGTCACGGTAGCGCGTCCCGCGCGAGCGCAGCATCTGCGCCTCCAGCGGGGGGACACCGGTGACATGGACCAGGATCCAGTACATGAAGGCGGGCGCCAAAAGACTGGCCCAGCCGATGGGGTGATCAGGCGAGATCGCGATCACGGGATAGGCCAGCCAACCCAACCATTGAAAGAAATAGTTCGGATGTCGTGACCAGCGCCACAATCCGGCATCGCAGACTTGCCCTTGATGGTCCGGATCTTGGCGGAATTGCTTGAGCTGGCCGTCGGCCAGCGCCTCGCCGCAAATGCCGACGGCCAGAATCATGGCGCCGAGATAATCCTGCAAGCGAAGCCCGGGGTGCGGAAACTGCGCGGCGACAAAGATCGCAAACACCAGCGGGATCGACCCCAGCGCCTGCTGTTGCAGAAACATGAACATGCGGCGCGGCGCCGCAGTTCCCCATTCACGCGCGAACGCCGCGTAGCGCGGATCGTCCGATATGTGGGACGTCCGTACGGCAATGTGCGCGCCGAGCCGCAACGACCATACCGTCACCAGCGCAGTAACCAGCCATTGCCGCGCGTTCGGTGCAGTCCCTTCGAGCGGCCACAGCGCGCCGCACGCCCCGACCAGGCCGACCGAGAACGTCCAGATGGTGTCGACCCAGCCGGAATTGCCGGTCCGCTGTTGCACGGCCCAGGCGCCCGCCATCAGGATCGATAGCGCGAGCGCGATCCAAACCAGCGCCGCAAGGTATGATGAAGCCATCCGAAATCCGCACTTAACCGCATGAGCTTTCAGGTCTTTGCGGAGCTACGGACAAGATGACGCCAAGTTTCACACGAAAGTTCCCGCCCGCAATCCCGATCCGCTACCTCCAGCCTTCCCTCCCGAGCCCGCTGTGCCATAGTGGGCAATTGAAAAAAGCCGCTTGCAACGGGTGACCCCGGAAATGCCGACCTCCTCCCGCTCCACCATGGAGCTCGAATTCACGAAGCTTGCACCGCCGCGGATCTTTTTGGTGCGGATGCTGGTGTTTCTGGTGCTGTGCGCCCTGATCGCGGTCGTGCTCTACAAGCAGATCGTCACCGCGTTCTTCGCCAATCCCGGGCTGAACGCGCTGATTGGCCTCGTCCTGTTCATTGGCATCGTGCTGTCGTTCCGTCAGGTGGTGCGGCTTTATCCGGAAGTGGCCTGGGTCAACAATTTCCGCATCGCCGATCCCGGCCTCGCGCTCGCGCGCCATCCGACGCTGCTGGCGCCCATGGCCGCCATCCTCGGCGGCGAGCGAAGCGGGCGGATCACGATCTCGCAGCAGACGATGCGCCATCTGCTCGATTCCATCGCCACCCGCCTCGACGAGGCCCGCGACATCTCCCGCTATATGACCGGCCTTTTGGTGTTCCTCGGCCTGCTCGGCACGTTCTGGGGCCTGATCGAGACCGTAGGCTCGGTCGGCCACGTCATCGACGGCCTGAAGGTCGGCGGCGACGCCGGCGCCCTGTTCGATACCTTGAAGGAAGGCCTCGCCGCGCCGCTCGGCGGCATGGGCATCTCGTTTTCGTCCTCGCTGTTCGGCCTCGCCGGCTCGCTGATCCTTGGCTTTCTCGACCTGCAATCGAGCGGGGCGCAAAACCGCTTCTACACCGACCTCGAAGACTGGCTGGCCACGACCGTGCGCAACTACGCGTCTTCAGGCGAAGGCGGAGCGAGCGGCGACCTTGAAGCCGCGATCGACCGCCTGCGCGTCGCGCTCGAAGAAGGCGGCGGCGGCAAGGCCACGACCACGGCGATGGCCAACCTCGCCGAGGCGATCCAGGGCCTCGTCACCCACATGCGCACCGAGCAGCAAATGATCCGCGAATGGGCCGACGGCCAGGGCGAGCAAAACCGCGAGATCAAGCGGTTGCT
>NZ_DASSRP010000253.1:0-4277 GCF_035701725.1 Bradyrhizobium sp.
TATGTTTGAAATCACCGGTATTGAACTTGTAGGTCAACTCCGACTGGTTGGCGAGCACGTCGGTGGTCTGATAACGGCTCTGCGGGTTGGCCGTGAATGTCGCGGCCGACAACGGCAGCGGCGCGGTCGGCGATTCCGGCAAGGTGCCGATATAGTTGTTGAGCGAATGCGAGACCCGCACCTTGTCGTTGAAGGTGAGATCGGGCGTGAGCTTGACCTCAGTGTTGACTGTGCCGATGTCCTGCTGAACCTGGAAGAAGTCGCGGTAGACGAAGCCGTAGAAATTGTCACGGTTGACCCCATAGTCCGGATACGGACCGCCCGCCGTGGTGCCGAACTTCTGGTTGCTCGACGAGGTGGTGGCGCCCGGCCGATAATACGGCACGCCGAAATCCGGAATGCCGTGCAGGTCGCTTTGAACATAGTCCGTGGTGATCTTGATCGCGTCGCTCGGCGTCCACTTGGTCGCCACAAACCCGCCGGAACGGTCGTCGGTGACGTAGTTGCGCCCCGCCACGTCGGCATCCTGAAACATGCCGCCCGCGCGAACGGCAAAGGTCGGGGTCACGATCTGGTTGACGTCGAGCACGATCCGCTTGGTGGCGTCGGTGCCGAACGTCGTATCCATGTTGTAGAAGCTCTTCTCCTCTTGAGCTTCCTTGGTGACGATGTTGATCGCGCCGCCGGTGGTGCCGCGGCCGGCAAAGGATGAGCCCGGACCGCGCAGGATCTCCACCTGCTCGGTGAAGAAATTCTCTCGAACGCTGACACCGGGGTCGCGCAGGCCATCGATGAAGACGTCGTTACGGGCATCGAAGCCGCGGATGAAGAAGCGGTCGCCAAACGCGTTGCCGCCCTCGCCGCTGCCGAGCGTGACGCCCGCCGTGCTCAGGATCGCCTGCTTCAACGTGGTGGCGTTCTTGTCTTCCAGAACGTCCTTGGTCAGCACCGTGACCGTCTTGGGTGTATTCAATAGCGGCTCGGGAAATTTTCCCGACGCTTGCAGCCGGTCGCCCTTGTAGGGTGCGGACGGGTCGGCATAGCGATCGCGATCCGGCAACAGCGCGGCACTGCCGGTCGCCGGCGCGGGCTTGGCCTGTTGCTGTTGGCGCCTGGCGGCGCGGCGCAATGCGTTGCGCGCCCTCACCTGATCCGGGGTCGGTGCACTGGCCGCAGGTTTGGGGCGCGCAACCGGCGCATCGACGGAGACCGGCGGCAGATTGGACTGCTGCGCTTCAGCACCGCCAGAGAACGATGCCACGGCCACCAGTCCAGCAACTGAGGAGACCTTGCGGCCCGCCTGCCCGTCAAGCCGTTCGTCAGAGAAAGTCGTCGCAGCATTCGCACGCAGCGAACGCGGTGCCCGCACCCGAGTCATCAGTTGCCCCATCAGCTTTTTCTTGGCTCATGCTGTTTCCCCGGCATGAGCGAATGCTAAGTTGGTATCGGGCGTGAAATTTGCGGTCAACACGCAGGCGCTTTGAATATTCCTAGATCAAATCGATTCTAATTCTGCGTTTGAAATCGATCTAAGAGATCACTCGCGCGAATCCGTACGCGCTTCAGTCGCCATCGACCTCGTCAACACTCGGCGGCTTCATCAGCGAAAACAATTCGTCGAGGGTTTGCTTTGCGGCCTGGCGCGCCCGCTCCGGACGATCCGATCCGGCGATGTTGATCCCTTGCACGACCGCCCGCATCTCATCGCGAAAATCGGTCAAAAACTGCAAAGGGTCACGGGAATTATTGGCAACGCGCGCAATCAATCCAGCAATCAGGAGCTGGCATGCAATCATGCGTCCGTTCAGTTCATCCATCTCCGCGCACAGGCTCCCGATCGCGGCATGCGATTGCGTGCCGCGATTCGCCTTAGACCATTGTGGGTGGAGCGCGCTATCGAAGAATAGGTTCGTTCGAAGGATTCTAAACGCCGACTACTTCTTGTCCCGGAAATACGGCTCAACCGGTCCGTGCACCTTGATGGTCAGCGGATTGCCGTAGCGATCCTTGGCGTTGCCGGCGGTGATGCGGATCCAGCCCTCGCTGACGCAGTATTCCTCGACGTTGTTTTTCTCGACGCCCTTGAAGCGGATGCCGACGTCACGCGCCAGCACGGCCTCGTTATAATAGGGGCTTTGCGGATCGACACAGAGACGATCCGGCAGTTGGTCCGCCGCCTGGTTTTTCTCGTTCACAGCAATGCCTCGATGTCCTTGGTAAGTGATTCCGGCGTCGCGATCGGCGCGTAGCGCCCGACCACCTTGCCGGAACGGTCGATCAGGAATTTGGTGAAATTCCATTTGATCGCCGAACCGAGCAGCCCGGACTTTTCGCGCCGCAGATACTGATAGAGCGGATGGGCGTTGTCGCCATTGACCTCGATCTTGTCGAACATCGGAAAAGTCACGGCATAGTTCGAGGAACAGAACTGTCCGATCTCGGCCGCACTGCCCGGCTCCTGACGCCCGAACTGGTTGCAGGGAAAGCCGAGCACGGAAAAACCGCGTGCGCCGTATTTCTGCTGCAATGCTTCGAGGCCTTTATATTGCGGCGTGAATCCGCAGGCGCTTGCGGTGTTGACGATCAGAAGCACCTGACCGGCAAACCGCTTGAGCGGCGTATCCTCGCCCGCAAGCGATTTCGCGGAAAAATCGTAGATCGTGCTCATCGTCAACCCGGATACGGATCGATCGGCGATGGCGGCGTGCCGCCGGCCTCGATCGCCTCGCCCGCGAGCAGGAGAAGGTCTTCGCGGTAGCGGCCAGCGACGAGATGCACACCGACCGGCACGCGCCCAACCAGTCCCGTGGACACCGTGAGGCCCGGCAGGCCCATGAAGGGAATGGCGATCTGCGGGAGCTGCGCGCGCCAGACGCGCGCGAACGAGGCATCGTCTCTGGTGTCGAGTTCATCCGGGAACGGCAGTTCGCCGCACACCGGCATCAACAGCACCGGATATTTTTCCAAAAACAGCGACCATTCGCGCACCAGCGTCGCCCGCCGCGTCAGGATCTTCGAGAGCGTCAGATGATCGAATGGAAACACCTTCGACTTGTTGCCGCGCAGGCAGGCAAGCGCGCCGGGATCGCCCTCGCGTTCGGCGGCGGCAAGCTGCCCTTCGTAGTTGTCGCCGAGCCAGAGCTTGGTCTGATTTTCGGCCGCCTCTCGGAGGGGCGGCAAGCTCGTGATTTCCTCGACGGTCCAACCGGCACGCTCGAGGCGCTTGGCGGCATCGACCACCGCGGCTTTGACCTCGGCAACGGGATCGAGCCCTTCCGGGTCAACGCACAAGGCGACGCGCTTGGGCCGCGGCGGGCCTTCGAGCGGTGCCGGCACCCACCAGGGATCGCGCGCATCCGGCATCGACATCGCCGCAAGGGAAATCCGCAGGTCATTGATGGTGCGCGCGAGAGGGCCAGAGACGGCCGCGATCTGCGGCCCGATCAGCCGCTCGGGCAGTGCGGCGTTATGGGCGGCGACGCGGCCGGTGGTGGTACGAAGGCCGTGCACGCCATTGGCATAGGCCGGATAGCGGATCGAGCCGGCGATATCGGTGCCGTGCGCGATGTGGCCGATGCCGGCCGCGACTGCCGCGCCCGCCCCGCCGGACGAGCCGCCCGGCGTGATCGAGGGATCGCGCGGGTTCTTGGTGTTGCCGTGAATGAGATTGGTGGTAAACCAGCGATAGGAGAATGCCGGACAATTGGTGCGGCCGAGGATAACCGCGCCGGCCTTTCGCAAGTTATCGACGACCGGGCTGTTGTCCTTCGCGATCAGCGCGGCCTGCATCTTCAGACCGTTGGTATTGGCATAGCCCGCCTGATCGATATTCGCCTTGATCGTGACTGGCACGCCGGCCAATACGCCGGCATCCTCGCCGCGCGCGATCGCCGCATCGACGGCATTCGCCTGCGCGAGCACGTCGTCGGGCCGATGATCGACGACCGCGTTGATCGCGGGGTTGACCGCATCGAGCCGCGCCAACGCCGAGGTCGCAGCCTCTTTGGCCGAAACTTTCTTCGACTTGATCAGGCCGGCCAATTCGTGCGCCGGTAGGCGCCAGATATCTTTCATGTTCGGCCCCCTTGTCGGCCCGAGTTGATAGCGATAGCCGCTGCGTGGCCTCAGCGATAGTGCGAGATGTAATACGCAAGATCGGCGATCTGCTCCTTCGGCACCTCGCCCATCACGTCCGCCATGGTGCCATCGTAGCCGTGGCGCGAATTGTCCTTGTATTCGCCAAGCGTCTTGTTGAGATAGTCCTCGCGCTGATTGGC